>DASWDY010000209.1:0-11543 GCA_036395035.1 Candidatus Limnocylindria bacterium
GTCACCGTCGGCACTCCGGTCGACGTCGCCGCATCGCTGGCCGCCGAGGCGGCGGTCGCGGTCGTCCTTTTCGCGCTCGCGATCCTGTCGTTCTCGTTCTTCCTGCGCGCGGCGCGGGCAAGGGGGACGCTCGACTTCCACTAGAGACGGGCGCATGCGACAGCCGATACCCGCTGAGCGATGCCCGATCGTCCACAACGTCCGCGGGTCGTGTACCGCATCGTGCGCAGCGATCCGCCGACCGCCCGCGACTTCCTATCGCCGTCCGCGCTGGGTCGCCACTTCGCGGATCCACGCCAGGTGCAGCTCGCGAGCGGCCTGTCGGTCTTCCGAACGGAGGAGCAGGCTCGGCGTCAAGCACGTCGATACGACCTCGGTCGGTTCCTGGCGGAACTGCATCTGTCTGACGAGTGGCAGGTCGAGCGAACGCTGCGCACCAGCGGCCATCACACGGTCTTCGCGGACACCGAGATCCTGCTCCGTGCGGTCGTTCGGGTGATCGCGGTCGACTAAAGTGAGGATCGAGGAGAACGACGGTGGCATACGAGCTGTGGGACTTCGAGACGGGTAGTGCGATCGGCGAATACGCCCACAAAGCGGACGCCCTGGCGGTCGTACGCGACAACGTCCGCGCGTATGGGTCGTCCGCGGTCGATGGCGTCGCCTTGCTGGCCGTTGACCGAAAAGGAGAGTCCCGGCTGGTCGCCCAAGGAGAAGCGCTCCTGAAGCTCTTGAGCGAGCACGCGGCGACCTAAGGCCCGATGCCCGCCGCCAAGTCGCCCAAGACCGCGTTCGTCTGCCAGCAGTGCGGCTTCGACTCCCCGAAGTGGATCGGCCGCTGCCCGCGGTGCGACGGCTGGAACACGTTCGTCGAGGAGCGCGTCGTCGCGGTGCCGAAGGGGCGCGACGGGTCCGCGAGACCTCCTCGCGTCGCGATCCCGCTCGACGAGGTCCCGCCGTCCGCCGAGGAGCGCATGCCGACGGGGATCGGCGAATTCGACCGCGTGCTCGGCGGTGGCATCGTCCCCGGCTCGCTCGTCCTGCTCGGCGGCGACCCCGGCATCGGCAAGAGCAGCCTGCTCATGCAGGCCTCGGCGCGCATCCGTGAGCGCGGCACGGTGCTGTACGTCTCCGGCGAGGAATCCGCCGCGCAGGTCAAGCTGCGCGCGCGCCGCTTCGGCATCGACGGCAGCGGGATCCTCCTCCTCGCGGAGACCGACGTCGGGACCGTCATCGAGGCGATCCGCCGCATCCAGCCGGCGCTCACGGTGATCGATTCGATCCAGACGATGAGCTCCGAGACGATCGGATCGGCCGCCGGCGGCGTGTCGCAGCTGCGCGAGTGCACGGCTCGTCTGCTCGAGGTCGCGAAGGGCGACGACGTCCCGATCTTCCTGATCGGCCACGTGACGAAGGAGGGCGCCGTCGCGGGTCCGCGCGTCCTCGAGCACATCGTCGACGCCGTGCTGTACCTCGAGGGCGAGCGCTTCCATTCCTTCCGGATCCTCCGCGCGACGAAGAACAGGTTCGGGTCGACCGACGAGGTCGGCGTGTTCGAGATGGGGGAGACCGGGCTCGCCGAGGTGGCGGATCCGTCGGGCGTCTTCCTCGAGGAGCGCGGCCGGGGCGTCCCCGGCAGCGTCGTCGTCCCGACCCTCGAGGGCACGCGGCCGCTCCTCGTCGAGGTGCAGGCGCTCGTCACGCCGACGAGCTTCGGCCTGCCGCGGCGCACCGCGAACGGTGCCGACCTGCAGCGCGTGCTCCTCCTCCTCGCCGTCCTGCAGAAGCGCGCCGGGCTCTCGCTGGGGCAGCACGACGTGTACGTGAATCTCGTCGGTGGGCTCCGCGTCCGCGAGCCCGCCACCGACCTCGCCCTCGCCGTCGCCATGGCGTCGGCGCTGCGCGACCGCGCGGCGGATCCGCGCGCGGTGTTCCTCGGCGAGCTCGGGCTCGGCGGCGAGGTGCGGCGTGTGCAGCGCCTCGGCGCGCGGCTCCGTGAGGCGGAGCGGCTCGGCTTCGAGCGCGCGATCGTCCCGGCCGCGAGCGCCAAGGATGCCGACGGCGCGAAGCTCGAGATCGTCGGCGTGAGGGATCTGCGCGAGGCGGTGCAGCGCTCGGGGATCGTCGAGCGCTAGCCGTCGCTGGCGTAGGCTTCGCGCGGATGCTGCTCTCGGTCATACGCCTCGCGGGCGCGGTCGCGGGATTCCTGTTCGGGTTCTACCTCGGCGCGGCGCTCCTCCAGGTGACCGTCGTCACGCCCGTCGACGACCGCGTCCGCGCGGTGCTGCTCATGGGCGTGCTGTGCGCGATCCTCGGGTGGCTCGGCGCGCCGTACGCGACCGTGATCCCGGCGCGTGCCATGGATCGACGCATCCGGCAGATGTCGTTCGGCGACCTCGTCGGCGGGTCCATCGGCGTGGGCGTCGGACTGCTCCTCGCGCTGCTGCTCACATTCCCGCTCGCGCTGCTGCCCGGGGAGATCGGCCGCTTCGCGCCGCTCGTCGCGGCGATCCTCCTGGGCTTCATCGGCGCCATGGCTGGCGCAGTGAAGCGCGCGGATCTCGCGGCCGCCGCACGTGAGCTCCGCGCGGGCCGCCGCGACCGCGAGTCGTCGCAGCGGATGCTGCTCGACACCTCGGTGATCATCGACGGCCGCGTCGCCGACGTCGCGAAGGCCGGCTTCATCGGCGGGACGCTGCTGCTGCCGCGGTTCATCCTCGCGGAGCTGCAGCTCTTCGCCGACTCGTCCGATGCGTCGCGCCGCGAGCGCGGGCGACGCGGGCTCGAGATGCTGCAGCGCATGCAGCGCGAGACGACCGTCCGCGTCGAGGTGATGGATCAGGACCCGCCCGAGCAGGGCGCCGACGCGAAGCTCGTCGCGCTCGGGCGATCGCTCGGCGTCGCGATCATGACGAACGACTACGGCCTCAATCGTGTCGCGGAGCTGCAGGGTGTGACCGTGCTCAACATGAACGACCTCTCGAAGGCGGTGCGGCCGGTCGTCCTTCCCGGCGAGGACCTCGCGGTGCGCGTCATCCAGGACGGCAAGGAGCCCGGGCAGGGCGTCGGCTATCTCGAGGACGGGACGATGGTCGTCATCGAGAGCGGGTCGCGCCACGTCGGCAGCGACGTCACCGTGACGGTCATGCGCGTCCTGCAGACGGTCGGCGGCCGCATGATCTTCGCGCAGCCGAAGGGCGACGCGGACGCCGCACGCCGCGTGCGGGCCATCGGCCGCTGAGCGCACGCGCCGCCGCCGCGATCCTCGCGGCGGGGAGCTCGCAGCGGCTCGGCGAGGACAAGGTCACGGCCGACCTCGGCGGCGTTCCGGTCGTGTGCTGGTCCATCGCGGCCGCCGACGCCGCGGGGATCTTCGATGAGATCGTCGTCGTCGCGGCGCCGGCGCGGCTCGGCGCGGTCGAGGCCGCGGTGCGCAGGCGCTACGCCGCGGTGCGCGTCGTCGCGGGTGGCGCGACGCGGACCGCGTCGTCATGGGCCGCGCTCGACGCGACCACCGCCGAGATCGTCGCGATCCACGACGCGGCGCGGCCGTTCGTCACGCCGAGCCTGTTCGCGCGGTGCGTCGAGAGCGCCCGGCGCGACGGCAGCGGCGTCGCGGGGCTGCCGCTCGCGGACACGGTGCGGCGCGCCGACGAGGCGGGGGTCTCCGTGGAGGAGCTCGAGCGCGAAGGCCTCTGGCAGGTGCAGACACCGCAGGCCTTCCGCCGGGACGTCCTCGACCGCGCGCGTGCGCGCGCCGGCGACCGTTCCTTCACCGACGACGCGGCCGCGGTCGTCGCGGCGGGCGGCCGGACGCGGATGGTGCAGGGCGAGCGGCGCAACCTGAAGATCACGACCACCGAGGACCTCGGATACGCGCGCGAGCTCGTGGCGAAGGAGCTGGCCGCGATCGCTGGCTCGACGACGAGTCGCATGCTGCCGCGATGAGGTCGGGGGTCGGCTACGATATCCACCGGCTCGCGCCGGATCGCCGCCTCGTACTGGGCGGTGTCGCGATCGAGCATCCGAAGGGCCTGGTGGGTCACTCCGACGGCGACGTCCTGGTGCACGCGGTGATGGACGCGCTCCTCGGGGCCGGCGGGCTCGGCGATCTCGGGACGCACTTCCCGAGCGACGATCCGGCATATGCGGGAGCGAGCAGCCTGGGGCTGCTGCGCCGCGTGGCAGCGCTCCTGTCCGGTGCGGGCCTCGTCGTCGCGTCGGTGGACGCGACCGTCATCGCGGAAGCGCCGCGCCTCGGGCCGCACGTCGCGGCCATGCGCGAGGCGATCGCCCACGCGATGGGTACGGATGCCGGACGCGTGAGCGTCAAGGCGACGACGAACGACGGCCTCGGCGCCCTCGGGGCGGGTGAGGCCATCGCGGCCATCGCCACCGCGCTCGTCGAAGAGCGCTAGCCAGACCCAAGGAGGCGACCCATCGCGACCCAGCCACCGCTGCGCCTGTTCGATAGCGCGCGCCGCCAGGTCGTCCCGTTCGAGCCGCTCGAAGCGGGCACGATCGGCATGTACAACTGCGGCCCGACCGTCTACGACTGGCAGCACATCGGCAACCTCTACGCGTACCTCGTCGCCGATGTCTGGCGGCGGACCTTCGAGTACCTGGGGTACCGCGTCACGCAGGTGATGAACATCACCGATGTCGGCCACATCGTCGGCGACGCCGACACGGGCGAGGACAAGATGGCGGTCGGCGTGAAGCGCGAGCGCAAGGACCCGCAGGACCTCGCGCGGATGTACACGGAGCAGTTCTTCGCCGACCGGCGCAAGCTGAACATCCTCGCCCCGCACGTCGTCTCGAAAGCGACGGAGCACATCCCGCAGATGATCCGCCTCATCGAGCGGCTCATCGGCACGGGGCACGCGTACGCCGCGGCCGACGGCGTGTACTACGACGCGACGACGTTCCCCGGATACGGCACGCGGCTCAACGAGGAGCTGCCCGAGGAGCGCATGGCGGGCGCGCGCATCGAGGTGAACCCGAACAAACGCCACCCGAGAGACTTCGCGCTCTGGCGCGGTGCGAAACCCGGTGACCTGCAGCAGTGGGATTCACCGTGGGGCCGCGGGAACCCGGGCTGGCACATCGAGTGCTCGGCCATGTCGATGGAGTACCTCGGCGAGACGTTCGATCTGCACTCCGGCGGCGAGGACCATCTGTTCCCGCATCACGAGTGCGAGATCGCGCAGTCCGAAGGCGCGACGGGCAAGCCGTTCGTCCGCTACTGGATGCACAACCGCTTCCTGAGGATCGACAGCACGAAGATGGCGAAGTCCGCGGGCGGCTTCTACCGCCTCTCCGACATCGAGGGATGGGGCTTCGACCCGCTCGCCTTCCGTCTGCTCATGCTCGGCACGTCGTATCGCAAGGGCCTCGACTTCACGCGCGACGCGCTCGCCGCCGCCCAGGCGCGGCTCGAGCGCTGGCGCGGGCTCATCGGCGAGGCGCGCCAGGCGACGGAGCCCGCGGATCCGCCGACGGACGATCCGCTGCGCGCGACGTTCGTCGAGGCGATCGCCGACGACTTCAACGCGCCGCGCGCGCTCGCCGCGGCCGAGGACGCGGTCGCGATGCTCTCGTCACCGGATCTGCGCGACCGCGCCCGCGCGCTCGGACTCGTCTTCGACATGGACCGCGTGCTCGGCCTCGGCCTGCGCGGCTGGGCGGAAGGCGCGACGCAGATCGATCCCGAGGCGAAGGCGCTGCTCGACGAGCGCCAGCGCGCGCGCGCCGCGGGCGACTACCGACGGAGCGACGAGCTGCGCGAGGAGCTTCGCAAGCGCGGCTATCTCGTGAAGGACACGAAAGAAGGACAGCGCTGGGAGCGCATCAAGAAGGAAGACAGCTGATGGACGAGACCGAACGCGAGCCGGCGCACGACGCGCCGACCAACGAAGAGCGGGGCGCCCCGCCGCCCGAGGACCGCGGACCGGCCGAGCCGGGCGGGCCGCGCCCCCCGCAGGCCCAGCCATGGCGCGGCGGCGGCGGCGGTGACCGTGGCCGGCGGCGCGGACGGCGCGGCCGCGGCGGCCGTCCGATGGGCCCGCCGATGGGCCCACCGCCTGGAGGCCCGGGTCGCCCGATGGGCGCGCCGCCCGCCCCCGCGCGGCCGCCCGAGGACGATGAGGGCTCGTCGCAGATGCGCGAGGTCGGCGCGTATGAGCGCCGCCAGCGCGGGTCGCAGCAGCGCGGCCCCTGGCGCGGCGGCGGCACCGGCTTCCGTCCGCCGGGCGCGGCCCCGCGCCCGCCGTTCGCGGGACCGCGGCCGCCCTTCGCAGGCCAACGTCCGGGCGGCTTCCGCCCGCAGATCGGCGGCCCGCGCCAGCAGCGCTACCAGGAGATGGTCCGTCGCGCGACCGCGGGGCCGCGCACCGGCCCGGCCGAGGAGGGCGGCGAGCCGATCTCCGGACCGCACGCGGTGCTCGAGGCGCTGCGCGCTGGCCGGTCGATCCGCCGCATCTTCGTCGCGAACGAGCGCGGCGCGCGCAGCGGCGCGGTGAACGATCTCCTCCGCGAGGCGACGGAGAAGCGCGTCCAGGTCCGCTTCGTGGACCGCATCGACGTCGAGCGGCTGTCGCCGGGCGTCGAGCATCAGGGCATCGTCGCGATCGCCGAGGGCCGGCCGGGCCTGGAGCTCGACGAGATGCTGCTGCACCTCGACACGCTCACCGATCCGCCGCTCGTCCTCGTCATCGATTCGCTGCAGGATCCGCAGAACTTCGGCGTCCTCCTCCGCTCCGCGGAAGGGGCGGGCGTCGACGGCGTCGTCATCCCGCGTCACCGCCAGGTCGGTCTCACGCCGGCCGTGTCGCGCACGAGCGCCGGCGCGAGCGAGCACCTCCTCATCGCCGACGTCGCCAACCTCCGGCAGGCGATCGATGCCCTGAAGGAGAAGGGGGTGTGGGTCGTCGGGACCGACGACTCGGGCGACATGGAATGGGACGAGGTCGACTACCGCGGCGCGACGGCGATCGTCGTCGGCGGCGAGGGCGAGGGCATCCGGCGCCTCGTGCTCGAGGGATGTGACCAGGTCGTGCGCATCACGATGCGCGGCCAGGTCTCGTCGCTGAACGCGGCGGCGGCCGGCACGGTCGTGCTGTTCGAAGCGCTGCGCCAGCGGATGCGCGACGCGGCGCCGCCACAGGTCGAGCGTCCCGAGCGCCCGCCGGCCGACGAGCGAGAGGTCGGCGAGGAGCCGGAAGACGGCGAGCCCGCGACCGATCTCATGCTCGACGAGGAGACGCCGGCCGGCGAGGACGTACGCGGCGACGATCAGGACGTCGAGGACTTCGCCGAGGCCGCGCAGGCAGAGGGCGACGCTGAGGTAACACCCGAAGCGGTCGAGCCCGAACCCGCGCCGAAGCCGAAGCGCGCGACGAAGCGCACAGCGGCGAAGGGAACGACCGCGAAGCGCGCGCCGCGGAAGAAGGCCGAGTAGCTGGCCCTAGTCCGCGGGCTTCGTCCAGCCCGGAGCGAGATGGAAGATCCCCTCGACCGTCGGGTAGTAGACCTGCCAGCCGTGGTAGCCGCGGTACGCGGTCGGATCGCGGCGCATGACCTCGGCGTAGCCCTTGATCGCGTTCACGTAGCCGAGGTGGCGGTTGTACGCGAAGAGCGCGTTGTCGATGTCCTTCGGCGCGCCTGACGCCTTGAGGTAGCGCGCCGCGCCCAGGATCGCGTCGTGCTCGTCGTTCACGTTCCCGCCGCCGCCGTACGCGTCCCACGTGCCGGGCATGAACTGCATCGGGCCCTGCGCGCCGGCGCTCGAGACGCCGCGGATGCGGCCCATGCGCGTCTCCACGAGGTTGATGGACGCGAGGTAGTACCACGGCACGCCGAACTCTTTCTCGGCCTCCCTATAGAAGGACATGAGCGTGTCGATCGGCTTCGGCTCCACGATCTTCCACTCGGGGAAGGTCTTCGGTGTGGGCCCCTTCAGGCGGCGGAGCTCCTTGCCCGCGTTGAGCGTGCCCTCGACGCCGGGCCGCACGTCGGCGGGGAGCGCCTTCAGCAGCGGGTCGGCCCACTCGGGGAAGTCCGCGAGCTGCCCGAACGTGAGCTGCTGCATCCAGCCGTACCACTCGAGCTTCTTGCCGGTGACGTTCGGGTCGCGGACGGCGCGCTCCGCCTCGATGACCTGCTGGATGTACGGCTCGAGGTCGTTGGAGATGGCCGGCTGCTTCGTGTAGTCCGGTTCGGGCGTCGCCGTCGGCTTCGCGCTCGGCGCCGTCGTCGGTGCGATCGTCGGCGCGGCCGTGGGCTCGGCTGTCGGTGCCGCTGATGTGACGGCGACCGAGCCCTGTATCGGCGCCGCGGCACCGCATGCGCCTGCGACGATCGCGAACGCGAGGACGACCGCGGTGCGTGCGTGCGTCACGCGCGGTATATCGCTCGCGCGACCGTCCCAGTACGCGCGGCGTGCTGTCGATCCGGCATCTGCGACCGGTCGCATGGTAGCCATGCCGCCGAGCGGGAACGACGGAGGGCGAGCGGAATAGATGCGTGCATGTGCCCGTTTTGGCCGCACGGCGACGCTGCACGGGACCGACCTCCCTCATCCGAACGCGGCGCTCGGCCGCGAGCCGATCCGAACGATCGACCGCGACGAGCTCAAGGCGAAGCTCGACCGGCGCGACGACTTCAAGCTGATCATGGCGCTCACGCGCTGGGCGTTCGACGCCAAGCACATCCCCGGCTCGCTCCATTTCGACACCCCGGATGAGCTCTACGGGGCGATCCGGCCCGACGACGAGGTGGTCGTGTACTGCTCGAACGTCGACTGCCTTTCGAGCGTCGCGCTATACCGCGAGCTCGTCCGGCGTGGGTACCGGAACGTGCGGCGCTACTCGGGTGGACTGCTCGACTGGGAGGATGCGGGACTGCCGCTCGAGGGTCGCTGGGCCACGAAGTCGTGACCGCGTGGCCCCCGCTCGTGTATGACGAGTGGAAGGACACGCTCTACCCGCTCCATCGCTGGGCGCAGATCATCGGAAAGATCCGCCTCGCGAGCACGCCGCTGGTGAACCACTGGTGGAACTCGACGCTCCAGGTGACGCCTCGGGGCCTCTCCACCGGGCTCATCCCCATGGGTGACGAGGCGTTCCAGATCGACCTCGATCTCGTCGAGCACGAGCTCAGGGTCGTGACCAGCCGCGGTGGACGCGCCGCGCTCCCGTTGCGCTCGATGTCGGTCGCGGACGTCTACCGGGAGCTGCTCGACGCGCTCGCGCACGTTGGCGTGGCGGCTCCGCGGATCGACGGCGTGCCGAACGAGGTCGCCACCGCGATCCCGTTCCGCGACGACGTCGAGATCCGCGCGTACGACCGCGAAGCGGTGCGCCGTTTCGCGGCCGCGCTCCTGCGCACTCACGTCGTCTTCGAACGCTTTCGCGCGGGCTTCCTCGGCAAGGCGAGCCCGGTGCAATTCTTCTGGGGGTCGTTCGATCTCGCGGCGGCGCGTTTCAGCGGACGGCGCTCGCCGCCGTACACCGGAGGCGTCCCGCCGCACGTCCATCCGCACGTCATGCACGAGTCCTACTCGCACGAACTCATCTCGGCCGGCTTCTGGCCGGGGAGCGACGACGTACCGCGAGCGGAGTACTACGCCTACGCGATGCCGGCGCTCGATGGGCTCGCCGCCGCGCGCATCGAACCGGCTGCCGCGTCGTGGGATAGCGCACGCGGCGAATTCCTCCTGCCCTATGACGCGGTGCGGACATCCGCGGACCCCGCGGCGGCGCTGCTGTCGTTCCTCGAGAGCACCTATGCCGCCGCGGCGGACCTCGCGCGCTGGGATCGCGCGCTGCTCGAAGCCAGCGTGGAGTGCGCGTGCGAGCCGGTCCCTCTGGCGATGCGGCGACCGCCGCGCCGGGTCTCCTGAGCGGACACCCATTCGACTCTGTGTGGGGCCGCGATCGATTCCGCTATGTGCCTGTGTCGCGGGGGGGATCACCGCCGACGAAGCTGACAATGGCTCCGAGATCCGGAACATAGCCGTTCGTCGTGTCCACGACGAGCGACGGCGCCGGCAGTGAGACCCTTTCGAACGTCGACATCCCGGCAGCTACCCACTGGGCGTCCGCGTGCGCGGCTCGCGTGGGATCGGACGCGCGTCGCAGCATCCTCTCGCGCGCGACGCCTGCATCGACCGTGCAGTGAATGAGTCGCAGCCGTGCTAGCGGGAGCAATGGTGTGAGCCCTTCACGCCAGAGGCGATCCTGGAATGCGGCTTCGGCAACGACGGTGACCCCATTTGCCAGCAATACGCGAAGCACCTCGAAGAAGAGGGGGAACGTGCGCATCGTTAGCGCATCACCCACAGACGGGCGGAAGTCAGGTCCCTCGGCGTGGACCATGCCCTCCTTGATCTCGTCCCGACAGATGGCCGGACAGCCGATCGCGGCCGCGAGCGCGTGCGCGAGCTGCGTCTTGCCGCTACCAGGGGGACCGCTTACGACGACGAGCGTCGGTGAAGCCACGGGGACATTCTCTTCGCAGCGAGCCTTCAGATCCCTGTATCGCGATCGCCTTCTGCTAACGGACCAACAAGATCGCGCGGTCGATCACGGACGCGCCGTCGCGCAGCTCGAGCCTCCACTTGGATGCGGAGCGAGAGTCGTTGGCTCGCCGCAGTCCAAGCCGATCGCAGCGCAGCGCGCCAGCCCGACCGCAAGCGCAAGAACGATGATCCGCGACCTCATTTGGCTCTGCAGAGCTCCTGATCCCCGCCGAATGGACCATTCGCGAATGCACGGATCCTATCGTTCGCCTCGTTAAGGACGACCTTTGTTGCCGTCTGCGGCAGGATCCCGTTCGGGAATCCGAGGCTTGCCAGTGTGTCGCTGGTGCGGCTCATGTAGCTGACGGCGACGACGTGCGAGCCGGTAGCAGGATCTGGGTTGCTGTTCTCGACCTTCTCGACCATCAGATGGTCGTGCTCTGCGGCACGGGCGCGGAGCCACTGGGCGGCCTCGTTCGCTCCGTTGGCCAGAGTCACACGTACCGCCTTGTAGTCGCAGTCGCTGATAGCGACGTCGTCGCTCAGCCAGAACAGCGCGGCGCTCACCTGCCCGGCGTTGTAGGCCCGTAGGAATGCTGTAAGCGTTTCGAGCATCCTCACCTGCGACGCCCCCAAGGAGAACGTATGCGGGACCGGCGTCGGAGCGCTCAAAGCGCGTGGACTCGCTGTGAGCTCTGGCGTTGTCGTGGGCAGAGTCACTGTCGGGCCGGCCAGCGAGCATCCGACCAGCGCGCACGTCAGCACCGCAGCCGCCATTGCCGGGCGCGTTATCACATCCTCCCGAAGCAATACAGCCCCGCCCACGTGTGGTTCCTCCTCCCGGTGGGAGGGCGGCGCGGAGGAACACACGCTGGCGGTCCTGACCAGATTGTTACAGTCATTCTGTACAATAGTGGTCATGAAGTCCGGGCGGCAGCGGAACCTCCATTTGCGCGCGTTGTTGGCGCTCTCGGCGACCGCTCAGAGCGGCCTGACGCTGCGCGAGTGCGCACGCGCCATGGGG
>DASWDY010000210.1:0-2280 GCA_036395035.1 Candidatus Limnocylindria bacterium
GCCTCGAGCCGCTTCTGTAGATCGACGAGCGGACCGATGTGGTCGGCCGCGAGCGGCTCGGCGTCGTAGCGGACGGCCACCGAGATGTGCGTCTGGCCGGCACCCGGGAAGTCGTCGACGAGGCGGTCGTAACCGGCGCGCGCCTCCTCGTGCTTCGGGATCATGGTCACGTCGCCGTTCGCGAGGTGCAGGCGCAGGAACGGCCAGCCCATGATCAGGATCACGGCAACGACGGGGACGAGGACCGTGATCGGCCGCGCCATCACCGCCGTCGCGAGCCGGTGCCAGAGGCCCGGGCCGGTCCCGCCGCCCTGCATGATCGGCACGCGGCCGAGGTCGATGCGCTTCCCGAGCACGCAGAGGAGCGCGGGCAGGAACGTGAGGCCGTAGAACACCGCGCTCGCGACGACGATCGCTCCGGCGAGGCCCATCGACGAGAGGTACGTGCCTTCGTAAAAGAGCATCCCGGTGAGGCCGATCGCGACGGTGAGCCCCGAGAACGTGATCGCGCGGCCGGCCGTCGACACGGCGCGTGCGATCGCGTCCTCGGTCGAGAGCCCGCGGTGGAGCTCCTCGCGGAAGCGGTTCGTGATGAAGAGCGAGTAGTCGATCGCGACACCGAGGCCGATGAGCGTCACGACGTTCTCGGCGTAGATCGAGACGTCGGTGAGGCGCGTGAGCAGGAACATCCCGGCGATGCCCGCGACGACCGCGAGCACACCGACGCCGAGCGGGATGAACGCGGCGACGAGCGTGCCGAACACGATGAGCAGGAGGATCGCCGCGAGCGGGAGCGACACGGTCTCGGCGCGGCGGAGGTCGTCCTGCAGGACGACGTTGAAGCCGTTCACGATCGCGAGGACGCCCGTCGCCTGGATCTGCAGCGTGTCCGAGCGGACGAGCGCGCGGAGCTCGGGGTAGTAGTCGCGCGCGACCGTGAGGACGTCCTTCACCGCGACGCTGACCGCGGTCGCGTGCCCGTCCTTCGAGATGACCGTGGTCGGATCCGGGATCGACCCGTCGTACGCGGTGCGGATCGTGTCGACGCGCGGGTCGGCCTTGAGCGGCGCGAGCGACCGCTCGACCTCGGCGCGGAACTGCGGATCCTTCGCGGAGAGGTTCGGGCTCGAGTAGATCAGCGTGAAGGTCGCCGTCCCGGCGGTCGGGAGCTCGCGCTCGATGAGACGCGACGCGCGTCCGGACTCGGCCGTCTCGATGAACCCGCCGCTCTCGAGCTTCGCGCCCTGCGCGACGACGAACCCGGATCCGACGAGCAGGAGCGCGGACAGGATCAGGACGGGCCAGCGGAAGCGATGGACGAAGCGTCCCCAGGCTGCGAACAAGCGGCTTCCCCCCTCAGCGCGAATGCGGTCGAGATGACGAGTGTCGCAGGTGATACCGGCGGATGCAGCGTTCCCTTACGTTGCCCGTGCGACAATCGATGTCAGCGGGGTGTAGCTCAGCCTGGTAGAGCACCAGATCTGGGATCTGGCGGCCGAGAGTTCAAATCTCTCCGCCCCGACAGTTGATCAGGCGCGCTAGCTCGCCTTGCGCTCCTCGTGGCGGTGTCCGTTGCCGTCGCGCCGCTCCCCTTCCTTGTCCGCCGGCGGCGCGGGGTCGGCGCGGTCGACGATCTCCTTCTCGCGCAGGATCTCATCGAGGTCTTCCTCTTCCGCCTCCATGAACTCGTCGCGTGCCTCGGGGATCGCGCGGATGATCTCGTCGAGCTTGAGATGCATCGCCTTTGAATCGCGGGTCTGCGTGTTCTGGATCACGAACACCATGAGCCAGGTGCCGACCGTGGTCAGCGTGTTTATGGCGAGTTGCCAGTCGGAGCTGAAGTTGAAGATGGGGCCCGTGACCAGCCAGACAAGGATGAGCGCGACCGCGATCGCGAACGCCCAGTGAGAGCCGAGAACCTCGCTAGCCCAGCTCGCGAAACGCGTGAATGCGAGTCGCATCGGACCGGGGTGGATCTTCCCCCGCTTGAACCGCTCGACGCCCCGTTTCTGACGCTGTGTCCTATCGTTCGCCATGCCGAGCACGAGAGCAACCCCCGTGCCTGCCGCTACTCCGTCGAGATGGTCTGGTCCACGACCTCGCCGGCCGGCTTGATCACGCGGAACGCGTCCGGCATCGCCAGCAGCGACATGACCTCGACCGCCGCAGCGGCCTGACCGCTCGCGGCGAGCGCGTCGGCGTACGCGCGCAGCAGCTCCGTGAGCTGCGCGCGGTCCGCGTCGGCGACGGGACGGAGCGCGACCTTCGCGCCCTTCGCGA
>DASWDY010000211.1:0-18533 GCA_036395035.1 Candidatus Limnocylindria bacterium
CACCGTCGGCGTGGGGACGCCGTCCGGTGGCCCGATCCCGACGTACGACCGCGACCGGAAGTTCGTCGGCTTCCTGAAGCGCGCGAGCGGCGAGCAGATCATCAGCCGCCTCGACGAGGCGCCGCTCCGCTCCCTCGCGGAACGGTCCGAGGGCCGGTACTGGCGGCTCAGCGGATCGCGCAACGTGTCCGAGCTCACGACGGAGCTGAAGCGGCTCGACGCGAGCCAGCTCGGCGAGGTCGAAGGAGGAGCGATCCCGGACGATCGCTACCAGCCGCTGCTCGCGCTCGCGATCGTCGCGCTCATCGTCGAGGGACTGCTGACGGAGCGACGTGGCATGCCGCGGCCGAGCTGGCTGCGCGCGCCGCGATCGCGGTCACGGCGCCGCTGGGCGATCCCCACGTTCGCCGCGCGCACCCTCCCGGCGCTGTTCCTCTACGGGGTGGTCGCGAGCGCGTGCGGGGGGCCGTCTGTGAGCGAGGCCGATCGCCTCTACCTCTCCGGCGATCCGACCGGCGCGCTCGATCGCTATCGCGCTCTCCTGAAGGAGCGGCCCGATCTGGCGGAGCTGCACGTGAACGCGGGCAACGCCCTGCACGTCCTCGGTCAGCATCCCGCGGCGCTCGACGAGTACGCGGTCGGCATCCGCGAGGGCGTCACGAGCGTGCGCGCGGTCGCGCACTACCAGCGCGGGAACACGCTCTTCCGCATGGGCAAGCTCGAGGAGGCGCGCGAGGCGTACAAGGACGCGCTTCGGATCGATCCGAGCGATCGCGACGCCAAGTTCAACATCGAGGTGATCGACCGGCTCCTCGGTGTGCCGCAGCCGCAGGAAGGGGTCCCGCAGCCCGGTACATCGGGATCGCCGCAGCGCGAACAGCAGCCGGGAGGGCAGCCGGGCCAGGGGGATCCAGGTCAGAACGCACCCGGTGGCAGCCCCGGGCCCGGCGCGTCGCCCGGTCCGCCCGGCAGCGAAGGACCCCAGGCGTCCGGTCCGCCGACGACGTCGGGGGAGCAGACCGGACCGAGCCTCGCTGAAGCGCTTCGTGAGTTCCGCTCGAGGCTCTCGCCGGAAGAGGCGCTGCGTCTCCTCGATGCGCTCATCAACGACCAGCGCGGGATCGAGGTGCTGCTCGAGGGCACACCGCCCCAGGGCAGTGCGCGACCGGGTCAGCCGCGGCAGGACCCGAGCTACTGATGTACGACGCCGCTCTCCGAGCGGCTCGGGCCGGCGCGGATGCGCAATGTCATCGACCGCTTCCCGTGCCAGTGCGCGTTCTGAGCACGTAGCGGCACTGCGGCTCGTCTCCCGGCCACGCCGATCCGTCGGGGCCGTGGGTCGATATCCGTTGTGCTCGTTCGATGTGCAAGTAGGCGACACCAGAGCGGTCCGACGTGGCCGGGGATAACGATGGGAGGGCAGCCAATGGCAGCGGTCGAGGACCTTCATGAGGCAGGAGAGGTCATCCTGCCCGGCGACGCTCGCTACGAGGCGGCGCGCGCGCACAGTTCTATGGCGGGGTCGCGCGGCGGCCGCAGGCCATCGTCCGTGTGAAGGACGACGATGGCGTCGCCAGCGTCGTCACCTACGCCCTCGACAGCGGCGTCGAGCTCGCGGTCCGTAGCGGTGGCCACAGCGTGGTGGGACACAGTGGCACCGACGGCGGGATCGTCCTCGACCTGCACGACCGCCGTCGCGTCGACGTCGACCCGACGACCCGCACCTGCTGGGCTGAGGCCGGCGCCACCGCGGTCGAGCTCGCGACGGCGGCGGGCGCCCACGGTCTCGGACTGAGTCTCGGCGACACGGGTTCGGTCGGCCTCGGCGGTCTCGTCACCGGTGGCGGCGTCGGATACCTCGTGCGGAGCTGCGGACTCACCATCGATAGCCTTATCGCCGCCGACGTCGTCACGGCCGACGGCGCGATCCGCCGGGCTGATGCCGACCACGAACCGGACTTGTTCTGGGCGATCCGCGGTGGAGGCGGCAACTTCGGCGTCGTGACCCGCTTCCAGTTCCGCTTGCATCCGGTAGATCCCTTCGTCGGTGGGATGCTCATGCAGCCCGCGTCCGCGGAGGTGATCCGTTCGTATGTCGAGTTGCTCGAGGCGGCACCGGAGCAGCTCTCCGGTGCCGTGAACGTCATGCCCGCGCCGCCCATGCCGTTCGTGCCGTCCGAGTGGCGCGGGAAACTCGTGCTCATGTCGCTGCTTGCCTACAACGGAGACGCAGCGGAGGCAGAGCGCGTCGTTGCGCCGTTCCGGGCCCTGGCCACGCCGGTGGCGGACCTCATCAGGCCGATGCCCTACGCCCAGATCTACCCGCCGGAGGATCCCGCGTACCACCCCATCGCGAACGCGCGGACCCTCCTCATCGATGCGGTCGACGCATCCTCGGCCGACGCGATCATGGGGCACCTCGGGTCTTCGACGGCGTACTTCCGGGTGTGCCAGCTGCGCGTGCTCGGCGGCGCGATGGCGCGGGTCCCGGTCGAGGCGACCGCGTTCGCGCACCGCGGCCGCAGGCTCATGGCGAACGTCGCCGCGCTCGTCGAGCGCGTCGAGGATGTTGACGCGCACGACGCGTGGGTCGACGCCTTCGCGCGGGACATCCAGCGCGGCCCGGTCGGCGCCTACGTGAACTTCCTCACCGACGCCACGGGTGCGCGCATCCGCGACGCGTACCCGGGGGCGACGTACGACCGTCTCGCAGCCATCAAGCGGCGCTACGACCCGACCGATCTGTTCCGCCGGAACCAGAACATCCGTCCGCTCCGCTTGACGTGACGAGCGATGCCGCCGACCGGGTGTGACACGCTTGGGACGGTGAGCGAAGCCACCGAGGGATCCAACCGCCGGCTGCTCCGTGCGCGCGACGCGATGGACCGCACGTACGCCGACAGGCTCGACGTCCCGGCGCTCGCGCGGATCGCACACACGTCCGAAGCCCACTTCAGCCGCACATTCCGCCAGACGTTCGGGGAGACGCCGCACCGTTACCTCCAGCGGCGTCGTGTCGAGCGCGCGATGTACCTACTGCGCCGGACGGATCGCGACGTGACCGAGATCTGTCTCGACGTCGGCTTCAGCAGCCTGGGCACGTTCAGTCGGACGTTCACCGAGATTGTCGGCGAGCCCCCCAGCGAGTTCCGCAAACGAAAGGACGTCAAGGCCGTTCCCGCATGCTTCGCGATGGCTTGGACGAGGCCCAGCAGTTTTGGAGAAGCGCGCGGCCGACGCCGAACATAGCGTCGCTCCCAGCGGATCAAGAAGGAGGGAGCACAAATGCTCAAGTCACTCGCGATCTCGCAGATCTACGTGCTGGATCAGGACAAGGCGCTCGATTTCTACGTCGGCACGCTCGGCCTGAAGGTGAAGGAAGACCAGGATCTCGGCTTCATGCGGTGGCTCACGGTCTGCGTTCCAGGGGACGAGTCCCGGGAGATCCTGCTGGAGCGGCCGGGCCAGCCGGTCATGGACGAGAAGGGTGCGGCCCAGGTCCGCGATCTCGTCACCAAAGGCCGCGCGGGCGGCCACCTCTTCTTCATCACCGACGACTGTCGCCAGACGTACGCGGAGCTCAAGGCGAAAGGCGTGGAGTTCTACGACGAGCCGACCGAACGCCCATACGGCATCGACGCCGGGCTGCGCGATCCGTTCGGCAACCACATCCGCTTCTCGCAGCCGACGAACAAGCCGTAGGAGGAAGCAGATGCCGAAAGCAGTTGACGCGACGTACTTCGCACGGCAGACACCCGAGCAGCGCGCCCTGCTCGAAAAGCTCCGCGCGCTGGTGCTGAAGTCCGTGCCCGACGCGACCGTGTCGATCAAGTGGCGCGTTCCGTTCTATGCGAAGAACGGGAAGAGCATCTGTGCGCTGGCGTCATTCAAGGAGCACGTCGGCATCAACTTCTTCGCGCCGCCGGCGGCGCTCGCGGATCCCAAGAAGCGACTCGAGGGCAGCGGCAAGAGCAACCGCATGCTGAAGGTCAGGAGCGAGAAGGACATCGACAGCGCGGCCATCACCAAATGGCTCAAGGCCGCCGTGGCGGCAACCGGCGCATGAGGACGACCGAGGCAGGGTGTCAACGCGAGGTCACTCGAAGACGACCATTCGTTTGTCCGAGATGAGCACGTCTTTCTTGGCTATCGCCAAGAGCGCGATCCTCGCCAAGCCGACCGGGATGGGGGACAATGGTCTAGCTCGAACAATGGTTTCAGCGGCTCGGCCGGGTCTTGACGAACAATGGTCTCGACCGGAAGCGCCGAGTTTGTTCGGGAACTCGCCGAGGTAGCTCAGCTGGTAGAGCAATGGTCTGAAGAACCATGTGTCGCCGGTTCAAGTCCGGCCCTCGGCACAGACGGAACGATCTTGTACTGATCGAGCGCACGTCGCTCACCCCGAGCACCACAGACGCGTCGCTCACCGTACGGTGCCAGCACTCATCGCGACCGGCATGACCTGATGTAGTTCAGACGATGCTCCCGTGGATCCATGCGGTGCTCGGTGACCTGCTCGTCGTCCCGCCTGATGTTGACGAGGATCGATCTCTTTCTGTGGCGTGGCTCATACCGCTTCCCACCCTCCTGCGTTCATCACGGAGCCAGATCACTCGCTGAGCGCTTGAGCGAGCGCGGATACACGCGCGGAAGAGAGGGGACAAGCAAGTGTTCCGAGCCGGCTACGTCGCGATCGCGGCCCTGGTCCTCAGCTTCCTTCTCGTCGGGGTGCGGCCCGCATCCGCCGACCCGGCGTGCGACCCGAACACGAACCCGACGGCGGACCTCGGTGTCGTCCAAACGGTGACCGCGACCGTCGACGCGAACGGCGACGTCGCCAGCGCGACGTACACGATCGACCTCCCGAATTCGGGGCCATGCCAGGTCCAGACGATCGGCGTCAGCGATGTGCTGCCACCGGGCTACGCCACGGCGACGGTGACGTCGACGATGCCGGCGGCGTTCGCCTGCACTTCGGTCACGCCACCGGCGACATCATTCAGCTGCAGCTACGTCGGCAGCGTCGGCGTCCCGGGTCACGCGCAGATCGTCCTCCTGGTCACGTGGGCGACCGCTGCGAGCGACACGACGAACTACGTGAGCGTCACCAGCACACCGAGGGACCCGGATCCGCTGAACGACACGAGCTACGGCGGGATCGCGACGGGCGACAGCAAGGTGAACGCGAATCTGTTCCCGACGAAGAAGGGCCACCTGCCGCCGCGCGGCCAGCAGGGCCAGCAGATCGCGGCGACGGCCTCCGGCCAGCGCATCAGCGCGAACGTCGCGTTCGTCGCGAACAACGCCGACGGCTCGTGCGTCCTCCCGAACGCCGAGACGACCGGTGCGCTGCGGTGCTTCGGACAGGTCGTCCGCATCGCGACGCAGCAGGACGGCGGCGAGATGCTGTTCGTCTTCGCGTACTCGTTCGACGCCCTCCCGGCCGCCGCGCGAGCCGCGCGCCTGCAGGACCTGACGATCGGGCATCGCGATCCCGTGACGAACACCCTCGTCCCGCTCGCGGACTGCCCGACGCACGGACCCGCGCCGACCCGCGGATGCGTCGAGAGCCGCGCGAAGGTCAGCGATAACGCGCTCGGCGTCTTCTATCTCTTCGGCGTCCGCACCTGGACGAACGATGACTGGGGTGGCCTTTATCCGTGACCCCTTCTCGATAGCGCTGGCGACCGGGCTCGATCGATGATCCGCTGCCCCAGCTGCGGCGAGGGGAATCCCGATCGGGCCCGGTTCTGCGCGGCCTGCGGGACGCCGCTGGCGGCGCCACCAGCGACCGAGCTGCGGAAGACCGTGACCATCCTGTTCTCGGACCTGAAGGGCTCGACCGCGCTCGGGGAGGCGCTCGACCCGGAGTCGCTCCGCGAGGTCCTCGGTCGGTACTTCGCGGAGATGAAGCGGATCATCGAGCGCCACGGCGGCACGCTCGAGAAGTACATCGGCGACGCGATCATGGCCGTGTTCGGTATCCCGCGTGCGCACGAGGACGACGCGCTGCGCGCCGTGCGCGCCGCGTGGGAGATGAAGCAAGCGCTCCAGCACCTGAATGACGAGCTTCGCGAGCGCTGGGGCGTCGCGCTCGCGAACCGGACCGGCGTGAACACGGGTCCGGTCGTGGCGGGCGACGCGCGCACCGGACAGCGCCTCGTCACCGGTGACACCGTGAACGTCGCGGCGCGGCTCGAGCAGGCCGCGCCCGAGCTCGAGGTCCTGATCGGCGAGCGAACATGGCGGCTCACCCGCGACGCGATCGACGCCGAGCCGGTCGAGCCGCTCACGCTGAAGGGCAAGAGCGAGGCGGTCGCCGCCTACCGGCTCACCGGTGTGCGGGCCGGCACCGCGGAGGGCTTCTCACGGCGGCTCGACGCGCCGATGGTCGGGCGTGCGGCCGAGCTCGCCGCGCTCGAGCGCGCGTTCGAACGCACGACCGTCGAGCGCCGCTGCGGCGTCGTGACCATCCTCGGTCACGCCGGGCTGGGGAAGACGCGCCTGCTCGAGGAATTCCTGCGTCGGACGCTCCCGCGCGACGCGAAGACGTTCCGCGGACGCTGCCTCCCGTACGGCGAGGGCATCACGTTCTGGCCATTCGCCGAGGTGGTGCGCCAGGCCGCGGCGATCCGCGACGACGACCCGCCGGAGGACGCGCGCGCCAAGCTCGACGGTCTCTTCGACGGTCCGTCGGACGCGCCCGAGCGCCTCGCGTCGATCATCGGCCTCTCCTCGCGGACGTTCGGGATCCGCGAGACGTTCTGGGCCGCGCGCAAGCTGCTCGAAGCGCTCGCGCGCAGCGTCCCCGTCGTCGTCGTCTTCGAGGACATGCACTGGGCCGAGCCCACCCTGCTCGACCTCATCGAGCACGTCGCGGATACGGCGGAGGACGCGAGCGTCCTCATCGTCTGCACGGGCCGCCCGGAGCTGCTCGAGGACCGGCCGCGCTGGATGGCGTCGCGGCCGGGTGCCGAGCGGATCCTGCTCGCACCGCTGTCGGCGGACGAGACCGCGCGTGTCGCGGCGACGCTCCTGGGACAGAGCGGGCTGCCACCGAGGATCCGCGCGGCCATCACGTCCGCGGCGGAAGGGAACCCGCTCTTCGTCGAGCAGACGATCTCGATGCTCGCCGACGAGGGCGCGCTCCGGCCCGATGATCACGGCGGATGGACGCTCGTCGTCGAGCCGGCGGCGATCGCGGTCCCGCCGACGATCTCCGCGCTGCTGTCGGCCCGCCTCGACCGGCTCGGGGAGGCCGAGCGCGCGGTGCTGCAGGCGGGCTCGATCCCCGGTCCCGTGTTCCACGAGGGCGCCGTCATGCACCTCAGCGCGGCGGAGCTGCGTCCCGCTATGCACGAGCACCTCACGTCGCTCACGGGCAAGCTGCTCATCGCGTCGGCGCCGCAGACGCTCGTCGACGACCACGCGTTCCGGTTCCAGCACATCCTCATCCGCGAGTCGGCCTACGACTCGCTCCTGAAGCGCGCACGCGCCGAGATGCACGAGCTCTACGTCGGCTGGCTCGAGCGCGTCGCCGGTCCGAGCGCGATGGATCTCGAGGAGATCGTCGGCTATCACCTCGAGCGCGCGTTCCGCTACCTCGCGGATCTCGGACCTGTCGACGCGAAGGCGCGCACGCTCGCGATGCGCGCCTCGTCGCAGCTCTCGATCGCCGGCCGGCGCGCGCTCGCGCGCGGCGACATGCCCGCGGCCGCGAGCCTCCTCGACCGCGCCATCGATCTGCTGCCGACCAGCGACGCGATGCGGCTCCCGCTCGTGACCGAGCTCGCCGAGGCGCTCGTGGAGATGGGTCGGTTCGGTCAGGCCGATCAGCGCCTCGCCGCGGCGATCGATGACGCGCACGCCGCGGAGGAACGCATCGCGGAGCTGAACCTCCGCCTCGCCCGGCTCGTCGTACGCCGCTCCCTCGACCGGACCGATTGGGCGGCGCTCGCGATGCGCGAGGCGACGGACGCGATCCCGACGTTCGAGGCCGCGGACGACCACGCGGGCCTGGCGCGCGCCTGGCGGATCCTCGCGGCCGTCCACGGCGGGGCGAACCGCTACGCCGCGGCGGAGGAAGCCTCGCGCAACGCGGTGCGTCACGCGGCGCTCGCCGGCGCGCGCCATCAGACGCGGACGCTCTATGCGCTCGCGCAGATCGCGGTCGTCGGGCCGACGCCGGTGCCCGAAGCGATCGCGCTGTGCGAGCGGCTCATCGACAGCGCGAGCGGCGACCAGCGCGTGCAGGCGATGATCCGTGCCCTGCTCGCGCAGCTGCGCGCGATGGCGGGCGAGTTCGACGAAGCGCGGGAGCTCTACAGCACGGCGCGCTCCGCGCTCGACGACCTCGGCGTCACCGTGCAGGCCGCGGCGACCGCGCTGTACTCCGGCCGGGTCGAGCTGCTCGCGGGGTGTCCCGACCGAGCGGAAGCGCTCCTGCGCGAGGCCTACGACACCCTGCGGCGTCTCGGCGAGAAGAGCTTCATCACCTCCATCGCGACCGTGCTGGCGGAGGCGCTCGTCGAGCAGGGGCGCGACGAGGAGGCGGACGAGATCGCGAGCTTCGCCGAGACCGCTGCCGCGCCCGACGACGTCGACGCGCAGTTCCGCTGGCGGGCGGTCCGCGCGCGCGTGCTCGCGCGGCGTGGGCGCATCGACGAAGCGCTCACGCTCGCGCGAGGATCGGTCGGGATCATGCGGCGCACCGACGCGCTGGCGAAGCTCGGCACCGCGCTCAGCGCGCTCACCGACGTGCTGCGTCTCAGCGGACGGACGGTCGACGCGATCGCGGTGGCGCGAGAGGCACGGAGCGTGTACGCGGCGAAGGGGAGCACGGTGTCGGCGCACCGGATCCGCGCGATCCTCGCCGGGCTCGAGGGCAGGGTCCTCGTCGGCCGGGAGCGGGCGCGTACGCGCTAGCGGCTACGTCTTCGGAGGCTCTGGAGGGTGAACGTCACCCGGCGGGCGGCCCCTTTCCTCAGGCTCGCCGCCCTTCTTCCCGCCGCTGCGCTTCATGATCTCTTCCGCGGTCCGCAGCCATCGCCGGATCAGGGCGGTCTCCTCGGCGTCCGCATCCGCGTCCCCTTCCCCTCGCATGAGATCAAGCGGAGCCGCAATCCGGATGCCAGCTTGGACGCCCAGCAGAGCCTGATCACGTGTCGGCCGTGTGTCAGAGGGCAGGTGGTCTGGAGCTAGCGCCGACCGAGGCCGGCCGTGCGAGCTCGGCGACCATGGCGGTGAAGGTCTCCAGGCTGAACGGCTTGCGCAAGACGGGCAGGCCGAGCGTCGCCTCCGAGTTGCGCGTCCGTTCCGGTGAGACGGTGACGACGAGCAGCGGGACGTCGGCCGTCTCGTGCCGCGCGCGGAAGCACTCGACGAGGCCTTCACCGCGCAGCACGGGCATCTCGAGGTCGACGATGAGGAGGCTCGGGCGGATGTCCCGTTCGTCGAGGATCGCCAGCGCCTCCGCGCCGTCTGCGGCGCTGATCACGCCATAGCCCAGCTCACCGAGGATGTCGGCGTACATCGCGCGGATGTCGTCGTTGTCCTCGACCACCATGATCGTCCCGAGATCGCCCTGGGCCGCCATCGCACCGGACCAGTGCAGGGATCGGGCCGAGCGACCGGTACGCCCGCCTAGTTGGGTGTGGTCCCCTTGAGCGTCAGCACACCCTGCGCGGCGGTCACGGCGCTGACCTGCATCTTCGCGCCGGTCGTCGCGTCGATGGCCGCCTGCAGCTGCTCGGCGACCTGCGCGCGCAACCCGTCCGGCAGGGGCATACCGCTCAGCGTGACGGAGTCCATGCGGACCATGAGCCGGCCATCGCTCGCGTACGGCGTCGCCGTCGCGACGAGCGGACCGCTGCCGATGAAACTGCGCGCGGTCGCGTTGAGCACGATGCGTCCGGAGCCGACGCGCACCGTCGGCGCGCTCACGGTCACACCGGCGACCGTCTGCGGGAAGTAGGGCTGCGCCGACCGCGTGAGGTCGGCATCGCTGAGCGCGAGCGAGACGGTCGAGCGGCCGGAGATCGTGATGGCCGTCGCGGCGGGCTGCAGGGACGCCATCGCGGTCGGCAGCGCGAAGGGGGCGGGGATCGTGAGGTCGCCGAGCCCCGGGAGGGCGGACCAGATCCCGAACGTGAGGAAGCCCGCCGTGAGAGCGAGCCGCGCCGCCCCTGCGACACGGCCGAGACCGGCGGGGCCGCCGTCGGGCGCGTCGGCCGAGAGGAGACGATGGCTCACGTCTGCCTAACGCACGAGCGCGCGCCGCCGTCATGGGGCGTGGTCCGACCAGCGCGGGCACGCGGGCGTAGGCTCAACGGATGCGCCGGACGACCCCTCCGCAGGTCGCATCAGTGGCGCCGCGCGTCGGTTCGGGGCTCTCGACGGCGCCGAACGGCCGCCTCGCCGCCGACTCGGCCATCGGCGACGCGCTCGGAGCTCTCGACGGCGCGCGCGCCGACCTCCTGCTCCTCTTCGTCGCTCCGCAGTTCGAGCCCGAGATCGTGGAGATCCTCGAGCGCGCATCGGAGCAGGCGGAGGACGCGGTGGTCATCGGCTGCACCGCCGCCGGCGTCATCGGCGGGACTGCCGAGGTGGAGGACGCGCCCGCGATCGCGGCGTGGGCCGCATCGCTGCCGGGGATCGGCGTGCTGCCATTCCGGCTCACGTTCCAGCGGGACGGCGAGCACGGGATCATCGACGGCCTCGACGATCTGCCCGCGCGCGACCGCGACGACGTGGTCGTCATGCTCAGCGACCCGTTCTCGTTCCCCGCGGACCTGTTCCTCGACCACCTGAACGAGCACGCGCCGGGTGTGCCGATCGTCGGCGGGCAGGCATCGGGCGGTCTCGAAGCGGGCCGGAACGTGCTCGTGTCGAACGGCGAGATGGTGCGCGATGGCGCCGTCGGTGTGATCCTGCGTGGCGCGGGCGCGACGTCCTGGCTGGTGTCGCAGGGCTGCCGGCCGATCGGCGAGACGTACGCGGTCACGAGCGCGGAACGCAACGTGATCCACGAGCTCGCCGGCGTGCCGGCGGTGCGGCGCCTCGAGGAGGTCTACGCGGCCGCGAGCCCGCGCGACCAGCTGCTCATGCGGCGCGGGCTGCACGTGGGGCAGGCGATCTCCGAGCTGAAGCCCGAGCTCGCGCGCGGCGACTTCCTCATCCGCAACGTGATGGGCATCGACGCGAAGAGCGGCGCGATCGCGATCACGGACATGGTCGAGGTGGGTCAGACCGTTCAGTTCCAGGTGCGCGACGCCGACTCGGCGCGCGAGGACCTGCGCCTCATCCTCGAGCGCGAGCGTGAGCGGGACGAGCGACCGGTCGTCGGCGCGCTGCTGTTCTCGTGCAACGGTCGCGGGCAGGCGCTCTTCGGCCAGCCCGACCACGACATCGGCGCGGTGCAGCGGGCGTTCGGGAGCGTGCCGGTCGCGGGGTTCTTCGCGGCGGGGGAGCTCGGCCCCGTGGCGGGCCGCAATTTCCTGCACGGCTTCACGGCGTCGGTGTTACTGGTCAGGGATCGGAAGCCGTAGTCGCTGGTCCGGGCCCCCAATGACGTATTCGGCGGCCGAGCGGACACGCCTTCTCTGTCCGTTGCGCGCAGGCGTCCTGCGCAGCCGTGCGATCGCCTCGCACGCGCGCAACGCCGTTAGCGGGACCAGATAGGTCTCTGCGGTGTCCGGGCAGTACACGCCGAACGCGTCGACCTGTCCGCGGTAGCCGTTCTGGCGGGTGTTGTGGCCGCTGATGCTGTACAGGCGGAACTCAACGGTCCCACCCCGTAGGCGACCCGTCTTGCACTGGATCCGCGAGAACGTGCCATCCTCGTTGTCCACGAGGAGGTCGTACCGCGTGGCAGACGACAGGGGTCGCAGCAGCCTCTTTCCGGCGCGTACGAGCGCGAGCGCAACGGCGAGTTCCGTCTCGTCCCCGCGTCCCGTCGTCTCCTGCCACGTCTTCGCGCTGCGATCGGACACTCGTGGCTCTTTCGTCTCCCGCTTGCTTCATTCCAGGGATCACGCGGCTGCTGCGCGCGGATAGTAACGCAGCGTTACTAACGTTGGACCTGCTCCCGGTCCCGGAGGTCGCTCGCCGGCTCGACCGGAATCCTCAACTCGTCAGGCGCTGGATCCGCGAAGGGCGACTTCGCGCTCAGAAGTTCGGGCGCGACTGGCTGGTGCGCGAGCGAGAGTTTGAGAGGTTCCGGAAGTCAGTACCCAGCCGACGGGATCGCTGACGCAACGAGAGGGATCGCTGACGCAACGTAGGCGACCATCTATGATTCGGGTCTCACGCGGAAGTAGCTCAGCCTGGTAGAGCGCCAGCTTGCCAAGTTGGATGTCGCGGGTTCGAATCCCGTCTTCCGCTCAGTAGCGCCGCCCGAGAGGGCGGCGTCCGTGTTCCTACGCGGTCTTCGCGCTGCGTAACGAGGCTCGGGCCAGAGCCCACGTGATCGTGAGCGGAAGCAGCACGATCGGGATGTAGATCGGACCAGCGCCGAAGCTGATCACCGAGGTCGCCTCGAGCACGAGCGCGAGCGCGAGCGTCACGAGCGACATCGACCGCGTCCACACACCGGCCACTGCGAGCAACGGGGCGAGCGACCAGACCGCGAGCGCAGCGCGGGCAGCGGCCACCACACCGACTGCATCTCAGCGAGGCTCGTCGACTCGCAGCGAGCTGGCGCGAGCGTGACGACCGGCTGCCCAGGTCCGGTCTGCCCGATCGTCCCCGTCGTGCAGCGCATGCCGGTCGGTGCGAAGACGAGGATGAAGAACGCGCGATGCCAAGGCCTGCCGTGATGAGCGACGCCACACGCGGGATCATGCCGGATCGTCGAACAGATGGTGCAGGAAGCGATCACGGTCCTCGAGGAACGAGCGCGTCAGCTCGAAGACGTCGGTGTCCTCGTACCGCGTCTGCGCGATCCCATCGTCCGAGAGCACGTAGATCCGCGCTCCGGGATACCCCAGCAGGACCGGCGAGTGCGTCGAGATGATGAACTGCGAGCCCTCCGCGATGAGGTCGTGCATGCGCCGCATCAACGCGAGCTCGCCGCGCACCGAGAGGGCCGCCTCCGGCTCGTCGAGGATGTAGAGCCCGTTCGGGCCGAACCGATGCGTCACGAGGGCGATGAACGACTCGCCGTGCGAGCGCTCGTGCAATGGCCGCCCGCCGTGTGACGCGACGGCCTCGGGGATGCTCTCCACGTACGTCGCGACGTTGAAGAAGCTTTCGGCGCGGAGGAAGTAGCCGGTCCGCGGGCGGCGCGTCCCGCGCACCAGCCGGACGTGCTCGTGCAGCGCCGAGTGCGACGGCCGCGTCGACACCGTCATGTGGCGGCTCCCGCCCTCGGCGTTGTAGCCGGCCGCGATCGCGATCGCTTCGACGAGCGTCGACTTGCCGCTGCCGTTCTCGCCGGCGAGCAGCGTCACATGCGGATCGAGCTCAAGCTCATCGAGCTGCCGGATCGCCGGGATCGAGAAGGGGTAGGCCTCGGGGTCGATCCGGTCGCGCTTCAGCACGACCGAGCGGATGAGGGCGTCGGCGGCTCGAGGCACGCCCGGAGCATATGTAGGGCCGGATCGGGGCTCCTCGCGCTCCGGCATCCGACGTGCCCCGCATCAGGCATGCGCACGCGATGGGCATGGCTCGCCCTGTCCGCCGCCGCGATCGTCGCGGCGGTCGTCGTCATCGCGCTGATCCGGCAGATATCGGACGGCGGGACGTCGCTCCGGTCCACGCCGAGCGTCGTGATCGCGATCCGCGACCTCGCGCGCCTCGAGACCGTCGAGTACCACGTCGAGCGCGTCATCGATCTCCGCGACCGCCAGTCGCTGCTGTTCGGCCTGCTGAAGACGCAGGATGCCATCCTCTTCGTCGCGGTCGGGCAGGTGACGGCGGGCGTCGATCTCGGCGAGCTCGGCGACGGCGACGTCGTCGCCGACCGCACGCGCGGCACCGTGCAGATCATCCTGCCGCCGGCCCGCGTCCTCTCGACGCGGCTCGACAACGAGAAGAGCTGGGTCTACACGCGAACGACGGATCCGCTCGCGCAGCGGCACGAGGACCTCGAGACGCGCGCACGGCAAGAGGCGGAGCGCACCCTCGAGCAGAGCGCGGTGACGGGCGGGATCCTCGACCGCGCGCGCATCAATGCGGAGCACACCGTCGCGAGCCTGGTGCGCTCGCTCGGCTACACGACCGTGACCGTCACGTCGCGAGCGCCGCAGACGCGCGACGCTACCGAAGATCCGCTGATGAGTACACGTGACGGATCGAGAACCGGTACGAGACGCGCTCCTGCGTCCGGAAGCGCTCCATCGCGCGCGCCGCGGAGGCCTCGCCGTCGTAGCGCACCGCGAGCCGATGGATCTCCGCGAGCGCGGACTCGCCGGTGGTGGACTCCCGCGCGCTGCCGCTGACGCGCACGAACCGGTAGCCGTCGAAGACGAGGAGCGACACGCGCGGGTCGCGCGTGAGGTCGCTCGGCTTCCGCCGCTCGCGGGCGGTGTTGAACATGATCTCGTCGCCGTCGAGCAGGTACCACATGACGGTCAGATGCGGCCGGCCGTCGGGCGCGACCGTCGCGAGCGCACCGAAGCGCGGGCCCTCGAGGAACGCCCGCTGCTTCTCGTTGAGCACGCCCGCGATCATAGGGACCCCGGTCGACCGCCCGCCGCTCGAGCGGGGCATGAGCGACCGGCTCGGGGCGATCCTCGCGATCGATCCGGTCTCTCCCGTGATGCCTTCGCGAGCGCGGCGTTCGATGGGTGGTGGGGGATCGCCGTCGCGCAAGGACCCCGTTCATCGCGATCGCGATCGTCGTTGCCGCATGCGGTGGCGCCGCGCCGCCTGCGGTGTTGCAGCCCGACGGTCCGGTCGAGCGGCTGACCGCGGTCGCGCGCGATCTCCTCACCCGCGCGAGCGAGCAGGTGGCCGGTCGTTGGGACAGCGCGCCGACGGGCATCGCCCAACGGGCCATCGCTGACATCGACGCGTCGTACGGCGCCTCGACGACCCCGGCATCCATCGTCGAAGGCGGCGTGGTGCCGGTGCAGGTGCGCGTGCGCAACACCGGCGCGACGACCTGGCGCGCGAGCGGTCCTGAAGCCGTACGGCTCGGCTACCACTGGTACGACGGCAGCGGCGGCGCCGTCGTCTGGGACGGCGCGCGCGCGGAGCTCTCGCGGGACATCCCACCCGGACAGACCGCCACGTTCATCCTGGACGTGCGCGCGCCGCGCGCGAGCGGAGGGTTCTTCCTCGACTGGGACCTCGTCCAGGAAGGCACCGGCTGGTTCTCGTCGCGCGGCGTCGACATGAAGGCGGAGCGCGTCGTCGTGGCGCAGGACGGGGTCACCTTCTATGGCAAGGGCTGGGGACACGGCATCGGCCTGTCGCAGTGGGGCGCGCAGGGCTGGGCCCAGGGTGCGACCGGGGTGCGCCTCACCGGCGAGCAGATCGTCTCGAAGTACTTCCCCGGCGCTGAGCTGTCCACGCACCCGGCGTCGCTGCCGATCCGCGTCCTGCTGTCCGCGCCGTCGACGGGCTGTGTCGGGCGCACGATCCAGGACGTCACGCGCCTGTGGTCGGCCGGCGGGATGTGGCTCGTGGACGGCGCCGACCCGAAGAACGTGTATGCCGACGTCGGTCCGTACGGCTCCCTCGTATTCGAGGCGGTCGGCTCGACGCTCGTCGTTCGCGAGGACGGATCCGGCCGTGTCGTCGTCGAAGGTCCCGGCACCGTGACGCTCGTCCCGAAGCAGTGGTGGGACCCGATCGAGGTGTCGGAGAAGGGGCTCGCGTACCGCGGGAACATCCAGGTCGGCACGCGCGATGGCGCGTTCCTGCGGGTCGTGAACTTCGTTTCCTCCGATGACTACATGAAGGGCGCGCTGCCCGGCGAGATGCCGAGCCACTGGGAGCTCGAGGCGCTCCGGGCGCAGGCCATCACCGCGCGCACGTACGCCGCGTGGCGCCAGTCGACCGCGGGCGACCGCACGTGGGACGTCCGCGACGACACCGCCGACCAGTGTTACGGCGGCCACAGCTTCGAGAGCTCGCGCACGACGGCGGCGGTCGAGTCCACTGCCGCGCGGATCCTCACGTACGACGGGAAGCCGATCCGCGCCCTGTACTCCTCGGCGCACGGAGGCGTGAGCGAGAACGTCGGCTGCCTCCTGGACGCGAGGAAGGTCGGGATCACGTGGGAATGCGCCGAGGGCTGGCCCTACCTGGGCGTCGTCGAGGACCCGGCGGAGGCGCTCGCGCACGACATCCGCGGCGGGAACCCACACGATGACGTCTGGATGAAGCACTTCAGCGGCGCGGAGATCCGCGAGCAGATCCTCGAGGACCACGGCTTCGACATCGGGAACTACATCTCGATGGAGTTCAACATGAGCCCTGGCGGACGGCCGATCTCGGTCCGCGTTCGCGGCACTGACGGCTGGGTGGATCTGAAAGGCGACCGTTTCCTCCGCACGACGCTCGGGCTGAAGAGCACGCTCGTCCGAACGACCCCGTTCTGACCGGCGGCCGCTAGCATGCCGGCCGTGAGGCGACTCGTCGTGGCCGCGATGCTCGTGGCCCTGCTTGCCGGGACCGTCCTCGTGTTCCTCGCGTTCGACCGCGGGTCGCATTCGGCCAGCGACACGGTCCGGCCATTCGTCCTCACGATGGCGCCTGTCTGGATCGTCGCGCTCTGGTCCGCGCGGATCCTGCTGCGCGGGCGTCGCGCATAGCGCTCGAGAAGGCTCCCGAGCTCGATCGCGCGATCAGCGATGCCGTCGCCGGGCGGCGCTGCGTCTTCGTCGCCGGGATCCCCGGAGCGGGGAAGAGCCTCGTCGTCGAACGGGCCGCGCGCACCGCGCGTGGGATCGGCCGGCGGCCGCACCTCCTCCAGTGGGACGTCGCGCGCCTGCCGTTCGACTCGCCGGAGATCCTCGCGCGGTATCCCGAGGTCGACGGCGTCACGCACGCCGCGATCCGCCTCGCTGTCGGCGTCTGGTCGCGCGGCGCCGTGCTGCGCTGGCACCACGACCATCCGGAGGCCAGCGAGATCCTGATCGGTGAGACGCCGCTCGTCGGCGAGCGCCTCATGGAGCTCGCGCGTCCGCGCAGCGACGCGGTCGAGCCGCTCCTCGCGGGCGACGCGACGGTGTTCCTCGTCCCCGTGCCGTCACGCGAGGTCCGCCGCGCCATCGAGGAGGCGCGCGCGAGGGACGTGGCGGACGCCCGCGACGCGAAGAGCGCCGCGCCGCACCTCGTGAGCGCCCACTGGCGCGAGCTCGAGCGGATCGCGCGCGACATCGGTATCGGGGCGCGGGCATCGGGCGCGTATGACCCAGGTCTGTACGCGGAGGTCTACCGGCGCCTGCTGCGCCATCGCCGGACGGCGATCCTGTCGCTCGACCTGATCCTCCCGGTGAGCACGTCGGCGCATGAGCTCGCGACCGGCGCGACCGAGATCGTGCCCTCGCCCAGCGAGGTCGCAGCCGCGATGGCCGAGGTCGGGCGACTCACGGAGACCGAGATCGAGCGGCGCGCGGCCGAGTGGTACCGCGAGTGAGCGCCGGCACCATCGGTGGCGTCACGCTCCTCCGCCCGGCGTGGGTCGTCGCCGTCCGCCCCGTGTACGTGCTCGCCGGGATCGTCGCGCTCGCGGCATTCCTGCGCCTCTGGCGGCTCGACGAGGTCGGCTTCGGCAACCTGTACTACGCCGCGACGGTCCGCAGCATGCTCACGAGCCCCTCGAACTTCCTCTTCGGCGCGTTCGATCCCGCCGGCTTCGTGACGGTCGACAAGCCGCCGGTGGGCTTTTGGGTCCAGGCCGCGTTCGTCGCGGTGCTCGGCTGGAACGGGCTCGCGGTCCAGCTCCCGCAGGCGCTCGCCGGGATCGCCTCCGTGCCGGTCCTGTACGCGCTCGTCGCGCGGTCCTTCGGGACGGCCGCGGGGCTCATCGCCGCGCTCGCGCTCGCGATCACCCCCGTGAGCGTCGCGGTCGACCGCAACAACACCATCGACGCGCAGCTCGCGCTCATCGTGCTCGGTGCCACGTACGCGCTCCTGCGCGCGACGGAGCGCGGCGACCTCCGCTGGCTGCTCGCGTCGGCCGCGCTCATCGGGCTCGGCTTCAACGTGAAGATGTCGCAGGCGCTGTTGCCCGTGCCCGCGTTCGGGTTGGCGTATCTCCTGACCGTGCGCGCCACGTGGCTCCGCCGCGTCGCGCATCTCGCCGCGTTCGGTGCGCTCACGATCCTCGTGTCGCTCGCGTGGATCGCGGTCGTCGACCTCACGCCTGCGGATCAGCGGCCGTTCGTCGGCAGCAGCACGAACAACACGGCGCTCCAGCTCGCGACCGGTCACAACGGCGCCGCGCGTCTCGGCCCGCTCGCGATCGGCCTCGGCCGATCCGCGCCGGGAGCCGGCCCCGCGCAGCCCGGCGCCGTGCAGCCGCCCCCGCCCGGCGTGCAGTCCCCCGGACCCGGGCCGCAGAACGAGGTCGGCGAGAACGG
>DASWDY010000212.1:0-14859 GCA_036395035.1 Candidatus Limnocylindria bacterium
CGCCCGCGTTCATCGCCTTCACCGCTCCTGCGACGGCCGGCCCGACGCAGTCGGGCATCAGCGGGACCGTGCATCCGAGGAGCGCGGCGAGCACGGGCGCGACCGGCGTGAGGCTGTACTTCGGCTCGTTCCCTTTCGGCCGGCCGAGATGCGACGCGAGCGCGACCCTTCCGCCGCGCTCGCGCAGCTGGCGGATCGTTGGCAGGGAGGCGCGGATCCGCGTGTCATCCGCGACGCGCCCATCCTTCAGTGGAACGTTGAGGTCGACGCGCACGAGGATCCGCTTCCCCGCGGGATCGAGGTCGCGGACCGTGCGCTTCGCGAACGAGGCGCGCGCCGTTATGCGCGCGCTCCGACGGGCTCCCGCTTCGGCGCTCCGACCTTCGATCCCACGAGCGCGGTGATGTCGGCGAGGCGGCACGCGTAGCCCCACTCGTTGTCGTACCACGCGATGACCTTGACCATGTCCTCGAGCACGATCGTGTCGATGCCGCTGACGATGGTCGAGTGGTCGTCGCCCTTGAGGTCGCTGGAGACGAGCGGCTCCTCGGTGTACGCCATGATCCCCTTCAGCTTGCCGGCCGCCGCGCGCTTGAACACGGCGTTCACCTCGTCCTTCGTGACCGCGCGCTTGAGCGTCGCGACGAAGTCCACGACGGACACGGTCGGCGTGGGCACGCGGAACGCCATGCCCGTGAACTTCCCCTTGAGCTCCGGGATCACGAGCGCGACGGCCTTCGCGGCGCCGGTCTCGCTCGGGATGATGTTCTCCGCGGCCGCGCGCGCGTCGCGCGGGTCCTTCGCGACGGTGTCAAGCACGCGCTGCGAGTTCGTGTACGAGTGAACGGTCGTGAGGAATCCCTTGACGATCCCGAACTCGTCGTTCAGGACCTTCGCGACGGGCGCGAGCCCGTTCGTCGTGCACGAGGCATTGCTGATGATGTGGTGCTTCTCCGGATCGAACTCGCCCTCGTTCACGCCGAGGACGATGGTCTTGTCCTCGTTCTTCGCCGGCGCCGAGATGATCACGTACCGCGCGCCGGCATCGAGATGCGCCTTCGCCTTCGTCGCGTCGGTGAAGAAGCCGGTCGACTCGATGACGATGTCGATGCGCAGGTCGCGCCACGGCAGCTTCGACGGGTCCTTCTCCTGGACGACCTTGATGTGATGTCCGTCGATGACGATCTCGTCCGCGGTCGCCGAGACCTCGCCCTGGAACGTCCCGTAGTTCGTGTCGTGCTTGAAGAGGAAGGCGTTCATCTGCGGATCGGCGAGGTCGTTCACCGCGACGATCTCGAGGTCGGGCTGGCGCTCCAGCGCGGCCTTCAGGAACTGGCGTCCGATGCGGCCGAACCCGTTGATCGCGACACGTGTCGTCATCACCGTCACCTCCGAGCCTGCTCGAACCTACCTTATGCGAACCAGGTCCCTCGCCCGGCCGCTCGCTCCTGCGCCGCAAGCAACGCACCGACCATGCCGACGTCGGGCCCGAGCGCGGCGCCGACGACCTGGACCGCCGCGGCCGGGACCGCGAACGCGCGCTCGCGGATGCCGCGCCGCATCGGATCGAGCACGTGCTGCGGCTCGTGCTCGGTGATGCCGCCGCCGACGACGATGACGCTGGGGTTGAGCCCGTTGACGAGGCCGATGGCGAGGTTCGTCAGCGCCGCCTCCGCCCTGGCGACGAGCGCCTTCGCGCGATCGTCCCCGGCGCGCGCCGCGCGGAACACGTCTCCCGCATCGCGCGACCCGAACTGTTGCGCGAGGTTGCGTCCGCCGGCGAACGACTCGACGCAGCCATACGATCCGCACCCGCAGGCGGGAAGCTCTTCCGACCCTGCGGTCGCTCCGCTCCCGCGGGGGCCCATGAGGGCGACGGGCCAGTGCCCGAGCTCGCCGGCGGTATTCGTCGCGCCGCGCAGCATGCGGCCGCCGCTCACGATCGCGCCACCGACACCTGTCGAGACCGTGATGTACACGTAGTCGCGCTCGCCGCGCGCCGCGCCCACCATGCCTTCGCCGATCGCGGCGATGACCGTGTCGCGATCGAGGAACACGGGAGTGCCGTCGAGCAGTGCCGACAGCTCCTCGGCGAGATGCACGCCCTCGAACCCGGGGATGTTCGGCGCGACGTGAACGATGCCGCGGTGGTGATCGAGCGGACCCGGGGCGGCGCACCCGACGGCGACGACCTCGTGCAGCGATCGACCGGCGTTCTCGAGCGCGCCGCGGGCGGCGGTCGCGAGCTCGGCGATGACGTCGCCGGATCGACCGGTGCTCGGGGTCGCGCGCGACGCGTCGCCGAGGATCCGCGGCCTGTCGCTCGCCGGCTCCGCGACGACGGCGCGGACGTGCGTCCCGCCGAGGTCGAGCCCGAGATAGAGGTCGCTCAGACCTTGGGCAGGCGCCCGCTCACCTCGGGCGCCTGGAAGAGCGTGAGGTCCCTCCCGAAGAGGCGATCGCGCACGTCACGGAAGCCGCGCCGCGCCTTGTCCTTGCCGAGCGCGCGCTCGGCCTCCTCATAGATCTCACGCACGAGGAGCGCGAGATACGGCAGAGCCTGCCGCTCCGGCACGCCGTCGCGGTCGATCGCGCCGGCGTCGAGCCGGTCGTTCGAGATCGGGAGCGGGCGGTCGATCGGCTCGGCCTGCTCGTCGGCGCGCATCGTGAGGTTGAGCATCCGGTCCTCGACACGCGCCTTCCCGTACTGCCCGCTGTTGTACGCGGCGACGAGCTCGTTCGCGAACGTCGCGAGCTGACCCGCTCGTGACCCGGCGGGCGCGACCCGCACCGGCTCCGCCTTCGCGCCGCCGAAGAGCCCACCGAACAGGCCACCCTTCTTCTTCTCGGGTGCCGGTACTGGCGCGGGCGCGGGCGGTGGAGGCGGCGCGGCGATCTCCTCGGCGCGCGCGCGCTCCGTCCAGTCGATCGCGGGCTCGGCCGCGGCGGGCTCGGCTTCGACCGGCGCGGGCTCGGCCGCGGGCGCTTCCCATGCCGGCGCCTCGGGCTGCGCGGGCGGCGCCCCGAACGCCGCGAGCCGCGGATCGATCTCGGCCGGTGCCGGCTCCGCGGGCACCGGTGTCCCCACTACGTCCCAAGGCTCCTGCTGCGTGACTGAGGACGGCGTCTCCCAGGCTGGCGGAGCCGCCTGCTCGCCGAATGCCGCGAGGCGCGGATCCGGCTCGGGCTCGACCTCCGGCGCGGACGCGAACGCTTCCGCGGTCGCGGCCGCGGCCTCGGCTTCGGGCGACGCGGTCTCGGGTGGCGGCGGCTCCCATGCGGCCGGCGGCGGCGCCGGCTCGGCGGCGCCGAACACGCCCTCGACCGGCGCGAAGCGATCGTCATCGACCGGCTCGTGATCGAGCGGCGTCTCCGCGAGCGGCTCCTCGACGGCGGGCTCTTCCGAGATCTCTTCCTCGGCGACCCCCGCTTCGTCCTCCGCGACCGCTTCCTCTTCGGCGATGGCTTCCCACGGCGATGGCGCGGGCGCGCCCTCGGCCTCCGGCTCCGCCGCGACCGTCTCTGGCGCGGGCCACGGCGTCTTGCGCCGCTCGACGTAGGGCCATGTCTCCTCGGTCGCGGGGATGACATCGAGGTAGCCGCCGCGGACAAGATCGGCGAGCGCCATCATCGCGGGCAGTCGGCGCATGCGGAGGTGATCCGCGATGCCGCCGACGTCGCGTTCGCTGCTCACCCCGAGGAGCACGCGCCACTGCTCCGGCGTGAGCACGATCTCGGGGTTCCTCGTCGCGCGCTCCGAGAGCGTGAACGTTGCGCGCTCGTTCGGGATGAGCGCGCGGATCGCCACGATCCGGTCGCGGATGTCGGTCGCGCGGTCGAGGAGCGGATCGAGCGCGCCGCTGACGTTCGCGGCAGGCGCGTCGGACATCGGGACGAAATCGAACTCGCCTTCCTGCGCGGTGAACGCGGCACCGAGCGCGATCTCGCCCTCCTCCTCGCCGCTCTGCGCCGACACGAGGCTCCCATCGGACATCCCGATGGTCGACCGGTCACGCCCCGAGCGGACCTCGAGCCGCCCCGTCTTCTTCGTCTCAGCGAGCAGCTGCAGGATCGTCTCGAGCGGGAAGTCGGGGAGGCGCCCGCGCAGGACGATCTGCTCCCCCTCCGTCGTCGGCGGGATCGGCGACATCGGCGGAAGGCGGCGATAGCCGCGCGAGGGCTCGCCGCCAGCCTGCCCGCCGCCCGGTGCGATCGGGTCCACGAGGCCGGCGCGCACGAGCGCCGCGAGCAGCTGCTGCGCGGCCAGTCGCGGCATCTGCAGCTCCGCGGCGAGCGCTTCGACGTCGCGCTGCCCATCCACGAGCAGGAGGGCGCGCCACTGCTGCGGCGCGAGGGTGATCTCGCCGCGCTCGGTCGCGCGCTCGGACAGGCGGAAGCGCATGCGGTCGTTCGCGATGACCTCGCGGATGCTCCGCACGCGGTCGCGCTCGACGGCCGCGCGCTCGAGCAGCTCCTCGACGTCGCCCTCGAGGTCGACGTGGTCGATCCGGTCTTGCGGGAGGAACTCGAAGTCGCCGCTGACGATCGTGAACACCGCACCGAGCGCGAGGTAGCCGTCCTCGTCCTCGAACCGTGCCGACACGAGGCGCCCGCCGGAGACGCCGAGGAAGCCGCGCTGCTCCTCGTTCTCGCCGCGGACCTCGAGCTGTCCCGTCTTCTCGGTGGCGGCGAGCAGCTGCAGGACCATCTCGAGCGGGAATGCTTCGACGGCGCCGCGCAGGCTCAGCGGATGGCCTCCTCGGTGGAGGTGTCGAAGAAGTGGACCTTCCGAAGGTCGAAGCCGACGCGCAGCGCCGCGCCGGGCCGCGTCTGCGTGTCGGTCGACACGCGCGCGACGAATGCCTGGCCGGCCGCGCTCAGGTGCAGCTGCAGCTCGTTGCCGAGGTACTCGACGACCTCGACGGTCGCGTCGATCGGCAGCTTGCCTTCGGCCGAGGTCCGGCCGAGGTCATGGATGTCCTCGGGCCGCATGCCGACGATGACGTCCTTCCCGGTCAGACGCTCGGCGTGCCCGTTCAGCGGGACGTTCGCGAAGCCGGTGTCCGCCGCGGTGCCGCTCGCCTTCGCTGGGAAGAAGTTCATCGCGGGCGCACCGATGAACCCGGCGACGAACAGGTTCAGCGGATGGTCGTGCAGGTCCTGCGGCGTGCCGATCTGCTGCAGGAGGCCGTCCTTCATCACCACGATGCGGTCACCCATCGTCATCGCCTCGACCTGGTCGTGGGTCACGTAGATCGTCGTCTTGCCGACGCGCTGATGGATCTTCTCGAGCTCGGCCCGCGTCTGGATGCGCAGCTTCGCGTCGAGGTTCGAGAGCGGCTCGTCCATGAGGAAGACCGCTGGCTCGCGCGCGATGGCGCGCCCGAGGGCGACGCGCTGGCGCTGGCCGCCCGAGAGCTCCTTCGGCTTGCGCTGCAGGAGCTGCGCGAGGCCGAGGATCCCGGCGACGTCCGTCACGCGCCGCTCGATCTCCGCCTTCGGCGTGCCGCGCAGCCTCAGGCCGAAGGCGATGTTGTCGTAGACGGACATGTGCGGGTACAGGGCGTAGTTCTGGAAGACCATCGCGATGTCGCGATCCTTCGGCGCGACGTCGTTCACGAGCCGGTCGCCGATGAAGATGTCGCCGCTGGTCTGCTCTTCCAACCCGGCGAGCATCCGGAGGGCGGTCGTCTTGCCGCAGCCGGATGGGCCGACGAGCACGAGGAACTCGCCGTCACGGACCTGCAGGTTCAGGTCGTCCACGGCGGTGACCTCACCGAACTTCTTGACGACGTGCTCGTACGTGACGGTGGCCATGGGCCCTCCGGCCTCCTCGGTCGTCTCCGACGCCGAAGTATGCAACGCGGTCGCGGAAAGCCCGCGCCGAATGTTCCGTGGATGCGGCTCATCGTCGGCATCGGCGTCGCGGCCGTTCTGACGGCGTGCGCCGCCGCGTCGCCGCTCGTTCCGCCCGCGCCGACCGGCGATGGGGTCGCGCGCCGCGTCGTGCCGACCACGCGACTCGTGCTCCCGGCGGATCGCGCCCCGATCGAGCGCGACTGCGCGGACTTCGCGGACCAGGCTGCGGCGCAAGCGGCGCTTCGGTCGGATCCGACCGATCCCGACGGCCTCGATGCGGACGGCGACGGCATCGCGTGCGAGCATCTGCCGCCGCCCGGGAACACCGCTCCCGTGCCGCGCGGTCGGTGACGGCTCAGTCCCTCAGCGGATCCACCAGAGGAGCGCCTCGCCGTGCCGGCGCACGAACAGGAGGTGCGTCGCGCTGGATGGCCGGTCGCGCACGCAGCTCGTCGAGCCGTCGGGGCAGAGCGCGATCCACCAGGAGGCCTCGAGCACGCGTCGCCCGCACGCGTTCGCGATCTCCTTCGCGACGGTGGAGTCGCGCGCCGGTCCGGCCGTGACCTCGCTCGGGCGGTACTCGCGCGGCGGCAGGCCGAGCGGTCCCTGGCGCACGGCCGGCCACAGCGCGGGGTCGGTCAGGCTGAAGAGCTGGTCGTTCGTGGCGCTGCGTACCGCCTCGAGACGCAGGCGTGCGGCTGACCTCCTGTCGCGATGAGACGATCTCACTCCTTCACGCTCCCCCCTCGCACTCCGCTCGGACAGGCAAGGAACCCGAGGATCCAAGACCTCCGGAGCAGAAGTCACTTCGACCTCTCCTCACGCGGCACTCCCGTCGACTTGAGCGGCCGGAGCGGCAGTAGGTATCCGAGCGTTCCAAGTACAGCCATCGACCCCGCGATGTACATAGCGAAGGGCCCAAGCCCCCCCGCACGAGCGACAGCGAGCGATGGGATGAGCGCTGTCAGCGCAATGATCAGCGTCCCGAACGCAGACCGCGACCAGTAGGCCCAAGACCGCACGATGGCCATGAAGGCGGCGCCTAGAACGAGGTACGGCCATGACGCCCAGAAGCCGTCGATCCTCGCCGAGCCGACCCATAGGAAGAGGACCAGCGCGCCGATGCCGCCGATCGCGCCGGTGATGCGATCGCGACGCTCTCCGCGTGCCCGCTCGGTCATCACTTCCCACCACCGACCGGCGAGATCGTCGTGTTCGAGAAGTAGTCCGGCGGTGCCGGCGAGGTTGGCCGAAGCAGCGCATCGATACCGCTCGCGAGGAGGGAACCGAAGAACGCCGAACCGAGGAGGCGCGACATGTTCGGCCCCTGGCTGATGATCGAGTGCGGTGCGAATCGGAGCTGGCGCAGCAGATACACGCCGACCATTGGCGAGGCGGCGCTGCCCGCCCATCCGCCCACTGCGCTCGCGGCACCGGTGATCAGCCAGTTCCCGGGGGTCGGCGTCCAGTCCGCGGCACCTCCGAACGCCGAGGTCACCGCGTTCGCCGTCGCCCAGCCGGTGGCCGCGCCGACCGTCCCGGCCGTGAAGTTCAGGCCGGCCGCGATGCCGGTCGCGAGCAGCCCCGTCGAGGACGCGCCGAAGGCCCCTATGGCGATGCTCCCGCCAGCAAGAGGAGCGATGCTTGCGACCGCGCCGGTGATCGCGCCGGTCGCCACTGCCCCTGCGAGGCCCCCGGGTGTGACGGCGCCCTGGTGCGTACCGAGGTACACGCCCGCGCCGATGACGCCACCGATGACGGCGCCAGCGATGGGTACGAAGCAGAGACAGTGGCCGGTCGGATCAACGTGCCGTGACGGAGCACCTGCCGCGTAGCCGTACAGGCTCAGCGACGCCGGGACAGCAGCGGCCCCTCCGTACGAATCGGCGCTCATGAACCGCCCAGCCCCAGGGTCGTACCAGCGGGCCCGCAGATAGATGAGTCCGGAGCCGTCGCGCAGCTCGCCGGCGTAGCCGAGCAGCGTCGGGGTCGCGCCGAGCAGGCTTGCCTGCGCGATCTCTCCATACGCGGCGTAGCGGAACGACCGGCTCACCAGGCCAAGGTCGCCCACCTCGGCGCGCACGCTGCCGAGGCCGTCGCGCGCGAGGGTCAGCGTCGTGCCGTCCGACCGCGCGACGTAGAGCGGCCCGAGCCCGTGCACGACGCGGTCCGTCCCCGCCGTCATCAGGGCAGCAGGCGCGAGAGAGGGGTCCCACAGGAACGCCGTCGTGCTCGCGCCCTCGGTCTTCAGCGACAGCAGCCCGTCCCCGTTGTACGCGTACGTGCGCGCGGTCCCCGCGATGGTCGAGCTGGTGAGCCGCGCGAGCGGGTCGTAGCCGAAGGTATCGGCGCCGCGCTGGACCAGCCGGTCGGCGCCGTCCCAGGTGAACGCACGGATCCCGTCGCTGGTGAGCCGGTTCGCTCCGTCGTACGTGTACGCCGCGGCGGGTCCGGTGCGCGTCGCGACGTTCGACGCCGCGTCGAACGAGAACGTCTCGGGGACCGCGCCGACGACCGACGCGAGACGGTTCAGACCGTCGTACGTGTACGCGAACGTTCCGGACGACCCCTGTTGCGCGGTCCTCCGCCGCTCGCGAATGTCCCCGCCCGCCACGCGGTCGTCCCGCCAGGCGACCGCGACCTCGCTCGTGCTGAGCGCGGCCGCTGGCCGCATCTGCGCGCTGCTCGCCGGGTCGTCGCTCACGAGCGAGCTCGCGGACCACGAGTTGGTCGCGAAGGTGTAGTCGGCGCCCCAGATGTCGTAGCTGGTGCCGCGGGCGTCCTGCCACGCCGCGAAGGCATTGCCGTCGGCGCGCACACCGAGCGCGAGCGCGACCGGGATCGCCGCGGCGTCGGATGCGGTCCGGCTCGGCTCCCATGTCGAGGTGCCCGCGAGGAGCCGGGTCGACCGCACGTGCGTCCCCGGCGCGCGGTCGTCGAGGTACACCACGATCAGGTCGCCCGCGGCGTCGATCGCGACGTGCGGGTCGTACTGCGCGGCGGTCCCCGGATCGTCGCTCAACTTCTGGTTCGCCGTCCACGCCGACGCGCCCGCGGGGAGCTTCGCGAACCAGACGTCCGAGTTCCCGCCGCGGTCGTCCTCCCAGACCGCGTACGCGGTGCCGTCCGGCCCGACCACGAGGTCCGGCGTCCATTTGCGCGAGCTCGTGTTGTCGGTCACGCGGATGTTCGCGGACCACGTCGACCCGCCGGCCGTGAGGCGCGCCGAGTACACGTTCCACTGGTTCGAGCGGAAGTCACTCCAGACGGCCACCGCCGCACCATCGGCCGTCACGGCGATCTTCGGTTCGCTCTGCGTCGCCGAGCCGCGCGTGTCGTCGTTCACGCGGACGTTCGCGCTCCATGTGCCCGTCGACGCGGTCCGCTTCGAGAAGTAGATGTTCGTATCGGGGCTGCGGTTGCCGTCGCGGTCGTCCTGCCACGCGGCGTACGCGTCGTTCGAGCCGTCGATCGCGATCGACGGCCGCCATTGCGTCCGCCCTGTCGCATCATCGTTCACGCGCCGGTTCGCGCTCCACGCAGCGGTGGTCGGATCGCGGCGCGAGAAGTAGATATCGCCGTTGGAGCCGCTGCGGTAGTCGTCCCAGACGAGATACGTCGCCGCATCACGGCCGAGCGCGATGGCCGGACGGTCCTGCTGGGAGGTCGCGACGTCGTTCACCTGGACGCTCGGTGACCACTGCAACGGCGGCAGGTCGATCCCGCTGACGAATTCGTCGAGGGCGGTCCTGTTGCCCTCGGCGTCGAGGGTGTACGCGTGCGTCGTGATCGCGAGCGGACCGACCGCGTTCGCGACCCGCGTGAGGCGCTGCGCGCGGTCATACGTGTACGTCGCGCTCATCCCATTCGGGTAGGCGAGCGTGGCGACGAGACCCGATGCCTGGTACGTGTAGGTCGATACACGGCCGACGTCAACGAATACCATACGGTCGGTCGATAGACCGGAGCTCAGGCGAGCGTCACGAGCCACGTCCCGATCTCGAACGACTGCAGGCGCGCGGTCGCGCTGCCGTCGGGATGGATGTCGAGCGGCGCCGCGGTCCGGATCACGTCGAGCCCGGTGTTCCCGACGTCGCCCCAGCCCTCGCGCAGATCGACCGACGACGCCGCCGCGATCGCGCGGTGGGCGCGGACGGTGACGCTCGCGGGCTCGCCCGACAGCGATGCGAGGCGCAGGACGACACGTCCGTCGGCGCCGGCGCGCAGCGCGGTGACGTGCGCGACGGCATCGGCCGGCTGGGTCGAGATCGCGAGGAAGCAGCGCGCCTCCCCATCGCCGCGCGCGACGATCGGCGGTGAGAGGGACTCGCGGACGCTCCGATACGCGGCGCCGATGGACCGATCGGCCGTGAGCGGGACGACGCAGTAGCGGAAGCGTTGCGGACCCGTGCACTGCGCGGTCGGTGTCTCGAGCGCGGGCCCGGCGTGACCGCGGCGCTCGCGAAGGTCGCCGCGCGACAGCCAGCCGACGCCGCGCAGCAGCGTGATCGCGATCGTCGCCCCATCGCGGAGCACCGCGTAGTCGCGGATGCCGTCGACCCCGACGGCGAGGCCGCCCGTCGGTCCGTTCACCGCGACGATGTCGTGGACGCAGCGCTCCAGCGTGGGCGGCTCGACCCAGCCAGGTCGCGGGGGCACGCGGTTCGAGCGCTCGAGGAGCGCGAACGCGACGCCGGCAAGATGCGTGAGCGTGCGCGTGCTCGTGGCGTGCTCGACGCGCAGCCGGTGATCGCGGGCCTGGTTGTCGATCTCGGTCATGACGTCGACGCGCTCGGCGTCCGCGTCGAGGGTGACCTCGATGCGGAGCGCGCAGTCGACGATATCGGCCACGCGCGCGAACCGGTCGGGACGCAGCCCCGCGGGGAGGCGAGCGACGGTCTCGACGACGACCGTCCCGCGGTCGCCGGACACCGCCGTCGTGCGCCTGCCGCCCAGGGCGGCGCCCTCCACGGTCGGTCCCGCATATGAATAGGTGTATTCGTCGCCCCGGTCGCCGTCGTCGACGAGCACGTTCAGCCGGTGCCAGCGCTGGCCAGACGCGAGGTCGGTGACGGCGAACGTGCCGTCCGGGCCCACCTCGACGCGGAGGCGGCCGTTCTCGAGCACGCCCTCCTCGGGCGAGCGGACAGCGCCGCCCGCGACGGCCTCGAGGGGTGCCACGCCGAGCCCGGCGCAGCGCACGAGCGTCGGCCGGCCGTCGGCCTCGACGACGGCGCGGTGCTCCCACGGCAGCACGCTCCACACGACGCTGCGCTCCCCCGCTCCGGCGAGGCGCGCCGCCAGCTCCGCCGCGATCTCGGTGCCTTCGCGCCGAACGCGCTCGAAGCGCGGCGGCATGTCGAGATCGTGCACGTCGTCGATCCCGCAGCCACAGATCGAATCGTGCGGATGGTTCTCGAGGAGCGTGCGCCAGAGCGATCGGATCCGGTCGCGCATGCCGCCGCCGCTGAGGGCGTCGAGCGGTTCGCACCGCTCGAGCAGGAGCCGCTCGCACGCGACGTTGGCCTGTTTGATCCAGACGCGCGTCGAGTTGACGCCGCGCAGGATCGGCCGGTACTTCCCCGCGACCATCTCGCCCGCGAGGACGCCGGGCGGCGTGCGCAGCGACTCGCCGAACGCCTCGAGCCCCGCGATGCGCGCTGCGGATGCGGGCTGGGCGGCGCGGATCGCCTCGACCGCCTCGGGCAGACGCTCGTAGGGCTCGGTGTGATCCGTGCCGACCATGAACAGCAGGCCGTCCGTCTGCGCGTACGGGACGATGACGCGCATGAGCCGCGGGAGCAGGCGGCGCACGCGCCGCCGCAGGCGCTCGGGGGTCTCGTCCCCCTCCCCGACGAGCCCGAGCGCGTTGTCGTAGTGCGCGACCTGGTGCGACGCGACGATGCGGTCGCCCGACGGCGCCTCCCACTGGAACTCGCTGCCGAGCTCCTCACCCTCGTCGCCGACGCCGCGCGCGAAGACATATGTCGTGTATCCGAAGCCGCGGACGATCTGCGGCATCTGCGCCGGATGCCCGAATGGATCGGCAACGTAGCAGACGCGCATCGCGCGCCCGAGCTCGCCGGCGACGCGAAGGCCCTCCTGGAAGTTGCGCACGATGGATTCCCCGGAGACGAGGAGGTAGTCCGCGAGCACGTACCACGGTCCGACGAGGAGCCGGCCCGAGCGCACGAGCCGCTCGATGCGCTGCCGGTCGTCCGGCCGGATCGCGAGGTGATCCTCCGCCCAGATCGTGTGGCCGTCGAACGTGAACTGGGTGAAGCGCTCGTCGCGCTCCATGAGGTCGAGGAGCTTGCCGACCATGCGGACCAGGCGTTCGCGGTACGTCTCGAAGCGCGAGTACCACTCGCGGTCCCAGTGGGTGTGCGGGACGACGTAGATCGTCCACGGGAGCCGCCGGAAGATCTCGGCCGCGACGAACGGCGCCGCAGTGCCGAACGCGACGCCGATCGCCGCGCCGGCGACGATGTCGCCGGGGTAGTGCACACCGGTCGCGATCCGGGCGAGGGCGATGCCGATCGCGATCAGGAGCGCGGGCCAGCGCAGCCGCGGCAGCGCATGTCCGAGCGCGACCGCCGCGCCGAACGCACCCGCGGTGTCACCGGATGGGAACGAGGACGTGGTCGGCGCCGAGATGAGGAGATCGATCCCGGGGATCGCGATGAACGGCCGCGGACGCTGGAATACGTTCTTCAGCACATCCGCGACGAGCCACGCCGGCGCGATGCCGAGCGCGACCGTGAGCACGATCGCGCGGCCCCGTCGCCCGATGCCGCGCGCGCGGAGACCCGCGAGGCCAAAGAGCCACCAGACCGCGCCGAAGATGTTCACGGTCGCGAGCCCGATCGCGAGCGCCGCGGTCACCGCGTTGCGCGAGCCCACGATCGCGAGATACAGGCGCGCATCGAGGTCGCCGAGCGCGCGGAGGACCTGCTCCATCAGCGGCGCGCGTGGCGCCAGATGAACAGGCCCACCGCCGCGGCGAGCGCGGCGACGATGACGTAGTCGAGGCCGCGGAGCGCCGACTTCACCTGCAGCCAGTTGTCGCCGAGCACCATGCCACCCCAAACGAGCACCATCGCCCACGGGACCGCGCCGAGCACGGAGAAGGCGAGGAAGCGCCACACCGGCATCCGCGCGACGCCCGCCGGGACCGAGATGAACGTGCGGACGATCGGGAGCATCCGCGAGAAGAAGACCGTCGCTTCGCCCCACCGCGCGAACCAGCGATCCGCGACCTCGAGGTCGTGGGCGCTGATGAGGACGTACCGGCCGTAGCGCTCGAGGAGCGGCCGCCCGCCGAGCCGGCCGACGTAGTACGAGAGGACGGACCCGAGCGTGTTGCCGAGGACGCCCGCGACGACCGCGCCCCAGTACGACCACGGCGCCGCGCTGACGGGCTCGGTCAGCCCGCGCGAGACCATCCAGCCGGCGAAGGGGAGGATGAGCTCGCTCGGCAGCGGGATCGCCGCGCTCTCGATCGCCATCGCGAGCACGACACCTGCATAGCCGAATGCCGTGTACAGGGACTCGAGGAATGGGATGACGAGCCGTTCGAGGGCTTCGAGCAAGTCGTTCCCTATCATCGCGTACAGGAAGGGCGAGGGTCGGGATCGGGAGGGACGATGCCGAACGACACTGCGCTCGACGATCTGATGACCAGCGCGCTCGACGAGGTGGGGACCGCCGACATCCTCGTCGGGATCCCCAGCTACCGCAACGCGGGGACGATCGGGCACGTCGTGCGCACGGTCGTGCAGGGTCTGCGCACGTCGTTCCAGGGGATGCGCGCGGTCGTCGTCAACGCCGACGGCGGATCGAACGACGGCACGACGGATGTCGTGCGCGAAGCCCTTGATGGCCAGCCGGCGATCGTCGGCGCGTACCGCGGGCTGCCGGGCAAGGGATCCGCGTTCCGCGCGATCTTCGAAGCCGCGGCCGAGCTCGGCGTGAGCGCGTGCGCGGTCGTGGACAGCGACCTGCGCAGCATCACGCCCCAGTGGATCGAGCGGCTCCTCGGTCCCGTCGCGTCCGGCCATACGGACTACGTCACCCCGCTCTATTCGCGGCACAAGCACGACGGGACCATCACGAACACGATCGCGTACCCGCTCACGCGCGCGCTGTACGGCAAGCGCGTGCGCCAGCCGATCGGTGGCGAGTTCGGATTCACCGGCGACCTCGCCCGCGCCTTTCTCGAAGGCGGGGCTTTCGTCCCTCGGGCGCGCAGACCGAGCGAAGACGAGGTCGAGCACCCGAGCGCGAGCGAGGGGTCCCCCCGAGCGAGCGTTGGAATGGACGTGTGGGAGACCGACGTCGCGCGGTTCGGCATCGACGTGTACATGACGACGACGGCGCTCGCGCGCGGCGCGCGGGTCGCGCAGGCCTTCCTCGGGGCGAAGATCCACGATCCGAAGGACCCCGGAGCGGACCTCGCGCCGATGTTCACGCAGGTCGTCGGTACCGCGTTCCGGCTCGCCGCCGCGAACGCGGAGCGCTGGCGCGCCGAGCGGACCGGATCGAGCGACGTCCCCCTCATCGGCGACGTGCAGGTCGTCGACCCCGAGGAGATCCGCGTGGACCGTGACCTCCTCGTGCGCAAGTTCCGCGAGGGCGCGGCAGATGCGGTCGCCGTGTGGGAGGGGGCGATCTCGACGGACGCGATGAGCGCGGTCCGCTCCGCGCTCGAGGCCGACGTCCCGCGCGCGCTCGGCGGCACGACGTGGGCGACCCTCGTCTACGACCTGCTCGTCGCCTCGGCTCGTCGCCCCGACCGCACGGGCGCGTACGTGCGGTCGCTCGTCCCGCTGTACTTCGGCCGCGTCGCCGCGTTCATCGACGACGCGCGCGACATGACGACCGCCGAGGCGGAGCGCCTCGTCGAAGAGCAGGCCCTCGCGTTCGAGGACCGGACGCCGTACCTGCGCCGGCGCTGGGGAACGGGGCCGCTGCCGGCGTGAGCGTCTCGCTCAAGGAGGA
>DASWDY010000213.1:0-9328 GCA_036395035.1 Candidatus Limnocylindria bacterium
CGCGGCCACCTGCGCCGTCAGCGCCACGGGCAGCTCCCATTCGAGCACGCCGATGAGAGAGAGGACGTTGAGCGCGAGGCCGCAGAGCAGGACCGCGGGGACCGTCGGGCGCGCGACGCGCTCGCGCTCGTGCGCATCGACGAGCATGGCGGCCGCGCCCACGAGGACGACCGCCATCATCAGCGAGATCGTGACGTGGGGCGGGCTCCACGCGGTGAGATCGATGCCGAAGATCTCGTGCCACAGCGCGTCCCCCGGGAGCGCGAGCAGCTCGTAGGCCGACGCGAGCGCGACGATCCCGACGAGACGTACAGCCACCACACCGCCCCGGCGACGATCGCGGTCGCGCCGCCGGTCGCGGCGAGGCCCTGGAGCACGACCGGGTCGCGCAGGTCCATGCCCCGAGGGTATCCGCCTACAGCGGACGGAGCGCGCGCAGGAACTCTTCGGCGAACGCGGCGATCGGCCGCAGGAACGCGTCGGGCGCGATGCCGCCCGCGAGCAGTCCGGCGAAGATGACCGCGCCCGCGATGCCCGCGACCGGGCGCCGCTCCGGGCGCCAGGACGGCAGTCCCTCCGCGAAGAGGCCGAGCGCGACGCGCAGCTGGGCGATGAGCAGGAGCAGCGTCGCGAGCACGAGCGCCGCGCCGAGCCACGTCGCGAACGAGTACGCCATCAGCTCGACGTAGAAGCGCCCGGGGAAGGCGACGACCGGCGGTGCGCCGATCAGGCCGATGCCGCCCGCGACGAAGGCCGCGGCCGCGAGCGGCGCGCGGGCGGCGCGAGGTGGACCGCCGTCCGCGCGGCGCTCGAGCGTGCCCGCTGCCAGGAGCTGCTGCGTCGCGCTCGCGCCCGTCGCGAGCGCGATGGCGATCCCGCCGACGATCCCCGGCCCCGAGAACGTGCCGATGCCGACGAGGGCGATGCCGAGGTCCGAGATGACGGAGCAGACCACGAGCCGCCGCAGGTCCGTCGCGCCCGTCGCGAGCAGCGCGCCGCCGACCGCGGAGAGCCCGCCGATCCCGAGCAGCAGGTCCTGCACCTTCGCGAGCTGGAGGAGCGAGGGGAGGAGGCCCGCCTGGGTGAGGATCTGGACGAACGCGATGACGGTCACCGGCGTGAGGACGCCGAAGTACAGCGCGAGGGCGGTCGCGGGTGCCTCGGCCGCGAGCAGCGCCGCGTGCGTGTGGAACGGGATCACCGCGAGCTTCAGCGCGAACGCGACGTACAGCACGACGACGAGCAGGACGAACGTCGACTGCGGCTGATCGCGCGGCAGGCTCGCCGCGAGCGCGAGGGCGGCGAGGCCGATCGTGCCCCCGAGCGAGACGAACGCGAAGTGCCGGATCGCCGCCTCGACGCTGCGGTTGCGGTGGATCTGGAAGGTGAACGAGCCCACCGGCAGGAGCAAGCCGATGAGGAGGACCGCGTACGTCGCGAGGGGCGTGGTGAGGAGGAGCACCGCGACGACGACGGCGCCGACGCCGAGCGCCGTCGGGAAGAAGTTGTACGCGGGCTCGTCGAGCCACACGTCCGCCACGATCACGCCGGTCGTCGCGAGCAGCGCGACGGCGGCGAGGCGTCCGAGCGGGGAGAGGCGCAGCTCGAGCGAGAGCAGCTGCGCCGTCGCGGCATCGGGCGCGATCGCGATCATCGCGGCCGCGGCCGCGAGCGTGAGGAGCGTGAGCACCGCGGCGAGCACGACGACCTTGCGGACGAGGAAGACGACGGGCGCCATGAGCGCGAGGAGCACGAGCGGCGACGCGATCGTGATGGTCACTCGCGCACCGCGCGCTCGTTGACGATGAGGAACGCACCGGTGAGGGCGACGACGAGCTCGACCCAGGCGACGGCGATCGTGAGCTCGAGCTGCGGGCCCGGCGCGTAGCGCATGAGCAGCTGGACCCCGGTGAGCATGAGGAGCGCGCCGAGCGACGTGCGCACCGCGCTGCGCGCCGTGACGAGGATCGCCGTGCCCGAGCTCAGCAGCCAGAACGATGCGACCTGCACGACGACGCTGCCGCTGTCCGCGGCGAAGAGCGGCAGGTCCGTGACGGCCTCGCCCGTGATCGTGCGGAACGACGCGAACGCGGCGGGCGTGGCGATCGCGGCGATGAGCGTCGCGACCCAGAGACGCCAGCCGGGATCCTCGCCGTAGTTGCCGTCGCGCGCGCTGATGAAGAGGATGCCCGCCGCGGCGAGGCCCGCCACCGCGAGGACGGCGACCTGCGCCGCGGTCGTCGCGCCGGCCGCGATGACGTTCGCGCTGATCGACACCGCGAAGAACGCGAGAGCGGTGAAGCGGAGGCGCGTCGCGCCGTTCGCGAGCAGGGTCGTGAGCGCGACGGCCGCGAGCAGGACCACCTACGCGGCCACTAGCGCACGGCCCAGACGAGCAGGCCGACGATGACCGCGGTCGCGAGCCAGACACCGGCCCGACGCTCGAAGATCCCGAACGCGACGCTCGAGCGCGTCGCGGCCGCCTCGATGGCGCGGAACGCGCCGACGCCGATCGGGGCCGGGTCGAGCGCGCGCACCGCCGGCTCCGAGCGCTCCGCCGCGGCCTCGAAGTACGGGACGAGCGGTCGCACCGTCCGCGCGAGGACGACGGCGAGCGCGGCGCCGACGGCGATCGCCGCGATGTGCGCGACGGAGATCGCAGCCGGGGCAGGGAGGTGCCGGCGGAGGTCGGCCTCGAGGGGCACGACGACGATCGTCGCCAGGAGCGCAAGGAGGAACGCCACCACCGCGGACGCGATGTCGAGGTCCGCCGGGACGTTCGCGACGCGGAAGCGCCGCCCCACCTGGGCGAGCTCGAGCACGACGAGGAGGACGGCGGCCGTCACCGCGAGCGCCTTCGCGACCGGATCGGCTGACGTGAGCGCCCCCGCGCCGACGACGATCGCGCCCGCGACGAAGACCGCGGAGCCGCCGACGAGCGCGACGTAGTCGCGGTGCGGCACCAGCCACAGCGAGCTCGCGAACGCCGCGGCCGCGCGCGCGAAGAGCGCGACGATCCCGCCGGCGATGCCGAGCGGCGAGCCCGTCGCGATCGCGATCCAGATCGCGACGAGCGCGAGATCGCTCCGCACGGCCTCCCACTGCTCGGGCAGCGCGAGCGAGACGACGCCGGCGTAGCCGACCGTGAGGATCGCGGCGATGAGCACCACGTGCGCCCATCCGAGATACGGCAGGGCGGCGACGAGGACGACCGCGACGATGCCGACCGCGATCGGCCGCATCGGGACGCGGCCGCTCGCCGCGAGCGCCACCGCGACCGAGAGGAGCACGAGGACGACGATCGCGAGCCGGACCTCGAGGGAGAGCTCCGGCAGCGTGATGTCGCTCGTGACGAGGCCGCTCGCGCCGAGGAGGCGGATGAGGAGGAACGTCGCGCCGATCCCCGCGGGCATCAGCACGAGGCTCCCGAGCGGACCCGGGTCGCGCGCGCCGTCGTGCGGCGTGACGCTCCACGCGACGACCGGATAGAGCCCCGCGAAGAGGAGCGCGCCGAGGGTGGCCGCGAGCATCGCCCCCGCCGTGACGGCGCTCTCCGGCACCGCGCCGAGGACGAACGTCGGGCTGCCGCTGCGCGACACGAGGATCGCCGCGAGCACCCACGCCTGCAGGCCGATCGAGAGATAGGCCGCCGCACGCGCGGTCGCCGCGGCCGGCGCGACGGCGAGCAGCGCGAGGACGGTGAGCGCGGCGACCACCGCGAGGACGACGATCGCCGCGACGAGGTCGTCCGTCACGACGAGCGCGATGGTGACGAGGCCGCTCGCGAGGATCAGCGACGCGAGCGCGGGATGCCGGCGCTCGGCGCGGCCCGCGGTCGCCATCGCGGCGCCCGCGTAGGCGACGACGAGCGCGAGCGCGACCGCGGACAGCGCGTCGAGTCGGTACGACGCCTGGATCGTCGGACCGCCGACCGCCGACCATTGCCATAGGGCGCGACCCGCGGCGCGTGACGGATCGATGAGCGGATCGAGCGCGAGCGGCAGCGCGGCGCCGAGCACGATGAGGACGATCGCGAGAAGATGCGTGAGCCCGTTCCGCCGCGGGATGAAGAACAGGAGAGCGCTGGTAGCCAGCGCGATCGCCGACGGAACGAGCGGAAGCTCAGCTGGCATGCGGCGTGCGATAGGGTAGACCGACCGGTGGACATCAGGCTCCTTCCGACACAGCAGCTCAAGGTCACACCGAAGCAGATCGCCGCGAACTACATCCTGCAGCTGTCCTCGATGGAGCTGCAGGACGTCATCAACCAGGAGCTCGAAGAGAACCCCGCCCTCGACCTGGAAGAGGCGCCCGTATGCCCGCTCTGCGGCGGCGAGCTGACCGGGCGTGTCTGCATGCGCTGCTTCGGGACCGGCGTGAAGGGCGGCCAGACGTCCTACACGATGGACAACGAGCCGCTCGAGGGCACGAACCTCATGCTCCGCGACGAGGACGACGAGGAGTTCGACCCCATCGCCCGCGCGGAAGCGGAGATGACGCTCGGCGAATACCTCAGCTGGCATGTCCGGGTCCTCGTCGCGAAGCGCCTGCAGCCCGTCGCGGAGCAGATCATCGGCGACCTCAACGACGCGGGATACCTCGTCGAGGACCTCGCTGGCATCGCGAGCGAGGCGGGCGTGACGATCGAGGACGCCGAGCAGGCACTGCGCGCGATCCAGTCCATCGAGCCATGGGGGCTCGGCGCGCGCGACACGCGCGAGTGCCTCCTCATCCAGATGGACCGCCTCGAGGAGATCGGCGAAGAGGTCCCCCCGCACGCGCGCACGATCGTCGGCTCGCATCTCCGCGAGCTCGGCGAGCACAAGTTCGGCGACATCGCGCAGGCGCTCCACGTCTCCCGCGAAGAGGTGCAGGCCGCGTGGGAGTACGTGAAGACCAACCTCACGCCGTACCCGGCGCACGCCTTCGCGCAGGGACCCGCGGGCGAGCTCGGCGGCGAGCGCTCCGGGCTGCGGCCCGATGTGATCATCGCGAAGAATGAGGACGGCGAGTTCGAGGTCGAGGTCATCGAGTCACGCCGCTTCTCGCTGCGCGTGAATCCCGTCTACCGCGAGCTCGTCGGGAAGCTGCAGGCCGCGCGCGGCGCCGCCGTTGCCGCGCCGGAGATGAACGACCAGGAGCGGCAGCACATCCGCGAGTACGTCACGCGCGCGAAGTTCTTCATCGACAACATCAACCAGCGGCGGCAGACCATCGGCCGCATCACGCAGGTCATCGTCGAGTGCCAGCGCGACTTCCTCGAGAAGGGCATCCAGCAGCTCCGGCCGCTCACGCGCGCGGAGGTCGGCGAGCGCATCGGCATGCACGAGTCCACGGTGAGCCGCGCCACCGCGGGGAAGTTCGTGCTGCTCCCGAGCGGCCAGGTCGTGCCGTTCTCGCTGTTCTTCACGGCCTCGCTCGGCGTGAAGGACGTCATCAAGAACATCATCTCGGCCGAGGACACCGGGCGGCCGTTCTCCGATCAGGAGATCGTCGAGAAGCTGCGCGAGGACCATGGCATCCGGCTCGCGCGCCGGACCGTGGCGAAATACCGCGAGGAGCTGCAGATCCTTCCGGCGAGGCTCCGGAAGCAGACCTAGTCAGGATGGCGCCGGCCGCGCCATCCTGACTAGCTCTTCGGCTTCGCCTTCAGGGACGAGTTGCCCTTCGGGGGCGCCGTACCGAGCGTGCTCTGGATCGGTCCCACCGCAGCCGCATCGATCTTGTACCCGAACGCCGTGCGGTGGACGCCCTCGAGCTGACGTTCGCGGAGCGCGTCGCGCAGTGAGTGCTCGCGCCAGCCGAGTTTCGTCGCGAGCTCGGCCGTCGTCAGCCAGTCGCGGTCGGCGCTCTTCGCCTTCTCCGACGCCTCGGCCTTGGCCTGCTGCTTGGGGCTCTTTTGACCGGCCATGTCGCTTCAGCATATGCTGAGCGACAGCGCTGCGGACCCCTCCGTCGGGTCGAGCGCTCCTTTCTTGTCACCCCCTTTATGTAGGAGGGCTTTGCTTGGACGCGTCACCGCTCCTCTGGGTCGTCCCGTTCTCGGGCCTCGTCGCGCTCGCCGTCGCCGCGTACTTCGCCTATGACGTCCTCAAGAGCGACACCGGCACGCCCGAGATGCAGGAGGTCGCCGCCGCCATCTACGTGGCCGCCGTCGCATTCATCAAGCGCCAGTACCGGACCATCGCGCTGCTCGCCCTGGGTGGCGCCATCGTCATCGGCCTCGTCATCTACGCCTTCGAGAGCGTCCCTGGCCTGACCGACCACCCCGGCGGGCGCGAGGAGCTCGCGCTGAAGACGGCGTTCGCGTTCCTCGTGGGCGCGACCGCGTCGATGCTCTCCGGGATCATCGGCATGTTCGTCGCCGTGAAGTCGAACGTGCGCACGGCGGCGGCGGGCCGCACGAGCCTCGCCGACGCTCTGCGGATCTCGCTCCGCGGCGGCGCCGTCTCCGGGATCCTCGTCGTCGCGCTCTCGCTCATCGGCGTGTTCGTGATCTTCATGGCCTACAACGGCTTCGCGCGCCCGGCCGAGGCGCCGTTCACGATCGTCGGCTTCGGCTTCGGCGCGTCGTTCGTCGCGCTGTTCGCGCAGCTCGGCGGCGGTATCTACACGAAGGCCGCCGACCTCGGCGCCGACCTCGTCGGCAAGATCGAGGCGGGGATCCCCGAGGACGATCCGCGCAACGCGGCCGTGGTCGCGGACCTCGTCGGCGACAACGTCGGCGACTGCGCTGGCCGTGGCGCCGATCTCTTCGAGTCCACCGCCGCCGAGAACATCGGCGCGATGATCCTCGGCGTCGCGATCTTCATCGCCACCGGCAACATCCTCTGGATCCTCTTCCCGCTCGTCGTCCGTGCCTTCGGCCTCATCGCGAGCGTCATCGGCATCTTCACGGTGCGCGGGCGCGAGACCGGGGATCCCATGTCCTCGCTCAACCTGGGCTACTACGTGACCCTCGTCCTCTCGATCGTCTTCATGTACGTGAGCACGAATGCGATGCTGAACGAGAAGGGCGGCGGGATCTGGTTCTTCTACGCGGGCGTCGTCGGGATCCTCACGAGCCTCGCGTTCGTCTACATCACCCAGTACTACACGTCGGGCTCGTACCGGCCGGTGCGCGAGATCGCGCAGGCCGCCAAGACGGGTCCCGCGACGACGATCATCTCGGGCATGGCGGTCGGGTTCGAGACGACCGCGCCCTCGATCATCGCGATCAGCGTCGCGCTGTTCGCCGCGTTCAAGTTCGGCGAGCAGTGGGCCATCCAGACGGGGATCACATCGACCGGCCACGGTGGCATCTTCGGCACCGCCGTCGCGACCATGGGCATGCTCATGAGCGCGGCGTTCATCCTCGCCATGGACACGTTCGGCCCGATCACCGACAACGCGGCCGGCGTCGCGACCATGGCGCAGGCGCCGCACGAGACGCGCGACCGGCTCGACCGCCTCGACGCGGCCGGCAACACGACCAAGGCGCTCACCAAGGGCTATGCCGTCGCGTCGGCCGCCCTCGCGGCGTTCCTGCTGTTCTCGGCCTACCTCGAGCGCGTCTCGCAGCTCACGGGCAAGGCGTTCGACGCCGTCAACCTCGCGAAGGTCGACGTGTTCATCGGCGGCCTGCTCGGCGCGATGCTCGTCTACCTGTTCTCCTCGCTCGCTATCCGCGCCGTCGGTAAGGCCGGCAGCGCGATCATCGAAGAGGTCCGCCGCCAGTTCCGCGAGCACCCTGGGATCATGACCGGGGCCGAGAAGCCGGACTACGCGCGCGTCGTGGACATCACGACGGCATCCGCGCTACGGAACATGATCGCGCCCGGGCTCCTCGCGGTGGGCGCGCCGATCCTGGTCGGCGTCGTCCTGAAGGCCGAGGCCGAGGCGGCGATGCTGATGGTCGGCACGATGGCCGGCGTCATCCTCGCGACCGTGCTGAACAACGGCGGCGGCGCGTGGGACAACGCGAAGAAGTACATCGAGCTCGGCGAGCTGAAGGACGAGCTCGGCAAGGTCATCGGCAAGGGCACGGCCCCGCACGCGGCCGCGGTCGTCGGCGACACGGTCGGCGACCCGTTCAAGGACACGGCCGGCCCGAGCCTCCACGTTCTCGTGAAGCTGCTGTCCACGATCACGTTGGTGCTCGCGCCGCTGTTCATCTAAGGCGGACAACGTCCCCGGGCGCGCAGACCGAGGCGCCAGAGCGACGAGGTCGAGCACCCGGGCCGAGCGAGGGGGTTTCCCCCGAGCGAGGTCGGAACTCGGTCTGCGCGCCCGGGGACGGAGTAGGCTGGTAAGGAACACAGGGAGGGACGTCATGCGATCGAGCGGGTTCCCGTGCCGGTTCGCCGGCTGCGAGCGGACGTTCCAGGTCGAGGACCAGACCTCCATGGCAGCGCTGACCGCCGGGAGCGCGGCGCGCACGGCGCACGAGATCGCGGATCACGACTACAAGCACCTCTCGCTCCCCGAGGCGCCGCGCCGCACGACGTACGTCCGGCCGCGGAAGGACGCCGCCGCCACCTAGCGTCGCTGCGATAGCGTCCGCGCGCGATGGCCGCCGTCGACCTGAACAGCGATCTCGGCGAGGGCGCCGGCACCGACGAGGAGCTCATGCCGCACGTCACGTCCGCGAACGTGGCCTGCGGCGCGCACGCCGGCGATGAGGCAACGATGCGGCGCACCTCCGAGCTCGCGCTCCGTCACGGCGTGGCGGTCGGCGCGCATCCCGGGTACCGGGACCCCGCCAATTTCGGCCGCGTGCCGCTCGACATCGGTCCCGCTGCGCTGCTCGCGGACCTGCGCGAGCAGCTCGCGACGCTGCGGCGCGTCGCCCACGAGAGCGGGGTCGCCCTCGCCCACGTGAAGGCGCACGGCGCGCTGTACAACGGCGGCGAGCGCGACGACGCCGTCGCGGCGACGATCGCCGAGGCCGTGCGCTCGTTCGACGAGGACCTGCTGCTGTTCGCGCCACCGGGTTCGGCGATGGAGCGTGCAGCCGAGCGTCTCGGCGTCCGTGTCGCGCGCGAGGGCTTCGCCGACCGCGCCTACGAGCCGGACGGCACGCTGCGCTCGCGGCGTCTCCCCGCGTCGGTGCACACGGATCCGGCCGTCGCGGCGGAGCAGGCCGTCTCGATCGCACGCGACCGGCGCGTCCGCACGTCCAGTGGCGGCTGGCTGCCGCTCGAGGTCGACACGATCTGCGTCCACGGGGATACGCCGGGCGCGGCCGCGATCGCGCGCGCCGTGCGGGAAGCGCTCCGCGCGGCCGGGGTCGCGGTCCGTCCGGTCACGCGCCGCTGACCGTGGCCGTCCGCGTCGTTCCGTTCGGCGA
>DASWDY010000214.1:0-8005 GCA_036395035.1 Candidatus Limnocylindria bacterium
ATGTTCGAGGCGATGACGAAGCACTACGGCTTCAGCGCGCGCGCCGCGGCGACGTACGAGCTGCACGCCGAGCAGGACACCGGGCACGGCGACCGCCAGATCGAGGCGATCCGGCGCTTCGCGCGCGACGAGCCGACGCAGGACCGGGTGCGCGCCGCGGTGAAGCTCGGGCTCGAGGCGTTCAACTTCGAGTGGGACGGCCACGTGCAGGCGATGACCGGCGAGCGCTCCTACTGGCGCGGGCTCGCGCCGCGGATCGACCTCGCGACGCCGGCGGTCCGCCTACGAACTAGCGAGGACGAGGGCGCGAGCTTGGTCGCGCATGAGGACGAGCGACGTTCGTACGAGCGAAAGCGAATACCGCGGGACTAGAGGTACCGGCGCCCCTCGAGCCGGTCGGGCACGACGAGTCCGAGCGACGCGATCTGCGGCTCGACCTCCGCGATGTACTGGCGGCGCGCCTCTTCGTTCGTGCGCTTCTTGAGGCCCCAGTCGATGTAGCGCTCCGTGCGCGCGGACCCGGACCTTCCGAACATGTCCAAGCCCACCCTGTACCACCGATCGACGGACCTCTGCGCCGCGTCCTTGCCCTCGGGTCCGCTCGCGATGAGCTGTTCGAGCTTCTGCTGGCCGTACGCGATGTGGCCCTTCTCTTCCCGGAGGATCACATCCAGGTAGTTGTCGACCGGCATGAAGGACGAGCCCACCATCTCGTCGAGCTGGTACTGGCCGACCTTGTCGATGAGCATCCCGAACGCCGCGAAGTCGGCCCACTCGGGCATGTCCTCCTTGAACGCGTCGACCTCGCGCTTCGAGCGCGGCCGCGTGAGGATGTCGGAGCGGTCGATGTCGATGAGCTGGAGCATCCGCAGGAACTTGCGGCAGTGGTCGATCTCCTCCGCCGCGATGCGCGCGACGCGCCACTGGTCGTCGACCGTCGGCGCGCGCAGCGTCCAGTGGTCGACGTAGATGTGCGGACCGCCGATCTCGCAGTCGGCCTGGATCGCGAGCAGGCGGGTGAGGAGCTCCTGGTACTCCTTGGGCATCTTCTCGAAGTCCTTGGGCTCGATGCGATCGGTGAAGGGCGCCACGAACGAGCCACCCCCTGTTCCATGTTCGCGATGCGAGATCCGCAGCCAGGGACGAGTCTACCCGCCGCGCGGAACAAAGGTCTTACCAATGGCCCAAAGCCTCGGTATGCTCCGACGCGAGACCGGCCTCGCGCTCCAGGCGGGCCGGAGGAGGGGGCGACATGAGCCGGATCCTTCGATTCGCGACCTTCGCGCTCAGCGGTGCGCTCATCGCGGCAGCGTGCGGCGGCGGTGGCCCGGCCGCGACGTCCGCGCCCAGCGCGCCCGCCGCGACCTCGGCGGCCACGACGGCTCCTTCCGCCGCCGGCGCGTTCAACGAGGCCGCCGAGGCGACGAAGCTGTACGACGCCGCGACCGCCGCGAACGAGACCGAGGTGAACCTCTACTCGTCCATCAACGAGGAAGAGGCGAAGCCGCTCCTCGACATCTGGACCAAGGCATTCCCGAAGATCAAGGCGAACTACATCCGGGCCAGCGAGAGCGCCTTGATCAGCCGGATCCTCACCGAGGCGCAGGGGAACAAGAACAACTTCGACGTCGTGGCGACGACGAGCACGCACCTGCTCGGTCCGGCCGGTCTCTCGCTCAAGTACTTCCCGCCGAACGCCCAGAAGATCCCGGATGACGTGAAGGACAAGGACGGGCTCTGGTTCAGCATCTACACCAACTGGAACATCGTCCAGTTCAACACCAGCAAGGTGAAGAAGGGCGACATCACGAAGTACGAGGACTTCCTGAAGCCGCAGTTCAAGGGTCAGATCATCATCGACGACAGCGACATCGAGTGGTACCAGGGCCTCATCGCATCACGCGGCCAGGAGAAGGCCGACCAGCTCATCAAGGACATCGTCAAGACCAACGGCGTGACCGTCATCGACGGGCACGGCACCATCAACGACAAGATCACCGCGGGCGAGTTCGCCGTCGCGCTCAACCAGTACGTGAACCAGCCGGAGCGCTCCAAGCGCCAGGGTGGTCCGACGGATTGGCTCGCGATCGAGCCCGTGACCATCATCACCGCGGGCAAGGTCGCGGTCGCGAAGAGCGCTCCGCACCCGAACTCCGCGAAGCTGATGGCCAACTTCCTCGTCTCGACCGACGCGCAGAAGTACCTCGCGGGCAGGGGACGTCAGACCACGCGCACCGACGTGCCGCTCGATCCGCCCGACCTGCTGAAGGGGATCTCCAAGACGTACACCGCGCCGGTGCTGCCGGCCGCGGAGCAGGCTGAGCTGCAGAAGAAGTTCAAAGCGCTCTTCAAGTGATCTAGGGAGGACGAGGCGGTGGCGAGCATCGGGCTGGCGCGTCCGGCCGCCCTCCGCCGTCTCGTCCTCCGAGCCACGCCGGAGGGCGTGCTCCTCGCGGCGGTCGCGGCCATCGTCGCGTACCTCGTCCTCAGCCCGATCGCGTTCCTGTTCATCGCGAGCCTCCGGCGCTATGAGCTCATCGGCTCCATCGCCTTCGTGTTCACCCTCGCCAACTACCGGGACGCGTATCTGACGCCGGACTTCCTCGAGGCCTTCGTCAACTCCTTCGTCTACGCCGTCGGCGGCACCGCGGTCGCGCTCGCGATCGGCACGGCGCTCGCGTGGATCGTCGAGCGGACGAACGCGCCGCTCCGCGGGCTCATCGTGCTCGGGGCGGCCGCGACCTACCTCATCCCGGGGGTCCTCATCACGCTCGCGTGGGTCCTGCTCGCGAACGCGCGGATCGGCTCGCTGAACCACCTCATCCGGCTCGTCGTGCCCATCGACGATCCGATGGGGCCGCTGGATATCGGCACGATGGGCGGCATGATCTGGGTGTTCGCATCGCACCTGTACCCCGTCGCGTTCCTCATCATGTCGGCGGCCTTCCGCAGCATGGATCCGTCGCTCGAAGAGGCCGCGGCGCTCTCGGGTGCGGGGATCGCCGGCACGCTCCGCCGCGTGACGCTCGGGGTATCACGTCCCGCGCTGATCTCAGCGGGGCTGCTCCTGCTGGTGCGCGGCCTCGAGAGCTTCGAGGTGCCCCTCATCATCGGGATCCCCGCGAAGATCCGCGTGATGACGACCGAGATCTATTCGAACGCCGCGCTCGTCCAGCCGCCCGAGCCGGGGATGTCCGCCGCGCTCGGCGTCCTCCTCCTGGCCCTGTCCATCGTCGGCGTCTTCTTCTACCAGCGTGCGACCGGCCGCGCGCGCGCGTTCGCCACGATCACCGGGAAGGCATATCGCGCGCGGCGGCTCGACGTCGGGCGAACGCGCTTCGCGCTGACAGGTCTCGTGATCGCGTTCTTCGTGCTGACGTTCGCGCTGCCGATCGCGGCGATCGCGTGGGTATCCCTGTTCAAGTTCGTCATCCAGCCGTCGGTCGAGGCGCTCCCACGCGCCGGGCTGTCGCAATATCAGTTCGTCCTCACGTATCCCGCGATCGTCGATTCGTTCCGCAACTCGGTCCTGAACTCAGTGGTCGTCGCGACGATCGTGGTGGCGCTCGCGTCGCTCGCGGCCTGGATCGTCCTGCGGACGCGCGTTCCCGCCCGCGGGCTGCTCGACGGTCTCGCGTTCGCGCCCATCGCGATCCCCGGCACGATCATCGGCCTGAGCGTCCTGCTCACGTATCTCACGCTGCCGATCCCGCTCTACGGGACCGTGTTCCTCATCACCATCGCGCACGTCACGATGTTCCTGCCGTATGGCATGCGCCTCGCGAGCGACGCGCTGCTGCGCGTGCACCCCGAGCTCGAGGAGGCCGCCGCGCTCTCCGGCGCGTCCTGGGCGGTCTCGTACCGCCGGATCCTCCTGCCGCTCCTCGTTCCCGGCCTCATCGCCGCCTGGATCACCGTCGTGGCGGTCTCGTTCCGCGAGCTCTCCGCGACGATCTTCCTCGCGACGCCGCAGTCGCGATTCGTCTCGGTCGTCATGTACTCGACCTGGTCGGACGGGAACACGACCGCGGCGGCCGCGATCGGCATGGTCATCCTGGTCGTCGTCCTTGCGCTCGCGATCGGCGCCTGGATCGTCGGCCGCCGGTTCCGCATCGCCGAGTGAAGCTGCGGCTCAGCACGTTCTCGCGGCCCCCCGCGCTGGACGCCGCCGAGCGCGACGGGCTCTTCGCCGCCGAGGGGCTCGAGATCGACGTCGCGCGCGCGACGGGGTCCGCGGCGCAGCTCGCCTCGCTCCTCGCGGGCGAGCTCGACCTCGTGCACACCGCGGCGGACAACGTCCTCGCGCGTCTCGACGCGGGCGAGCGCGATCTGCGCATCTATCTCGTGGCCGAGCTCGGCGTGGACCTGCGCCTCGTCGCCCGCGGCGTGACCTCGATCGGCGAGCTCGCCGGGCGCCGGCTCGGCGTCGACGCGGCCTGGAGCGGTCACGCGCTCCTGCTCTACGCGGTCCTCGAGCGCGCGGGCGTGCGGCGCGGCGACCACGAGGCCGTTGCGCTCGGGAGCTCGGCGCACCGGGCCGCGGCGCTGCGCGAAGGCCGGATCGACGCCGCGCTCCTGTCGCCGCCGCACGACGCCGCCGCGATCACGGAGGGAGCCGTGGTCCTCGCCGAGTGCTACCGCGAGTTCCCGCGCCACCCGGGGCTCACCGTCGCGGCGCGGCCGTCGTGGGCGGCGCGCAACGGCGATGCGCTCGTCGGATACCTGCGGGCGCTCATCGCCGGGCAGCGCACGACCGGATCCGCGGTCCCGGCGATCGAAGCGCAGCGCGCGTCGTTGCGCGGAGCGCTCGACCTGCGCCGCTCCGTGACAGGTGGCCCTGCCGGGACGGACGACGACATCACGCGGGCGTTCGATCCCGCGTACGCGCTACGCGCCGAGCCCGCGCTCGCGTGACCTACGTGCCGCAGACGACGAAGCGCATCGGATAGGAGTGCAGCCGCTCCGTGCCCGTCGGTGTGATGCGCAGCGTCTCGCCGACCTGCACGCCCATACGCGCGTCAGCCGTGACGACGTTCGGCTGCACGACGACCACCATGTCCGCGCGGAACGTGAACGCGGGGATCGGCCCGTGCGCGGTGGCGCGCGTGCGGAGGATCGGCGGCAGCTGGTTGGCGCCGTGGAAGAGGTCGTCGTACAGCGTGTAGCCGCGCTCGTGGACGACGGCGGCCGCGTCGACCACCTGCTCCGCCGTCGCGCCGTCGCGCAGCACCGCGGCGACGCGCGCGTAGCACTCGACCGCCGCGTCGTGGATGCGCCGGTACGCGTCGGTCGGCGGTCCGCCGATCGCGTACGCGCGGTGGATCTGGCCGGTGTACCCCGCGTGCTCCGCGCTGATCTCGGTGATGAGCACGTCGCCGCGCTCGATGACCCGGCGCGACGGGATCTGCGACGGCACGCCGATCTCCGGCGCGCGCATCGCTGTCGTGGCCATGAAGTGGATGCCGTGGCCGCCGCCTTCGTGCGCGTACGCGCCCTCGACGATCGCCGCGAGCTGGTCCTCGCGGAGTCCGGGACGGACCTCGCGCTCGAGCGCCTCCATGGCCATGTCGGTGAAGCGGGCGGCGATGCGGATGCGGCGAAGCTCTTCGGCGCTCTTCACGAGGCGCGCGTCGCGCAGGATGGCCCCCGCGTCGACCCACTCGACATCCGGAAGCGCTCGCGCGAGCGCGGCGTGGTGACGCCATGGCACGGGACCGACGAGCCCGACGCGGCCGCTTGCGGCATCGCGCTCTTGCAGGGCCGCAACGACCGACGAGGCGCTGTCGACGCCGCCCCAGCGGACGTCGGCGACCGACGCGGTGCGGCGCGCGTTCGGGACGTGGTTGTAGAGCTGGACGAGCAGGATCGGATCGCCCGCGCGCGGGAAGACCAGGTACGACTCGCGCGTGCCCGGCCAGTCGCTGAGGTAGCGCACGTCCGCGCTCCGGCCCGCGCCGTACAGGACGAGGCCCGCGAGGTCCCGCTCGGCCATGCGCGCGCGCACGGCGTCGCCGCGGCGCGCCATCTCGCCGTCGGAGAACGTGGGGTAGAGCAGCGGGTCGGACATGAAGCGCCGGTAGAGTACCGAGCACCGTGATCGCTCCCGAGCTCGGCGTCGCCCTGCTCCGCCAGATGCTGCGCATGCGCCGGCTCGAGGAGCAGGTGATCCATCTCGCCGAGGACCACAAGCTCATCCGCGCGCACTTCCACGTCTACATCGGCCAGGAGGCCGCCGGCGCCGGCGCGTGCGCCGCGCTCCGCCGCGACGACCGGCTGTTCACGACGCACCGCAATCACGCGCACGTCCTCGCGAAGGGCGGCGACCCGATGCGCATCCTCGCCGAGATCATCGGCCGCTCCGGCGGCTACTCGGGCGGGCGCGCCGGGACGTTCCACGTCGCCGCACCGGACATCGGCATCCCGCACACGTCCGCGATCGTCGGCGGCGCGCTCCCCATCGCCGCGGGCGCCGCGTGGGCGGCGAAGCTCGAGCGCTCCGACCGCGCCACGGTGGCGTTCTTCGGCGACGGCGTCATGGAGGAAGGCGCGTTCTACGAGACCCTGAACATGGCGCAGCTGTGGCGCCTGCCCCTCCTTTTCTACATGGAGAACAACAGCGTCACGCCGGAGGAGCGCCCGGGCAGGGGATCGCCGACCTCGTCGCACGCCGCGAAGGCCCTCTCGGACGTCCCGCGCGCCTTCGGTGTCGACACGACCGTGATCGACGGGACACGCGTCGACCGCGTGCACGCCGCGGCGAGCGAGCTCGTCGCGCGCCTGCGCGCCGGCGATGGTCCGTTCTTCGTCGAGTCGCGGACGACGCGCTGGCCGGGGAACTACGGGTCGATCCCGAAGCTCGTCGGCGGCGACACGGACATCGCGTGGACGTGGGACCAGGGCGCGCCCGCCGAGCCCGTGCGGACCTGGCACGCCAAGAGCGACCCCATCCTCCTGTGGGCGCGCGACCTTCTCGCCTCGAGGACGCTCGACCGCGACACGCTCGTCGCGCTCGACCGCGAGGTGCAGGACGAGATGCGCGGCGCCGCCGAGGCCGCCCGCTCCAGCCCGCTGCCCGATCCCGCGTCGGCCACCGAGCACGCATATGCCTGAGCGCATCCTCAGCTTCGCACAGGCGATCGCCGAGGCCGTCGACGGGATCATGGCCGAGGACCCGCGCGTCATCCTCCTCGGCGCGCGGTTCACCGGGTTCACGAAGAGCGCGCGCGTGATGGACCCCGTCCTCGAGCGCTACGCGGACCGCATCGTCTGGCCGCCGATCTCGGAGCTCGCGTACTGCGGCGTGGCCATCGGCGCGGCGCTGTCGGGGTTCCGGCCCGTCGTCGAGATGAGCACGGCGACGTTCTCGTACGAGGCGATCCCGCAGATCTGCAACGAGGCCGCCGTGATCCACGCCAACTCCAATGGCCAGGTCTGCGCGCCCGTCGTCTTCCACGTGCTCTACGGGATCCGCGGTGCGGGCGGGGCGCAGCACTCGGGCAGCCCGCAGGCCTGGTACTGGAACACGCCGGGGCTGCAGGTGGCCATGCCCGCGACGCCGGCGGACGTGAAGGGCCTGCTGCGGTACGCGGCCCTGCGCAGCAACGGACCGACGGTGTTCCTCGACCACTCGAAGCTCATGGAGGGCTTCGGTCCCGTCCCCGAGGGCCCCTACGAGATCCCCTTCGGCGAGGCGAAGGTGGAGCGCCCGGGCGACGACGTCACGATCGTCGCGACGTCGATCCAGGTGCTGCGCGCGCTCGAGGCGGCGGACGTCCTCATGCGCGACGACGGGATCTCGGTCGAGGTCGTCAACATGCGCACGCTCCAGCCGCTCGACCGTCCGACCATGCTCCGGTCGGTCCGCAAGACCGGCCGTGTCGTGGTGAGCGATGAAGGTCCGGACCAGGGAGGCGTCGCGGCCGGCCTCGCGGCGATCGTCGCGGATGAGGCGTTCGACGCGCTGAAGGCGCCGGTGAAGCGCGTCGCCTCGGTCCCCGTCCCCGTC
>DASWDY010000215.1:0-14408 GCA_036395035.1 Candidatus Limnocylindria bacterium
TCGCGTGGAAGAGCGGGCGGCCTGCGAGCTCCGTGATGGTGCGCGCCCTCGCGACCGCCACGTGGCGCGCGCCGACGACCTCGATATCCGTGATCGGCGCCGTGACCGCGAACGACCCCGCGAGGTACACGAGCCCCGCGGCGCAGCTGAGCGCGATCGCCCCGGCGGCGAGGCGCGCGGGGTCCGCGGGTCGCGCGCGCCGCTCGCTGCTCTTGCGCCGGGCGCCGCTGCGTCTAGCGACCGCTCCGCTCCAGCGCGAAGCCGATGAGCCGGTCGAGCAGCTCGCCGAACGGGATCCCCGCGACGCGGGCCGACTTCGGGAGCAGGCTGTTCGAGGTCATGCCTGGGATCGTGTTGACCTCGAGCACGGCCATGCGCTCGCCCGCGAGGATCATGTCCGTGCGCGACAGGTCGTCGCAGCCGAGCGCACGGTGGGCGCGCAGCGCGAGGTCCTGCGCCCGAGCGGCGACGTCGTCGCTGACGCGCGCCGGGCAGATCTCCTGGCTCGCCGCGGGGTCGTACTTCGCCTTGTAGTCGAAGAACGTGCGGCTCGTGACGATCTCGATCACCGGCAGCGGCGTGAGCTCATCCTCGGCACCGATGACGCCGACGGTCAGCTCGGTGCCGACGAGGCGCTCCTCGACCATCGCGCGGTCGTCGTACCGGAGCGCGTCGACGATGGCCGCGCCGAGCTGATCGGGCCGGTCGACGATCGACGCGCCGAAGCTCGACCCCTGCCGCACCGGCTTCACGAAGACGGGGTAGCCGAGCTCCTGCACCGCCGCGGCGGCCGCACGCGGGTCGCGCGCGTACCCCTTCCGCGTCACCACGACGTCGCGGGGCACGTCGACGCCCGCCTGCGCGAGCTGCCGCTTCGCCATCACCTTGTCCATCGCGAGCGCCGACGCGAGCACGCCCGACCCGACGTACGGGATCCCGAGCAGGTCGAGCATCCCCTGGATCGTCCCGTCCTCGCCCCACGGCCCGTGCATGGCAATGAACGCGACGTCGATCGGGGCGTCGCCGGCCGCGGGGACGAGCGCGGTCGTGGCGGGCACGAGCGCGTCGGTCGCGCGCTCGATCTCGCGCTGCAGCGCCGCCGGGAGCTCCTTCCGGTCGCGCTCGGTGAGCGTTTCGATGCGCCCTGATCGGTCGGCGAGCATGCGCGCCTGGGCGCGCTGGTCGTCGCTCAGCTTCGGATTGTTGGCCATGAGCGCCAGCGGATCGAGAAGGACGACCTCGTACTTGTCCTTCGGGAGCTGCTCCGCGATCTGCAGGCCGGTGGCGAGCGAGATCTGGCGCTCGGCCGAGGCGCCGCCCGCGAGGACGCCGACGCGCATGCGGCGCGTCATGCGGGTCGCGCCTCCGCTTCCAGGTATCGCTCAGCGTGGCCGAGGGGGCTGAAGAGGTAGAAGCTCAGTGCGATCGCGAAGGTGAGCACGCCGATGGCGCCGTAGACGAACGCGATGTCGCCGGTCCGCTCGATCGCGTACCCCCCGACGAGGGCGCCGAGGGGGGCGGACCACGCGAGCACGAGCGCCGCACCGGCGACCGGCGGTCCGATGACCGACGCGGCCGAGAAGCTCGCCTGGATCCGGCCGTTCGCGGTGACGAGGTCGTCGCGGCTGACGAGGGCAGGGATCGCCGCGAACTCCGCGGACTGGAACGCGATCGTGAGCGTCGTGCTCACGAAGAGCACGGCGTAGATCCACCAGACGGACAGGGTGCCGAGCGTCGCCGCGAGCGGGATCGTGCCGATCACCGCGGCGCGCGCGATGTCGGTGAGGATCATGAGGCGCTTCCGGTCGACGCGGTCGGTCCACGCGCCGATCAGAAGACCGAAGAGCGGATACGGCAGCATCCCGGCGGCGAAGGCGATCCCGAGGTCGAGGGCAGACCCGGTGAGCTGGTAGACGAGGAGCGGCAGCGCGAACTGCGTGATCGACGACCCGAACGCGGAGATCGTCTGGCCGGTCCAGAACGTCCAGAAGTCGCGCGACAGGCCGCTCACGACCAGTCCCCGACGACCTCGACCTCGGGCACGAGGTCGATGCCGAAGCGCTCCTTCACCTCGCGCCGGCAGACCCACATCAGGTCGAGGATCTCCTTCGCGGTCGCGTCGCCGGTGTTCACGATGAAGTTCGCGTGCTTGTCGCTCACCCTCGCGCCGCCGAGGCGGTGACCCTTCAGGCCGGCCGCTTCGATGAGGCGGCCGGCGAAGTCGCCCGGCGGGTTGCGGAAGATCGAGCCTGTGTTCGGCTGCGCGAGCGGCTGCTTCGCGGCGCGCTCGTTCGCCATCTCCTTGATGCGACGGACGGCGGTGTCGCGGTCGCCCTCCGTGCCGCGGAAGCGGGCGCGCACGACGATGACGGGCGTCCCCTGCAGCGCTGTCGTGCGGTACGCGAAGCCGATCTCGTCCTGCGTCGCGGTCCACGTGTCCACGTTCAGGTCCATGAGCTCGGCGTCGACGAGCACGTCCGCGGTCTCCGTCCCGAACGCGCCCGCGTTGCCGTGCACGGCGCCGCCGACGGTGCCCGGGACGGTCGCCATCCACTCGAGGCCGAGGATCCCGTGGCGCGCCGCGACCGCGGCGACGTGCGCGGTCGGCGTGCCGGACGCCGCGGTCACGACCGGACCGTCCACGGTCGCCTCGCTCCAGGCGTTCTCGATGACGACCCCGCGGATGCCCCTGTCGGCGACGAGCAGGTTCGTCCCCCCGCCGAGGACGAAGATCGGCGTCTCGTGCTGCCGGGCGACCGCGACCGCGCCGCGGAGGTCCTCCTCGCTCGCGACGCGGACGAAGACGTCGGCGGGACCCCCGACGCGGAGCGACGTGTGCTTCGACATCGGCTCGCCCCGCGCGCCATAGGCGTCCGTCACACGACCGCTCGCGCGGCGAGCAGCTCGAGGAGTCGGACGCCCGCGGCACGGATGTCGCCCGCGCCGAGCACGAGGACGACGTCGCCCTCGGTCACGCGGTCGGCGAGCTCGCGCCCCGCGCGGTCGACGTCCGGCACGTACGCCGCGCGCGCCGCGTCCGCGAGGCGCCGTGCGAGCCCCTCCTGGTCGGCGCGCTCGCGGGCCGACACGAACGTCTCAGCGACGATCGCGACGTCCGCCTCGCGCAGCGCGTCCGCGAACCCGTCGAAGAACGCCCGCAGACGGCTCGGCGTGTGCGGCTGGAAGAGCGCGACGACCCGGCCGCCGGCCGGGCGCATCGCGGCGATGTCCGTGCGGATCTCGGTCGGATGGTGCGCGTAGCTGTCGATCACCGTCACGCCGCCGGCCTTGCCGAGGACCTCGAGCCGGCGCGCCGGCAGCGTCGCGGTCGCGAGCGCGTCGGCCGCCTCCTGCGGACGGACGCCGAGGCGGTGCGCCGCGACGAGCGCGGCGGTCGCGTTCCGCAGGTTGTGCACGCCGGGCACGGCGAGGCGCAGCGGGATCCGCCGCTCGTCGAACCGGATCTCCGCCGACCCGCCGGACATGTCCGTGCGCGTATCGGCGATGAGCACGTCCGCATCGGGCGACGTGCCGTAGGTGAGGACCTCGGCGCGGCCGCGCAGCCGCTCGCGCGCGCGGTCCGCGAGCGCCCGCGCGCCGGGGTCGTCGGCGCACGCGACGACGGTCCCGCCGGGCGTCACGCGGAGCGCGAACTGGAGGAACGCCTCCGCGTATTCCTCGCGCGTCGGGAAGTGATCGACATGGTCGTGGTCGACGTTCGTCACGACGGCCACCGCGGGCGAGAGCGCGTGGAACGTGCGGTCGTACTCGTCCGCCTCGATGACGAGCTCGGGGCCCTGCCCGACGAACGCGTTCCCGCCGGCGGCGCGGACGTCGGCGCCGCAGATGAGCGACGGGTCCTTCCGGCCGCCGCGCAGGGCGGACCAGCACATCGCCGTCGTCGTCGTCTTCCCGTGCGTCCCGCTGACGCCGAGGACGACCATCGTGCGCGCGAGGTGACGCCACGCGTCGTGTCGCCGCCACACCGGGATCCCCGCGGAGCGCGCCGCGACGACCTCGGGATGCTCGTCGCCGTAGGCGCTCGAGCGGATGACGACGTCGGCGCCGATGACGTTCCGCGGGTCGAACGACGTGTGCACCGTCACGCCGAGCGGGCGCAGCGCCTCGGCGAGCGGCCAGCGGCCGTCGTCGGATCCGCTCACCTGCGCGCGCGCCGCGAGGAGGCGCGCGACGGCCGACATCCCGGCGCCGCCGATCCCCACCACGTGGTACCTCATGCGAGTCCCTGGGAGCGCGTCATCCGCAGCCGCCGAGACGGACCAGCTCGCTCGCCACGGTCTCCGCCGCGGCGGGCTTCCCGAGAGCGCGCGCGGCGGCCGACATGCGCGCGAGCCGCGGCGGGTCGTTGAAGAGACCGATGACGGCCGCCGCCAGCCGCTCGGCGTCGAGCTGGCTCTCGCGGATGACGAGCGCCGCGCCGAGCTCCTCGATCGCGCGCGCGTTCGCGTCCTGGTGCGCCTCGGCCGCGGCGCGGAACGGGATGAGCACGAGCGGGATCCCGAACGCGAGCGCCTCCGCGATCGACGACGAGCTCGCGCGCCCGACGACGAGATCGGCCGACGCGAGCGCGGCCCCCATCTCGTCGCGCAGGAACGCGTACGGGTGGTAGCGCTCCGCGAGCTCGGGCGCGAGCGCGGCCTTGCGCGCTTCGGCCCGCCCGAGGTGCGCGCCGCCGGTGAGATGGAGCACGGTCACGCGACGGAGCAGCTGCGGGAGCGCGCCCAGGACGACCTCGTTGATGCGCTCCGATCCCTGGCTGCCGCCGCTCACGAGCACGACGTCACCGTGATCGAGGCGCAGCACGGTGCGCCCCTCGGGCCGGCGCCACCGCAGCAGCGAGCGGCGGATCGGGTTCCCGGTGAGGAGCGCCTTGCCGCGCGGGAGCTGCCGCTCGGCGCCGGGGAACGTCGTCGCGACGGTACGCGCGAACCGCGCGAGCGCCCGGTTCGCGCGGCCGGGGATGACGTCGCCCGTCCAGATGAGGATCGGCACCCGCCACGCCGCCGCCGCGAGCACGACCGGGAAGGAGACGAGCCCGCCCGTCGTGAAGCACGCCGAGGGCCGGGAACGGATCACCTGCACGAGCGCGTCGACGAACGCGAGCGGCAGCAGCAGGCCGCGCGTCAGGAGCGACAGCCGCGAGTCGGGGTCGCGCAGCGACGGCATGGGCGTCGCATGGAACGGGATCCCGCTCGCGGGGACGAGCTCACCCTCGAGCCCGCGTCGACCGCCAAGGAAGAAGAGCCCGACGTCCGGATCGCGCTCGCGCAGCACCTCCGCCACCGCGAGCAGCGGGCTGACGTGGCCGCCCGTCCCCCCGCCCGCGAGGAGCACGCGGCAGTGTCGGGGCTTGCCGGGGGGATCGCGGGGGGCTTGCCCCCCGCGTGGTTTGCCCTGCGCGACCAACGGAGAGGAGTATGCCGACGGCGAAGAGACCGACGCAGAGGGACGACCCCCCGTACGAGATGAACGGCAGCGTGATCCCTGTCATCGGCACCAGGCTCGCGACGACCGCCATGTTCAGCCACGCCTGGAACGCGATCCACGCGGTGATGCCGATCGCGAGCAGCGCGCCCTCGGGATCCGGCGCGCGGAGCGCGATGCGCGTCCCACGGAACGCGAGGGCGAGGAAGAGGAAGATCACCGTGATGGTCCCGAGGACGCCGAGCTCGTTGCCGATGACGGCGAAGATCGAGTCGGTGTACGGGGCCGGGAGGAACCCGAACTTCTCCTTCCCCGCGCCGAGACCTTCCCCGAACGGGCCGCCGAGAGCGAGCCCGTAGAGCGACTGGATCGTCTGGAAGCCACTGCCGCGCGGGTCGGACCAGGGATCGAGGAACGTGAGGACGCGCTGCATGCGGTAGGGCTGCGCGATGGCGAGCGCGATCGTCGCCGTCGCCGCGAGGATCCCGAGCGCGCCGAACGCCGCGAGGCGAGCGCCAGCCGCGAAGTACAGCGTGAGCGCGATCGCGCCGAGGACGATGGCGGTCCCGAGGTCCGGCTCCGCGACGACGAGCCCCGTGATGATCGCCACGAGGAGGGCGAACGGCACCAGGGTGTCGATCGACGTGACCCGGTCCCGGCGCGCGGCGAGCCAGTACGCGAAGTAGAGGATGAGCGCGAGCTTCGCCACCTCTGCCGGCTGCACGCCCGCGAACGACGAGAGGCGCAGCCACCGGCACGCGCCGGCCGCGCACGTGCCGACGCCCGGGACGAGCACGACGACGAGCAGCACGAGCGACACGGCGACGAGCGGCAGCGCCGCGCCGCGCAGTCGCCGGTGATCGATGCGCGCGGCGACGAGCATGCCCGCGATGCCGATCGCCGCCCACGCGGACTGCTGGACGAGGAAGTAGCTCGGGTCGTCGAGGGTATCGAGGGCGCGGATCCCGCTCGCGCTGTACACCATCGCGAGGCCGATCGCGACGAGCGCGAGGACGACCGCGACGAGCGGCAGGTCGTAGGTCGTCGTGCGCGGGAGGTGCGGACGCCTCATGCGGGCGCGCCGTCCATCACGTCGCGCGCGAGCTCGCGGAAGCGGTCGCCGCGCTCCTCGTACGACGAGAACTCGTCGACGACGTCGGTGCGCCCGGCCGCGGTCGCGCACGCGGGCGACAGCAGGACGACGTCGCCCGGGCGCGCGAGCTCGTGAGCGCGCAGCACCGCGTCCCGCAGGTCCTTCGCGCGCACCACCTCGGGGCCCGCCGTCCCGGACCGCCGCCGCGCGGCCGCGATCGCGGCCCCGATCTCGTCGGCGGCCTGCCCCATGAGGATCGCGGCGCGCGCCTTCCCCACGACCTCCTTCCCGAGCTCCGTGAAGTCGGCGTCCTTCGCGATCCCGCCGAGGATGACGACGATGGGCCGGCCATAGGCGGAGATCGCCGGGATCGTCGCGTAGGGCGTGGTGCCCTGGGAGTCGTTCACCCACAGCACGCCGTCGCGCTCGCCGACCGGCTCGAGCCGGTGGCGGAGGCCCTCGAACGCGCGCAGCTCCTCGGCGATGGCGGTCGCGGGGATGCCGAGCACGTCGCCGACGACGGCCGCGGCGAGCGCGTTCGCGACGTTGTGACGCCCCGGGATGCGCAGCTCGGATGCGGCGCACAGCGGCGTCTCGCGGTCGCCGTCGGTCAGCGTCAGCCGCCCGCCGCGGTCGAGCCACGCGCCGCGGCGGGGCCGCATCGTCAGTGAGAACGTCCGCAGCTGCGACCCGACGCCCTCGTGCATCGCCATCGCCGTCGCGTCGTCGAGGTTGAGGACGGAGACGTCACGGCTGCCCTGCCAGCGGACGATGCCGCTCTTCGCGGCGATGTACGCGTCGCGCGTGCCGTGATGGTCGAGGTGGTCCTCGAGCACGTTCGTCACGACCGCGACGTGCGGGCTCTGCGCCATGGTCTCGAGCTGGAAGCTCGAGAGCTCGAGCACGACGATGTCGTCCTTCGCGAGCGCGGGCAGCTCCTCGATGACGCTCGAGCCGATATTGCCGCGCACGAGCACCTTGCGGGGACCGCGCGAGAGGATGCGGCCGATGAGCGTCGTCGTCGTCGACTTCCCTTTCGTGCCGGTGATCCCGACGATCGCCGCGGGGCACAGGCGGAAGAAGACGGCGATCTCCGTGAGGATCGGGATGTCGCGCTCACGCGCGCGGAGGATCGTCGCGGAGCGCGGCCGGATCCCGGGCATGACGAACACGAACTGCGGGTCCGCGAGCGCCGCGTCGTCGCTCGACGGCCCGAGGACGAGGTCGACGCGGTCGGCGATCCCGAGGTCGCGCAAGCGCGCGATGCCTTCCTCGAGCTGCGCGCGCGGCTTGCGGTCGGACATCGTCACCTTCGCGCCCTGGTCGACCAGCCACTTCCCGAGCCCCGCCGCGGTGCGCGCCTTCCCCATCCCGATGATCGTCACGCGCGCGCCGCGGAACTCATCGGGCTCGATCTCCGGGTCGAACAGCAGGCTCATGACGCCCTGCCGATGAAGGCGAGGCCGAGGAGCCCGATGTCGCCGCCGCGCCGGGAGAAGACCTCCTCGTCGCCGCACTTCGTGCACGTCCCCGCGATCTCGACCGTGCCGACGCCGGCCTCGCGCAGCTGGTCGGCGTTCGCGGTCCAGAGGTCGAACACGAGCGTGGGCGGGGGCTCCGCCCCCGCCGGCCCCCGGCTGGACACGAGCGGACGCAGGGCGCGCTCCGCAGACACGCCCAGACGCTCGCGGATCGTCGCCGCGCGCTCGGATCCCACGGCGTAGCAGCACGGCCCGATCGAGGGGCCGAGCGTCGCGGCCATCGTGCGGCGGTCCGCGCCGCCGGCGGCCATGGCATCGACGAGGCGCCGCGCGATGCGCCGCGTCGTCCCCTCCCACCCCGCGTGGGCCGCGCCGATGCGGCCGGCGCCATCGGCGATGAGCAGAGGCACGCAGTCCGCGGCGACGACGCCGAGGAGGACGCCCGGTCGGTCGGTCCACATCGCGTCGGCCTCAGGCCACGGCGCCGGGAACGGCGCGTCCACGCGCAGCACCGTGTCGCCGTGGACCTGCTTCACGCGGACGACGTCGTCGAAGCCGAGCCGCTGGGCCAGTGCGGCGCGGTGGTGCGCGGCCTCATCGGCCGGCGTGGCCGCGCCGCCCATGCTCCCGAGCGCGCGCGTCGTCGACCCGGCGACCACCCCGCGCGCGGAGAGCAGCGGCGAGACGAGAAGGTGACCCTGCCGCTGCCACGTCTGTTCAGACATGTCTTCTAACGACCGGCGATCGGCGTCGCGAAGGCGAGGACCGCCGCGGCGATCCCCGCGAGCGCGCCGATGAGCCAGAAGCGGATCGTCACCTTCTCCTCGGGCCACCCGAGGGCTTCGAGGTGATGGTGGAGCGGGGCCATCCGGAAGATGCGCTTGCGCCGCAGCTTGAAGCTGCCGACCTGGAGGATCACGGAGAGCGTCACCGCGACGAAGATGATCCCCGCGACGGGCAGCAGGAGGATGAAGCCCGTCACGAGGGCGACGCTGGCGAGCGCCGCGCCGAGGGACAGCGCGCCCGCGTCGCCCATGATCACCTCGGCCGGGTGCGCGTTGAACCAGAGGAAGGCGAGGACGGCGCCGACGATCGCCGCGCAGAAGACGGCGAGCCACGGGAAGCCGCGGGCGATCGCGATGAATGCGAACGAGAGGAACGCGAACACGGCGGTGCCGCCCGCGAGGCCGTCGAGCCCGTCGGTGAGGTTGACGCCGTTCGACGTCCCGATGATCGCGATCATCGCGATGATCACGAACGCCACCGCGCCGATCTCCCATTCGCCGATCGCCGGGACGAGGATCCCCGTGACACCGAAGTGGCGCTGGATGTAGAGGGCGCCCGCGAGCGCGACGATCGTCTGCCAGACGAGCTTGTGCCGTCCACGGATCCCGAACCCGTACGCGACGTTCACGAGGTCGTCGATCGCGCCGAGCAGCCCCACCGCCAGGAGCGCCCCCATGGGGACGATCGTCTGCGGGATGAAGTCGTCGCGCAGGTCGTTCGGCAGCAGGATGAGCACGGCGGACCACAGGAAGAACACGACGCCGATGAAGAGGAGGCCGCCGAGCGTGGGCGTCCCCTGCTTCGCGAGGTGCGACTGCGGACCCTCGCGGCGGATGCTCTTGCCGATGCGCAGGTCGCGCAGCAGCCGGATGTACGGCCCGCCGGTGATGAGGCCACCGAGGAACGCGGCGAGGAGCACGACGAGCGAGATGAAGGCGGGCTGGTCGAGGAGCGCCATCTAGCGGGCGGCCACCGCTTCGGCGCTCGACAGCGCGTCCGCCACCGCCTCGAGCCCGATCGCGCGCGAGCCCTTCACCAGGATCGTGTCCCCGGGGCGAGCGATGCGGCGCACGACGATGAGGCCCTCGGCGGCGTCGGCGGCGTGGTGGACCTCGTCCATGCCCGCCGCGCGCGCCGCGCGCGCGATCCCCGCGGCAAGCTCGCCGACCGCGACGAGCACGTCCGCGCTGCGCGCGGCGTCGCGCCCGGCGTCCTCGTGCGCGACGTCCGAGAGCGACCCGAGCTCGCGCATGTCGCCGATCACCGCGATCCGCCGCGTCGGCACGCCGCGCAGCAGGTCGAGCGCCGCGCTCACGGCCGCGGGACTGGCGTTGTACGTGTCGTCGATGACCGTGAGCGACGCGCTCCGGCGGACGCTCATGCGGTGCGGCGGGGGTTCCATCGTGCCGAGCGCGACCGCGGCCTCGTCGAGCGGGACGCCGAGCGCCACGGCGGCGCCGATCGCGGACAGGCCAGCGGCGAGCAGGTGGCGCCCCGGCATCGGCATGCACGCGTCCGCACGGTCGCTGGCGTACGCGACGGTGAAGGCGAGGCCGTCGAGACCCTCGTCGCGCACGTCGACCGCGCGCAGCTCGGCGTCAGTGGCCTCTCCGTAGAGGACGACGCGCGCGCGGGTGCGCGTCGCGAGCGCGCGCACGCGGGCGTCGTCCGCGTTCAGGAGCGCCACGCCGTCGGCGGGGAGCGCCTCGATCAGCTCGGCCTTGCCGGCCGTGATCGCATCGATGCTCGGCGTCCGCGAGAAGTGGACCGGCCGATCGGGGATGCGCGTGATGATGCCGACGCCCTGCCGCACGAGGCCGCTGAGGTCCGCGATCTCCCCCGGCACGTAGAACCCGAGCTCCACGACCGCGACCTCGTGCGTCGGCTCGACGTCGAGGAACGTCAGCGGCACGCCGATCTCGTTGTTGAACGAGCTGGCCGACGCGAGGACGCGGTAGCGCGCGCCGAGCGTCGCGATCGCCGCCTGCTTCGCGGTCGTCTTGCCGACGTTGCCGGTGATGCCGACCGCGGGGATCGGGTGGTCGTCGCGCAGCGCCTCGGCGAGCCGGCGCAGCGCGCGCGGCACCGAAGTGACCTCGACGAGGAGCGCGCCGTCGGGCACGCCCGGCGGGACGCGCTCGACGACCGCGCCGAGCGCGCCGCGCGCGATGGCGTCGGCGACGAAGTCATGCCCGTCGCGGACGTCCTTCAGCGCGAAGAAGAGCGTGCCCGGCGTGAGGATCCGCGAATCGAACGCGCCGCCCGCGAACGTCAGCGACGGGTCGACCGCGCCGCGAACGACCCGCCCGCTCGTCGCAGCGAGCAAGCGAGCGAGTGTGAACACTGCGTTCCGATCCTAGGGCTTGCGGTCCGGTTGGATACGTGCGTAGCGGAGCGTGTCCTGCGCGACGGCGCGGAACGTCGTCATCGCGGCCGACGTGCCGAGCAGCTTCGACGTGGGCCGCTCGAGCACGATCACCACGACGAACGTCGGATCGACCGCGGGGAAGAAGCCAGCGAAGGTGCTGATGTACTCGTCGTCGACGTACCGGCCGTCGGGCGACGGGATCTGCGCCGTTCCCGTCTTGCCCGCGACGCTGAAGCCCGGCAGGCGCGCCCCCTGCGCGAGACCGTTGTCGACCGCCGAGACGAGCATCTCGCTGAGCGTGGCCGCCGTCCGCTCGGAGGCGACCCGACGGACCGCGGCCGGCGCGGTGCGGTGCTCCCCGTCCGCATCGCGCCAGGCCGCGACCACGTAGGGCCGGTAGAGGACGCCGCCGTTGGCGACGGCGGCGTACGCGCACGCGAGCTGGAGCGGCGTCGCCGTCAGCCCCTGGCCGAAGGACGCCGTGCCGACGTCGACCGGGTACCACTCCGCGAGCGGCCGCACGACGCCGCTCGCCTCGCCGGCGACGTCGACGCGCGTCCTCTCGCCGAACCCGAACGCGTGGATGGCGTCGTTCAGGCGCTGCGCGCCGAGCTTCGACGCGACGAAGACCGCGCCCGCGTTCGCGGAGCGCTCGAGGACCTGCGTCATCGTGGTCGGGCCCCACGCGCGGCCGAGCGCGTTCAGCAGCCGCCGTCCGCCGATATCGGCGTACCCGCGGTCCTCGTACCACGTGCTCGGCGTGACGACGCCCGTGTCCAGCCCCGCCGCCATCGTCACCGCCTTCATGACCGAGCCCGGCTCGTAGGGCTGCGCCACGACGCGGTCGCGCATCGCCGCCGGATCCGCGATCGCCACCGCGGCGGGGTGGAAGGTCGGATATGACGCCATCGCGCGCACGGCGCCGTCGCGCGGGTCGAGGACGACGATCGCGCCGCTCGCCGCGCGCTCGCGCTCGATCGTGGCGCGCAGCTCGCGCTCGGCCGAGGTCTGGATGGCGAGGTCGATCGTGAGCGTCAGGTCCGCGCCGTGACGCGGTGCCACGGCCTCGCGCAGGCCGAGCGCGATGGAGCGGTCCGCGGGGTCGCGCTCGACGACGAGCGTCCCATTCACGCCACGCAGCACCTCGTCGTACCAGCCCTCGACGCCGCCCTGGCCGCTGCCGTCGTCGCTGACGAACCCGAGCGCGTGCGCGGCCAGATCGTCGTTCGGATAGAGGCGCTTCGGCTCCTTGATGAACCCGAGGCCGTCCAGGCGCAGCGCCGCGATGGCGTCCGCGGCCGTCTCGGGCAGGCGGCGCTGGATGAACGTCCACTCGGCGCCGGACGTCAGGCGCTCGAGGATCGGACCGGCATCGCGCCCGAGGAGCACGCCGAGCGACCGCGCCACGGTCGGCTTGTCCTTGATCCGTCCCGGGATCGCGTAGAGGGAGCGCAGCTCGACCGTCGCGGCGAGGATCGCGCCGTTCCGGTCGCGGATCGTCCCGCGCTGGGCGGGCACGACCTCGTCGCTGAGGACCTGGCCGCGCGCGCGCTCGAGGAGATCCCCACGCGCGACCGTCTGCCAGTACACGACGCGCGCGGAGAGGACGATCGAGAGGACCGCGAAGAGGGCGAAGATCGTGCGGAGGCGGGCGGCCGAGACTCCCGCCATCCCCTACCTCCGCGCGGTCAGGGGGACCGCTGGGACGACCGTGATGAAGGGGAGGCGCACGAGCCCCAGCCGCTTGGCCTCGGCCTCGATCCGCGCGGGCGAGTCGAGCGTCGCGAGCTGGAGCTCGAGCAGGGTGTTCTGCCGGCGGAGCTCGTCGCGCTGCGCCTCGAGCCGCTGAGCCTCGTAGCCCGCGGTCGCGACGCCGGTCGAGCTCGCGAGGTACGCGAGCGCGAGGACGAAGGCGACGGCGATCGCGGCGGACGCCCCGAGGAACGAACGGAGTTCCCATGTCGCGGCTTGCACCGCGGAACGGCGGTGCGTCTTCGCGCGCGCACGAGCGGGCACGTGCTGCCGCCTGGCGGCAGGGACGTGGACAGACCGGCGCGAGCCGGCAAAGGAGGCCGACGTCACGCTGCGAGCTTCTCGGCGATGCGAAGGACTGCGCTGCGGGCGCGCGGGTTGCGCTCGACCTCCGCCGCATCCGGCATGACCGGACGCCGGGTAACGAGACGCAGACCCGCGCGATGCCCGCAGACGCAGGTGGGGAGGTGGGGAGGACAGATGCAGTCGCGCGACTCGCGCGCCATGAAGGTCTTCACGGCGCGGTCCTCGAGCGAGTGGAACGAGATGACGATCAGACGCCCGCCGGGCCGGAGGACACCGAGCGCGGCGCGGAGGCCCCGCTCGATGTTCCCGAGCTCGTCGTTCACGGCGATCCTGATCGCCTGGAACACGCGTGTCGCGGGATCCGTGCCGCGTGGGCGCTTCGTCTTCACGCCCGCGACGAACCGGCCGAGGTCGTCGGCCGTCTCGAAGGGGCGCGTCACGCGGCGGCGCGCGATCGCGGCGGCGACGCGGCCGGCCTCCGGCTCCTCGCCGAGCTCGGCGAAGATGCGGCGCAGGTCGCGCTCGGCCCACGTGTTCACGACGTCAGCGGCGGTCACCGTGAGGTCCGGGTCCGCCCTCATGTCGAGCGGACCCGCTGCGCGGAAGCTGAAGCCGCGCCGATCGTCGGCCAGCTGGATCGACGAGAGCCCGAGGTCGAGGAGGACGGCGTCGACAGGCGCGAACGCAAGCCGCCCTGCCACCACGTCGCACACCGCGAAGTTGGCGCGTACGAGGACGGCGCGGTCGCCGAAACGCGCCAGCTCCCGTCCCGCGACCGCGAGGGCCGCAGGATCGACGTCGAGACCGAGTAGACGCCCGTCCGGGGCGCTCCGCTCGAGGATGGCGGTGGCGTGACCACCCGCGCCCACCGTGCCGTCGAGATAGCGGCCACCGGCGCGCGGCCCGACGAAGGAGATGACCTCTTCGAGGAGAACAGGCTCATGCGCCCTAGATCCCGAGCCCGGCGAGGTCGTCGGCGATGGAGGGCTGGATGCTGGCGAGGCGCTGCTGCCAGCGCGTGGGCTCCCAGACCTCGAGGTGCTGCGCCGCGCCGATGACGACCGCTTCGCTGCCGAGCGCCGCGTACTGGCGGAGGTGCGCCGGGACGACGATCCGGCCTTGGGCATCCGGCTCCGTCTCATGCGCCCCTCCGAGCACGAAGTGGACGAATTCCTGG
>DASWDY010000216.1:0-5123 GCA_036395035.1 Candidatus Limnocylindria bacterium
GGTAGCCACCACAGCGCGAGCGGCACCATGAACGGGAGCGCGATCCCGAGCATGCGCGACGCGCGGCCGGGGCGGCGCGCCTCGCTGCGTTCGATCGTGAGCGGACGCGCTTCGACCTGCACCTCGGGCGCACCGATGAGCGCCCGCTGGCGCTGCTCCAGCCGATCGGCGAGGCTCGTCGCGACCACGAGCGCGACCTCGGGACGTTCGCGGATGAGCTGCTCGAACGGTTCGCGCGGCAGACGCCGGACGACGACCTCGCCGATGGCGCGGACGGTCGCCGTCCGCCGCGCGAGGAGCACGCCCATGTCGCCGAAATGGCCCGGCGAGCTCTCGCGCGCGACCTCGACGTCGCCACCTTCGGAGCGAACGCTCACCGCGACCTCGCCACGCTCGAGCAGGTAGAGCCCGTTCGCCTCGGCGCCTTCGCGCAGGATGACCTCCCCCGCGGGGAACGTGCGCTCCTCGAGAGCACCGACGAGGCGCGCGATGCTCACGCGGTCGAGGTCCCGGAAGAACGGGACGTTGCGGAGGAGCTCCTCCGGCGAGAGCTCGCCCTGGCTTTCGATCCGGGAACGGTACTAGGCCGGGCCGAGCTCCTCGCGCAGCGACTCGATCACGTAGGTCTGCTCGTCCTCGGTCATCGTCGCGTACAGCGGGATGAGCATCGTCGTGCGCGCGACCTCCTCGGTCACCGGCAGCGACACCGTCCCGTACCGCGACGTGTACGTCCGCTCGAGGTGCGACGCCATGATCCCGCGCCGCGTCGCGATCCCACGGTGCAGCATCCGCGTCATGAGGTCCTCGCGCTCGAGGGGGCAGTCCGTCGTGAGCGTGACCATGTACGACTGGTACGTGTGCGGCGCGCCGTACGCCGGCACGAAGGGAGTCTCGAGACCGCGGATCTTCGGGAGCTCGGCCTTGTAGCGGTCGGCGCGCTCGCGGCGCGCCGCGAGCAGCTCGTCGAGGCGGCCGATCTGCACGATGCCGATCGACGCCTGGATGTCGTTCATGCGGTAGTTGAAGCCGATCTCGGGGTACTCCTCGATGATCACGCGGTCGGCCTGGTGGCGCGCGACGTCGGACACGCTCATGGCGTGCTGGCGCAGCATCCGCAGCCGCGTCGCGAGCGCGTCGTCGCTCGTGGTGATCATCCCGCCCTCGCCGGTCGTGATGACCTTGCGCGGGTGGAAGCTGAAGACGACCTGGTGCGCGCGTCCGCCCACTTTGCCGTCCTTGTACGGCGCGCCGATGGCGGGAGCGGCGTCCTCGACGACCTCGAGGCCATGCTTCGCGGCGATCGCGTTGATCGCGTCGATGTCGCAGGCGAGGCCGATCTGGTCGATCGGCATGATCGCCTTCGTCCGCTTCGTGATGCGATGCGCGACGTCGTTCGGATCGATGTTGAAGGTGCGCCTGTCGACCTCGCAGAAGACGACGTCCGCGCCCGTGTACAGCACGCTGTTCGGGCTCGCGATGAACGTGAGGGACGGGACGATGACCTCGTCGCCCTTCCCGACGCCGATGCCGTGCAGCGCGAGGTGGAGGCCGGTCGTGCACGAGGACGTCGCGACGCCGTGCTTCGCGCCGACGTATGCGGCGACCCGCTTCTCGAACTCCGCGACCTTGGGTCCCTGCGTCACCCATCCGCTGGCGATCGAGGCCATCGGCGCGCGCGCTTCTTCGTCGCCGAGCGTCGGCTTCGTGATGGGCACGTTCATCTTCTTCTTCGCTTCGACCGCCACCTGGTCCTCCTTATGCCGGCTGCTTCGCCAGCGCTCCCTTGCGCCATTCGATGAGGCGGCGCACGCCTTCGCGTAGCTCCGTTCCCGCCCGGAACCCGAGCAGGCCCGATGCGCGTGTCGGATCCCCGTATCGCCGCTGCGGCAGCTGCCCCGGCGGCTGCGGCTTGAACTCCATGCCGACGCGGCTGCCGGTGAGCTCGAGCAGGAGCGACGCGAGGTCACGCATCCGCGTCTCGACGCCGGTGCAGACGTTGACGATAGCGTCGTTGGCGGCCGACTCGCACGCGAGGATGTTCGCGCGCGCGACGTCGCCGACGTACACGAAGTCAGCGGACGCCGATCCGTCGCCGAACAGCGTGAGCGGCTTCCCTTCGTCGATCGCGTTCAGCCAGCGGACCATGACCTCGACGAACCGCGACTTGATGTCCATCCGCGGTCCGTACACGTTGAAGTAGCGCAGGCTCACCACCGGCAGATCGTGCAGCCGCGCGAACGCGCGGCCCACGAGCTCGTTCGCGGCCTTCGCCGCGGCGTACACGGTCCCGCCGTTCAGCGGGTGGTCCTCGTCGAAGGGCAGCCGCACCGGCTCGCCGTAGACGACCGCGCTCGAGGCGAGCACGACCTTCCTCACGTTCGCCTGCACCGCCGCGTCGAGCACGTTGAACGTGCCGTCGACCATGACCTCCTGGCATTCCCGCGGCGCCTCCTGGCATCGCGTCCACCGGAGCGCGGCCTGATGGAAGACGACGTCGGCGCCCCGGATCGCGGTGAGGACGGCCTCGCGGTCGCGGATGTCGAGCTCGATCAGGCGGGCCGCGCCCGACGCCAGCGCGTCGGCGAGGTTCTCGGGCACGCCGCGGACGAGGGCGTCGAGCGCGATGACCTCGCGCGCTCCGGCCGCCACCGCTGCGTCGACGATGTGGGATCCGACGTTGCCCGCGCCACCCGTGACGACGACGCGCGCGCCGGAGAGGAGGCTCACTCGCTGCGAACGTTACGCGACGAGCGGAGTGATCGCCCTCCGCTCGTCCTCCGCTAGGTGGTCCGAGCTTCGTGCACGGCCTGCGCGAGCCGCGCCGCGACGATCGCGCCCAGCATCAGGCCGAGATCGCGCATCGCGACATCCCAGTACTGGCCGAGCAGGAGCAGATCGACGATGATGAGGCCGAGCCACGCCGCGACGAGCCAGCCGAAGAAGCGTGGCGCGATCGCGAAGAGCACGCCCGCGACGATCTCGACGACGCCGACGCCCTTCATGAAGAGGCCGGCATCGATCCCGGTCATCCGCGGGATCCCGGGCCAGAGGTAGTCGACCCACGGCTTCCCGTTCGTGAGGAACATGAAGAACTTGTCGGCCCCCATCACGATCGGGGCGACCGTGTACGTGAGCCGGCCGATCACGTAGGCCTGGTAGATCGGCGCGGACAGATCCCGCTCGCGGACCTCGACCTCGAGGGGCGCTTCGTTCCGGTAGACGCGCTCGTCCTTCCGAAGTGCCACTTCACAGCACCTCCTTTCCTGGAAGGGTCTCTCGAGCGAGGAGGTCGCAGATCGATCGCCACGCCATGCGTCACGGTCTCGTGACGCTCCCGTGACGGCGCTGTTGCTACGCGGGGCGACCTCGCTGATGCAGCACGCGTGCGGGCACGCCCGCGGCGACCGCGTATGCCGGGACGTCCTGCGTCACGATCGCGCCCGCGCCGATGAGCGCGCCCTCGCCGACGGTGACGCCGGGGAGGATCACCGCGTTCACGCCGACGTCCGCCCACTTGCCGACGCGCACGGGCTTGATGACGAGATCCGTCTGGATGACCGGCACGTCCATCGGATCGCCGGTGTGCTCGCTTCCCAGCACCTTCGCGCCGGGGCCCCAGCCCACGTACTCGCCGAGCTCCATGTCGCGGCAGTCGAAGTACGACTGCGGCCCGATCCACGTGTGCGCGCCGATGACGCAGTGGCCATCGTGCCGGCCTTGCAGGAACGTCTGGTTCCCGATGAAGACGGCGTCGCCGATCTCGAATGTCTGCGGGTGGAGCACGAGGACGCCGATGCCGATGCGCACGCCGTTGCCGAAGGACTTGCACATCGCGCGCAGGAGCACGCGGCGCTCGTGCGCGCCGGTCGGGCTGTCGCGGAACAGCACGCGGCTGTAGATCTCCTGCAGCTCCTCGAGCGTGCGCTCGTGCTTCAGGTGCGCGGCCTGGCCGATCTCTTCCTGCGGATCGGGCTCGACCTCGCGAACGCCGTGGACGGCCTTGACGACGCGGTCCGAGCCGAAGGTCACTTGCGCATGAACGCTTTGACGCCGTCCGCGACGTACCCGGCCTGCTCGTCCGTGAGCTCGGGGTACATCGGCAGCGAGAGGACCTCCTGCGCGAGGCGCTCCGTGATCGGCAGCTCGCCGGCGCGATAGCCGAGGAACTGCGCGGCGTCCTGGAGGTGGATCGGCACCGGGTAATGGATGCCCGTCCCGATCCCCCGCTCCCAGAGGAAGTCCTTCATCGCGTCGCGGCGGCCGTCGGGGACGCGGATCGCGTACACGTGCCAGACGTGGCTCTCGCCCGGGTCCTCCGGCGTGATGACGCCCGATCCACTGAGGAGCGTGTTGTACAGGCGCGCGACCGCGCGGCGGCGGGCGTTCCACTGGTCGAGCCGCTTCAGCTTGATGCGCAGGACCGCGGCCTGGATCTCGTCGAGCCGGGCGTTGTATCCGACGATCGGGTGGTAGTAGCGCGTCACCTGGCCGTGCTCGCGCAGCTGGCGGATGGCCTCGGCGAGGTCGTCGTCGTCGGTGACGATGCTCCCGGCCTCGCCGTACGCGCCGAGGTTCTTGCTGCAGTAGAAGCTGAAGCAGGAGAGCTTCCCCGCCGTCCCGGCCTTGCCGCCGGTGTCCATGCGCGCGCCGTGTGCCTGCGCCGCGTCCTCGATGACGGCGACGTTGCTGTCGCGCGCGACGTCGAGGAGGCGCTTCATCTCCGCCGTCCGCCCGTAGAGGTGGACGGGGATGATCGCTTTCGTGCGCGGCGTGATGCGGTCGGCGACCTGCGCGACGTCGATGTCGAACGTGCGCTCGTCGATGTCGACGAAGATCGGCCGCGCGCCGGAGTAGAAGATCGCCTCGGCCGTCGCGAAGAAGGAGAACGAGACGGTGATGACCTCGTCGCCGGGCGCGATGCCCAGCGCGCGGATCGCGAGCTGCAGCGCATCCGTTCCCGAGCCGACGCCGACCGCGTGCTTCGTGCCGCAGTACGCCGCCCATTCCTTGTCGAACGCCTTCACGTTCGGTCCGATCGTGAGCTGCATGCCCTCGAGGATCTCGTCGATCGCGGCGCGCACCTCGTCCTTGATCGACGCGTAGTTCGCGCGCAGATCGACGAG
>DASWDY010000217.1:0-5766 GCA_036395035.1 Candidatus Limnocylindria bacterium
CGCGTCGACTGCCCCTGATGATCGGCCTCAACGTCGTCGGCCTCGGTGTGCTTGCGCTCGTGCCGATCGTGGCTCTCGGAGGCGGACTGAGGATCGAGCTGCTGTATGCCGTCGAGTTCCTCTTCGGGTGCGTCGGTGTCATGTGGCAGGTCGCGTCACAAGCGTTCCTGCCGAACCTCGTCGGCCGTGCGCGCCTGGTCGACGCCAACAGCCGCATGCAGCTGAGCTACTCGGCGGGTCAGGTCGCGGGGCCGGGCGTCGGAGGCGTATTGATCCAAATGGTCTCCGCCCCGTTCGCCATCGTCGTCACCTTGATCTCTGAGGCGATCGGCACCGTTCTCCTGCTGATGATCCGCGTGCGAGAGCCCGCACTGCGTCCGCGTGCCGGCCGCTCGCTCGTCGGCGACGTGCGCGAGGGTCTCGAGATCGTGATCTCGGACCCTCACATCCGCTCGATCATGCTGTGCGGGACCACGCACAACGTCTTCAGCAACGGGATGCTCATCGCGCTGTACGTCCTCTTCGCGACGCGCGAGCTGCATGTGACGCCGGCCGAGCTCGGCCTCGTCTTCGCCGTGGCGGGTCCGGGCTCGATCCTGGGCTCGCTGCTCGCGTCACGTGTGCCACGGATGGTCGGGCTCGGCCCCGCGATCGGCGCGATGCAGGTCCTCACCGGCGTCGCCCGGCTCGCGATGCCGCTGGCCGCGCTCGGCGCGGTCGCGATCCCGCCATTCGTGACGCTCGCGTTGGGCGAATTCCTCCTCGCCGTCGTGCGAACGATCTTCAACGTGAACCAGCTCAGCCTTCGCCAGTCGATCACGCCCGATCACCAGCAGGGCCGGATGAACGCGAGCATCCGGTTCGTGATGTGGGCCGTCGTGCCGTTCGGCGCGCTCCTCGGCGGTTGGCTCGGCGATCGCATCGGTCTCATGCCGACGATCTGGATCGGCGTCGCGGGGACGACCCTCGCGTCGCTCTGGATCTTCCTCACATCGGTCCGTTCGCTCCGCGAGGCGCCCGCGCCGCTCGCGGCCTGAGGTCCGCCTGCTCGCCCGTCCAGCACACGGACGGGACGAACGCATGCGCCCGCCGCCGCGTTCTGACGGGTAAGAACCACAGAGAGGTGTTGCATGCAGCTCTTCCTCGCCGCCCTGACGGCCGGCGCGCTCGCCATCTCCGCCAGCGCCGGGTCCGTCCCCGGCTTCGTCGACGACCTTCTGTCCGACGGCGGCCCGCCCGCCTGGGTCGATGACGTGAAGACCGACGGTGGCCCGCCCGCGTTCGTCGCGGACCAGCGCCACGAAGAGGCGACGACCGACGAGACCGAAGCGGCCGACGTCGAGGACCTCGACGAAGACGCCGCAGAGAACGCGTCCGAGAACGCGGCGACGCCGTCGAGCGGCACGCCGTCGTGGGTCGCGGACGTCACAGCGGACGGCGGTCCACCCGCGTTCGTCGCGGACCTCAAGACGGCCGGCGGCCCGCCCGCATGGGTCGCGGACCACAAGGCGACGCCGAGCATCAAGTCCGGGCGGTAGTCATCCTCGCGAGATCGTGAGAGGCGCGGGATCGGTCCCCGCGCCTTTTCCGTTTCAGGCCGCGCGAGGCGGCGGCGCGATCTGGACCTCCGGCTCCTCCCGGGCGAGCTGCCGGCGCAGCACCTTGCCGATGAGCGTCTTCGGGAGCTCGTCGCGGAAGGCGACCCCGACCGGCACCTTGTACGGCGCGAGGCTCGTGCGGCAGTGGTCGACGATCTCCTGCGCCGTCGCGGCCGCGCCGGGCTTCAGGACGACGAACGCCTTCACGACCTCACCCTTCGACGGATGCGGGACGCCGACGGCCGCGGCCTCGAGCACCGCCGGGTGCGCGTAGAGGACCTCGTCGACCTCGCGTGGATAGACCTTGAACCCGGAGACGACGATCATCTCCTTCTTGCGGTCGACGACGGAGAAGTAGCCGTCCTCGTCCATGGTCACGATGTCGCCGGTGTACAGCCAGCCGTCACGGAGGACGAGCGCGGTCTCGTCGGCCTTCCGCCAGTACCCGTCCATGAGGTTCGGCCCGCGTACGCACAGCTCGCCGGGCTCGCCGGGATCGACCTCGCGCGTGCCCGTCTCGATGTCGACGACCTTGCAGTCCACGTCGGGCAGCGGCAGGCCGACCGTGCCGGGCTTGCGCGGTCCCTCGCGCGGGTTCGAATGGGTGACCGGGGCGGCCTCGGACAGCCCGTAGCCCTCCATGACCTTGCCGCCCGTGAGCTCCTCGAACCGGCGCATGACCTCCACCGGGAGCGGCGCCGACCCCGACCCGAAGGTCTCGATCGAGCTGAGATCGTGCTTCGCGAGATCGGATCCGTTCATCAGCACGTAGATCCGCGGCGCCCCGGGGAACGTTCGCGGGCGGTGCTTCTCGATCGCGAGGAAGATGTGCCGGAGGTCCGGGCGCGGGATGAGGACCATCGCCAGCGCCGACATGACCGCCAGCCCCATGACGACGGTGAGGCCGTACACGTGGAAGAACGGCATGATCCCCAGCGTCCGGTCCCCCGGATGGATGGTCGCGTCGTGCCAGGCGCGGTTCTGGTGCACGTTCGCGACGAGCGCGCGGTGCGACAGCATCGCGCCCTTCGGCGTGCCCGTCGTCCCGCCCGTGTACTGCAGGACCGCGAGGTCGGATGGCTCGACGCTGACGTGTTCGCGCGCGCCGCCCATCCGCATCAGGTCGCGCAGCCACAGCGCGCGGGCATCCTCGCCGATGTCGACGCGGTGCCCTTCCTTCTTCTCCTTCGCGAGCGTGAAGAGGACGCGCAGCGCGAGCGGGAAGTGCTCTTTCACGTTCGTGACGACGATGTCGCGCACGTCGGTGCCGACCGCGGCCTCTGCCACCTGCGGGTAGCACTTCGACATCACGAGGACCACGCGCGCGCCGGAGTCGCCGAGCTGCTGCCGGAGCTCGCGCACGGTGTAGAGCGGGTTGGTCGGGACGACGACCGCGCCGGCCTTCAGCGTCCCGTAGAACGCGTAGACGAACTGCGGGCAGTTCGGCAGGACGAGCGCGACGCGGTCGCCTTTCACGACCCCGAGGCGCTGCAGCCCGGCAGCGAAGCGGTCCGCGAGCCCGTCGATCTCGTGGTACGTGAGGCTCGCGTCGATGCAGCGGCGGCCGACGGCGCCGCCGAAGATCGTCGCGATCGCCTTGGGCCGCTCCCGCGCGGTGCGCTCGAGGAGCGCGTGGAGGGGGATCTCGGGGTAGGTCAGATGGCGCGCCACCCCAGGGTCGTATGCCGCTTCCCATTGGTCCTGTTCGGACCTCACTCGGGGCAAAGCCCCTCGTTCGGCCCGGGTGCTCGACCTCGTCGCTGCGGCGCCTCGGTCTGCGCGCCCGGGGGACGAGTCTGCTTCTTGCATTTCCGTGCTCACATCAGCACTCGCTCGTTCGCTACTCTTGCAAGCCGGATGCCGCGCGCCGCGATCCTGGGGGGAGCGCGGACGCCGTTCGTCAGGGCCGGCACGGCCTTCGCCGAGCTGGACGTCCTCGATCTCGCGCGCGCCGCGACGACCGAGGCGCTCGCGCGCTCTGAAGTGGACTCACGCGAGCTCAGCGAGGTCATCTTCGGGAACGTCGCGCGGCCCGTCGCGTATCACAACCTCGCGCGTGAGGTCGTGCTCTCGCTCTCGATGCCCGCGGGGATCCCCGCCTTCACGGTCGGGCTCGCGTGCGCGTCGGCGTGCGTCGCGATCACGAGCGCCGCGGACCACATCGCACTGGGGAACGCGGACGTCGTCCTCGCCGGCGGCAGCGAGTCGCTCACCAACGTGCCGCTGACGCTGACGCCGAAGCTCGCGCGCGCCCTCATCGCGGCGTCGCAGGCGAAGAGCCTGCCGGCGAAGGCGCGCAGCCTCGCGGAGGTGCGCGCATCCGACATCGCGCCGGTCGCGCCCGGGATCCGCGAGACCTCGACCGGACTGACGATGGGCGAATCCGCGGAGCGCATGGCCGCCATCAACGACATCGCCCGCTCCGACCAGGACGCGTGGGCGCTGCGGAGCCATCAGCTCGCCGCGAAGGGCTGGGAGGACGGCCGGCTCGCCGCCGAGGTCGGCGCCGTGTACGTCGACGGCACGGCCGTCGCGATGGACGGCCACATCCGGCGTGACTCCACGATGGAGAAGCTCTCGACGCTCTCCCCGGTGTTCGACCGCGCGCACGGCACCATCACCGCCGGGAACGCGAGCCCGCTCACCGACGGCGCCGCCGCGGTCGTGCTCGCGAGCGAGGACGCCGCCCGGCGGATCGGCCGCGCGCCGATCGCGTTCGTGCGGGGCTACGCGTACACCGCGGTCGATCCCGCGGACCAGCTGCTGATCGCGCCGGCGTACGCGATCCCGATCGCGCTGCAGCGCGCCGGGCTCCGCCTCGACGACATCGACGTCTTCGAGATGCACGAGGCCTTCGCGGCACAGGTGCTGTCGACGATCCGCGTGATGGAGCGGAACGGGCAGGGCACGATCCCGGTCGAGAAGCTGAACGTGATGGGCGGCTCGATCGCGCTCGGGCATCCCTTCGGCGCGACGGGCGCGCGCGTCGTGCTGACGCTCGCGAACGAGATGAAGCGGCGCGGCGCGCGCTACGGCGTCGCGTCGGTGTGCGCCGCGGGCGGCAACGGCGCCGCGATCGTCCTCGAGGCCGCGTGATCACGACTGCCCCGCCGGAAGCGACGCCAGTCGCGGCCCGGTCCGTCACGTTCGTCCCGGCGGACGCATCCGGCGTCGCGCGCATCGTCATCGACCGCCCCGACGACCCCGTCAACTCCATCGACGCGAAGCTGCTCGAGGATCTCGCCGCCGCCGTCGGCGCCGCGCGCGCCGCGGGTCCGCGCGGCGTCGTGGTCATGAGCGGCAAGCGCGATCAGTTCGTGGCCGGCGCCGATCTGAAGATGGCGCGCAGCGCCGGGCGCGACGACCTCGAGCGCGCAAGCCGCGCGATGCAGCAGGTCCTGAACGATCTCGAGGCGCTCCCGTGCCCCGTCATCGCCGCGATCAACGGGCCCGCGCTCGGCGGCGGTCTCGAGCTCGCGCTCGCGTGCGACCGGCGGATCGTCGCCGACGCGCCGAACGTGCGCATCGGCCAGCCGGAGGTGCGCCTCGGTCTCCTGCCGGCGGCCGGCGGGACCCAGCGCCTGCCCCGGCTCGTCGGGCTGCCGCGCGCGCTCGACCTGATCCTGAGCGCGCGGACGCTCACGCCGAAGCGCGCGCTGCGCGCCGGCCTCGTCGACGAGGTCGTCCATCCGGCCGTGCTCCTGCGCGCCGCGAACGACGTGGCGCTGCGCGGCGGGAAGCGCACGACCGACGGCGGCCCGACGGTGGCCGAGCGCGCGGCGACGTGGCTCGCGCCGGCGCGCTCGTTCGCGATCTCGCAGGCGCGGTCGCGCGTGCTCGCGGAGACGAAGGGCCGGTACCCGGCCCCGCTGCGCGCGATCGAGGCCATCGCGACCGGACTGGCCAAGGGCATGGCCGCCGGGCTCGACGTCGAGGCGCGCGCGTTCGGCGAGCTCGCGACGAGCGACGCGGGTCGCAGCCTCACCCGGCTGACGATGCTCACGCTGCGCCAGCGCAAGGCCGCGCTCGACGGGCTCGGCACGCCGCGGCCGGTGCGCAGCGTCGGTGTCGTCGGGCTCGGCTTCATGGGGTCGGGCATCGCGCAGGCGGCGGCGGTGGCCGGCATGTCGGTCCGTGGCCGCGACCGCGACGCTGCCGCGGTCGCGAA
>DASWDY010000218.1:0-5972 GCA_036395035.1 Candidatus Limnocylindria bacterium
ATGACGTCGCCGTTCGCGGCGAACCCGCGGATCACGAGGAGATGCCCCGGGCTGCCTTCGGGCAGCAGGAACCCCGGCAGCGCGCCGGACGCGACGCGCACCGAGGCCACCAGCGGGATGCCGGCGGCGATGAAGCGCTCGGCCTCGGCCAGCGATCGGAGCTGCGTCACGAACGCGCGCAGCCCGAAGCGCGCGGCATAGGCCGCGTTGAACGGCCAGTTCCCCGCGCCGCCGTAGACCGCGTCGTAGGTGAAGCGCACGGCATGGTCGACCTGCGGATCGGGGTAGCGCGGGTCCACCCATTCGAGCTCCGCCGAGCTCGGCGTCTTCCCCCAGAACGCGAGGACCATCGCGGTGGACGTCGGGCTGCACCATGCCTCGCCGCCGCCGTCGTATTCCGGGTATTCGCCGGCATGGATCTCCTGCGAGTAGGGCGGGACGGCGAGCTCCTTGCCGGCGCCGGGCCCCGGCGCGCTCGGGATCGACGCGCCCGTCGGCGGTGGGGCCGACGCGACCGCCGCGACCATGCGCACCACCGGCGTCTGCGCGGACCCGGCGGCGCGTGCGAGCGTCAGACGGACGCGGTACGCCGTCATCGCGGCGCGCGTGGTGAGGACGTCGGTGTCGACGTCGCCGTCACCGTCGCGCTGTCCTTTCACGGATGCGCGCTTCACCGTCGCGTCGCCGTACGCCCATGTCCCGAACGACCACCACTTCGTCTCGCCGCCGCCGCTGCGGCGTGTCTGGACCTCGATGCGGATCCACGTCCCCTCCGGCGTCTCCGCGTTCCACGAGGGGATGAGACGCAGGAACGGGAACCCGGGCTCGTGCCAACCGGAGATCCACGTGCCGCTCGTGCCGCTCGCGAGGATCACGCCGCCGGACTCGCCGATCGCGGTGTTCGCGAGCTCGGCGGGCGTGAGCGCGAGCTCGTGCAGCTCGATCCGCGTGCCGCTCAGCACCGCCACGGCGGGCGGCGACGCCGTGGCGGCCGTCGCCGCGACGGACGGCGTCGCCTTCGGCTGCTCGGTCAGGGTCGCGCTCGGGGACGCGGGCGCGGACGGCGCTGGGGCCTCACAGGCGATGAGCGCGAGGGCGATGACGAGCCGGAGCGAACGGATCACGCAGGGGTGAACGATGCCCGGATCGGCCCGGTACGACGAACGTCGTAGCCGGATCCACCCAGGCTGCGGATGCCCGGCGGCGGGCATCCGGGCGAACGTACGCCCCCATGACGAACGAGATCGGCAGCGAGCTCGGGCCGCTCCTGGCGCGCGCGCACATCCTCATGTTCGAGTACGACACCGATGGCTTCCTCGTGAGCGCGGTCGGGAGCTGCCTCGGCGCCGATCCCGACGTCGAGGTCCGCGCGGGCCTCGTCTCGCCGGCGATCGTGCGGCGCGCCATCGCGGGCGAGCGTGTCGTCGAGCGGACGCGCATCCTCGGTCGCTCCGTCGCGGTGATCCACGAGCCCGTCATCGGGAGGGCCGGCACCGTCGAGCGCGTGCTCGCGACGGCGTTCGACGTCACGGAGAAGATCGGTCCGCCTCACCTCGCGGCGCTGCGCGCGGCGCTCGCCTCCTAAGGCCAGCTCAACCCCTCCACATGAGAACGAGCGCCGGCCCTTCGGCCGGCGCTCGTCCAAGTGCGCTACGTGACGTAGCTGGCCGAAAGGCCAGATCAGTCCCCTACGCCGTCGGCTCGGTGGGCTTGTCCTTCTCCCACTCCTTCTTCTTCTCGGGCATGCCGCCCTGCTTGCCGATGTCCCCACCCTGCTTGCCGACCTCGCCTGGCTTCCCGGGCTCGTGCTGCTTCTCGCCCATGTCGCCCTGGCGGCCGAGGTCCTTCTCGTCCTTCGCCATGTGAAGCCTCCACGTGCGTGTGTGACGCCGTCGCCGAGGCGACGCGTCCTCTGGAGAACGAGCAGGCGTTGTGCCATCGCGGGTGACGAGCGGACGAGAGAGAGATGCCATGCTGGCCCGCGTGCGTCGCGGACCGTTCCGGCACAAATGGTTCGCGTGGTTCACCGGAGCGGTCGGTCTCGGATCCATCGGCGACGAGGTCGCGCGCCTGGCGATGCCGCTCCTCGCGCTCGAGCTGACACATTCGCTGGCCGCGGCGGCCACGCTGCGGATCGTCCAGCTCGTCCCCTACGTCCTCTTCGGCGCGTTCGCCGGCGCGCTCATCGACCGCGCCGAGAAGCGAACGCTCCTCATCGTCTCGGACGCGCTGCGCGCGGTGGTCATCGCGACCGTGCCGATCGCGGTCATCCTCGGCGTCTTCTCGCTCGAGCTCCTCTACGCCGCCGCGTTCGTCATGGGGTCGCTCGAGGTGGTCTGGGCGCTCACGACCGACTTCAGCGTCGTGCCCGCGCTCGTCGACCGCGACGAGCTGACCGAGGCGAACGCCGCGTACCTCGGCGCGGACCGCGTGGCGCGCATCGCGGGCCCTGCCCTCGGCGGTCTCGCCATCGCCGCTGCCGGGACGGCGAACGCGCTCTGGCTGTGCACGCTCGCGTACCTGCCGACGATCCTCGTCTTCCTGCGCATGCCGCCGATCTACGAGAGCGACGTGCCGACGACCACGCTCACGGTCGCGAACGTGCGGAAGGAGATCGCCGACGGGTTCCGCGGCATCTTCGACAGCGCGGTCCTCCGGTCGCTGCTCGTGCTCATGTTCGTGACCAACCTCGGCAACAGCGGCCTGCAGACACTGCTGATCTTCGTGCTCAGCGAGGAGCACAAGGTCGATGCCGCCGTCATCGGGATCGCGCTGTCGCTCTCGGGCATGGTGCAGATCCTCGGCTCGGCCTTCGCGCCGCGGATCGCGCGCGGGCGCCCGCTCGGCCACACGATGCTGTGGGTCGTGATCGCCGGGAGCATCGGTCCGATCCTCGCCAGCGTCCTCCGTGACTGGCGGCTCATCACCGCGGCGATCGCCGCGCGCCAGACCGCGTGGGCCGCGCACATCGTGTACGTCTATCTCCCGCGGCAGCGCGAGGTGCCGCCGGAGCTGCGCGGCCGGATCAACGGGTCGTTCCGGACGATGGTCGTCGTCGCGAACGTGTCGTCGCCGGCCCTGCTCACGTGGATCCAGGGCGTGTCGAGCTCTTCCATGGCCTTCGCCGCCGCCGGCGTTCTCGGCTTCGCGGCCGCCGCCATCACGTACTTCTCGCCGCTGCGCGCCTATGACATCCGCGAGGCGCCCTCGGAGCTCGAGGCGCTCGAGCCGGTGGCCGAACGCGAGGCGGAAGACGAGACTGCGGACGTCTGATGGCGGAGAAGGAAGGGAAGGCGTGGCTCCCGCTCGGGGCCGCGAGCCGGATGCTCGGGGTGGACCCTGACACGCTCCGCCGCTGGGCCGACACCGGGAAGATCGAGGTGTTCACGACGCCGGGCGGCCATCGCCGGTTCCTGCGGACCGCCGTAGAGGCGATGCTCCCCAAGCGGCGGCCGCGGCGCAGGCTCCTGACCGCGATCGGCGAGCCACCCGACCGCGTCGCGGCCGAGCTGCGCAAGCGCGTGCGCAGCGACATGTCCGCGCTGTCCGAGCAGGAATGGCACGCGCGCCTCGACGAACGGTCGATCGCGTGGTTCCGCGAGCGCGGCCGCCGCATGGGCGATCTCCTCATCGGGTACCTCGACACGCAGCAGCGCGCCGGGCGCGTCCAGTTCGTGGCCCAGGCCGAGGCCCTCGGCAAGGAATACGGCGTCGAGGCGGCGAAGCGCGGGCTCTCGATCGGCGAGGCCACGCAGGCGTTCCTCTTCTTCCGCGCGCGCTTCATGGCGGAGATCGCGACGGTCGCGCGGCGGCGCGCGTTCGACGCCACGCAGACGGCGGCGCTCTTCGAGGACGCCGACCGCGCGCTCGACGGCGTGATCGTCGCGCTCATCGAAGGTCATCGCGCAGCGGCGCCGGCCCGCCGTCGCTAGGCTGGGGATCGTGGCATCGAGGTCCGCCGCGCACTCGCGCGCGCTCGCGGCGATCGACCAGCACCGCGACGGGCTCATCGAGGTCTCGCTGCGCATCCACAGGACGCCCGAGATCGGCTTCCAGGAGCGGCAGGCGTCGACGTGGCTCGCGACGTTCCTCGAGGGCGCGGGGTTCCGCGTCGAGCGCGCCTATCGCGGCATCGAGACGGCGTACCGCGGCGACGCGACCGGGAAAGGACCGGGCCCGACCGTCGCGATCCTCTCCGAGTACGACGCCCTCCCCGACATCGGCCACGCCTGCGGCCACAACCTCATCGCGATGATGGGCGTCGCCGCGGCGATCGGCGTGCGCGCGGCGCTCGATCAGCTGCCGGGCCGCGTCGCGGCGATCGGCACGCCCGCGGAGGAAGGCGGCGGCGGGAAGGTCGCGCTCCTGCGCGCGGGCGGATTCGACGACGTGGACGTCGCGATGATGATCCACCCATCGAGCCGCACCCTCGCGGGACGCACGTCGCTCGCGTCGAACCGCGTCGACCTCGAGTTCACGGGAAAGGCCGCGCACGCTGCGGCGCAGCCCGACCGCGGGATCAGCGCGCTCGACGGCGTGATCCAGACGTTCAACGCGGTGAACGCGATGCGGCTCGTGCTGCGCTCGGACGCGCGCGTCCACGGGATCATCACGAGCGGCGGGAGCGCGGCGAACATCATCCCCGAGTACGCGGCCGCGAAGTTCAGCGTCCGCGCGCTCGATCGCCAGTACCAGCAGGAGGTCCTGAAGCGGTTCATCGCGTGCGCCGAGGGCGCGGCGACGTCGACCGGGACCACGGTGAAGGTGACGGTCCACGAGAACTCGGGCTACGAGAACATGGTCCCCTCGGGACCGCTCTCCGACCGGTGGGCGGCGCACGTGACGGACCTCGGCGTCGCCGTCCAGCCGAGCGCGCCCGACGAGCGCATGGGCTCCACCGACATGGGGAACGTCAGCCAGGTGATCCCGGCCATCCATCCGTACATCGCGATCGCGCCGGAAGGCACGCCGGGCCATTCGACCGTGTTCCGCGACGCCGCCGCGACGCCGACGGCGCTCGACAACGCGCTGAAGGCCGCGAAGGCGATGGCCCTGACGGCCGTCGACGTCCTGGCGGACCGCGACCTCTTCGATGGCGCACGGGCCGAATTCGACAAGCGCCGCAAGGACGGCGTCGTCCGCGGCCGCAGCCTCAGCTGATCCTCGCTCAGGGCAAAGCCCTCGCTCGGACCGGGTGGTCGACCTCGTCGCTGCGGCGCCTCGGTCTGCGCGCCCGGGGTACGGGCCATTAGGCTGAGGCCTGTGGCGACGACGATCTCCGCGCCGGCGATCACGAACGCCCACGTCACGCGCTGGGTCGACGAGATGGCCCGGCTGTGCAAGCCCGACCGCGTCCACTGGTGCGACGGGTCGGACGACGAGCGCGAGCGCCTCATCGGCGAGGCCGTGTCCGAGGGCGTCCTGACGCCGCTGAACGCCGCGAAGCGTCCGCGGAGCTACTACAGCCGGTCGAACCCGAACGACGTCGCGCGCACCGAAGAGCTCACGTTCGTGTGCACGCCCACGCGCGAAGAGGCCGGCCCGACGAACAACTGGATGGCGCCCGCGGAGATGTACGCGAAGCTCCGTAGCCTGTTCGACGGCGCGATGAAGGGACGCACGATGTACGTCGTCCCCTACATCATGGGTCTGCCCGACTCACCGTTCGCGAAGGTCGGCATCGAGCTCACCGACTCCGTCTACGTCGCGCTGAACATCCGGATCATGGCGCGCATGGGCCGCGTCGCCCTCGATCGGCTCGGCGCCTCCGACGACTTCAACCGCGGCCTGCACTCGGTCGCCGACTGCGACCCGGCGCGGCGCTTCATCGTCCACTTCCCCCAGGACAACACGATCTGGTCGATCGGCTCCGGGTACGGCGGCAACGCGCTCCTCAACAAGAAGTGCCTCGCGCTGCGCATGGCGAGCCACTACGCGCGCAACGAGGGGTGGCTCGCGGAGCACATGCTCCT
>DASWDY010000219.1:0-12287 GCA_036395035.1 Candidatus Limnocylindria bacterium
GCGACGAGCCACGTCGCCTGCGACCGGTCGCCGTGATCGCCGTATCCGGCGGTGTCGCGGCCGAGCTTCCAGCCTCCGCGGACGACGCGGTCGGCGGCGCGCTGCCGCCGGCGGAGCTCGCCGAGGCCGTACTGCTCCGACGTCATCCCGCGCAGGAAGACGCGTCCTTCTTCCGCCATGTCGCACCTCCGCACGCGCTGTGGGGTCGGGCGAAAGGTATAACAGTTAGCCTGATCAGGGACTGGCTCATCGGGATCGACGTCGGAGGGACCTTCACTGACGGCGTCCTCGTGCGCCCGGGCCTCGCGACCATCGACGCCAAGTCGCTCACCGACCAGAAGGATCCCCTCGCCGGACTGCGCGGCTGCCTCGACCGTCTCGCCGAGGGAGCGGGCACGAGTCGCCGCGCGCTCCTCGCGCGCACCGCGAAGCTCGCGTACGGCACGACGCATGCGCGCAACCTCGTCGTCGAGGGCAAGGGCGCGCGCGCCGGGTTCATCACGACGCGCGGCTTCCGCGACACGCTCGTCATCGCGGGCATCGGGCGCGACCGGATCGGCCAGGATCTCACCGCGAGCCGCGCGCCGTCGCTCATCCCGCGGCGCCGCATCCACGAGGTCCGCGAGCGCGTCGACGTCGCGGGCCGCGAGGTGGCGCCGCTGCGCGTCGAGGACGTGCGCACCGCGATGGCGGCGCTCGAGGCCGAAGGCGTCGAGGCCGTCGGCGTGTGCCTCCTCTGGTCCTTCCGCGATCCGACCCACGAGCGCGAGGTCGCCGAGGTCCTGCGCTCGCACGACGGATGGTTCGTCACGACGTCGTCGGAGGTCGCGCCGTTCATGGGCGAGTACGAGCGCAGCGCCACGACGGCGCTGAACGCCGTCCTCGGCCCGCCGCTCGAGCGGCACCTGCGCGCGATCGAGGGCCACCTCGAGGGCGACGGCCTCGGCGTGCCGCTGCTGGTGATGCAGTCGTCGGGCGGGCTGCTGCCGGTGCCCGACGCCGTGCGCGCGCCCGTGTCGCTCATCGCGTCGGGTCCCGCGGGCGGCGTGCTCGCGGCGAAGCTGCTCTCGGACGCGCTCGGCATGCCGAACGCGATCGCCGTGGACATGGGCGGGACCACGTTCGACGTCAGCCTCATCACCGACGGGCAGTTCGCGACGCGCGAGCGCACGCAGCTCGTGGGCCAGGAGCTCTTCCTGCCCGCGATCGACATCCACTCGATCGGCGCGGGCGGCGGCAGCCTCGGATGGATCGACCACGGCGCGCGCCTGAAGGTCGGTCCCGAGAGCGCGGGGGCCGATCCGGGGCCCGCGTGCTACGGCCGCGGGGGCACGCGCGCCACCGTCACCGACGCCGACCTCGAGCTCAGACGGATCGCGACGGGGCTCGCGTCCGGGCGGCTGCATCTCGATGCCGACGCCGCCCGGCGCGCGCTCGCGGACCTCGGGCGCCCGCTCGGGATGGACGCGCGCGAGACGGCCGAGGGCATGGTCCGCATCGTCGACGCGGCCATGGCCGACGCGATCCGCGTCATGACCGTGCGCCGCGGGCTCGATCCCGCCGGCTACGTCCTCTTCGCCTTCGGCGGCGCCGGCGCGCTGCACGCGGTCGCGCTCGCGCGGGAGCTCGGCATCCGCCAGGTGGTCGTGCCCGCGCTCGCCTCGGTGCTGTCGGCGTACGGCATCGTCGCCTCGGACATCCTGCACGTCCTCGCGCTGACCGAGGCGCGACCGATCGACGATGCCGCGGCCATCGCCGCGACGTACGCGCGCCTCGAGGCCGACGGCGTCCGCATGCTCGAGGCGGACGGCGTCGCGCCGGAGCGCCGGACGCTGCGCCGCTGGGCGCAGGTGCGCTTCCGCGGGCAGCTGCACGCGGTCGAGATCGCGGTGGCGGCGGGCGCGATCGACGTCGCGCGCATGCGTCGAGAGTTCCTTCGCGAGTACGAGCGGCTCTACGGCGCGGGGACGGCGTCGCCGCAGGCGGGGATCGAGGTCATCACGCTCCGCGTCGAGGCGATCGGGCGGACGCACCGGCCCGCCCTCGAGCCCGCGCCGCTCGCGAGGCGCAGCGCGGTCACGCGGGAGACGCGCGAGGTCTGGCACGAGGGACGGCCGCTGCGCGCGGCGCGCTTCGACGGTTCGGCGCTCGCGCCGGGCGACGCCGTCGACGGTCCCGCCGTCATCGACCATCCGGGCACTACCGTCTGGATCCCGGCGGGCGTGCGCGCGCGTATCGACGGCCTCGCCGACGTCGTGTTGGAGGTGGCGTGATGGAAGGGCACATCATCCCGGGCGCGTTCTCGATCCCGACGCAGGTCCTCTACGGCGACGGCGTGTCGGCGCGCGCGGGCGAATTCGCGAAGGGCCTCGGCGCGACGAAGGTCTTCGCCGTCACGGACCCCGGCATCGCGAAGGCGGGGATCCTCGAGCCCGCCCTCCGCTCGATCCGTGACGCCGGGCTCGCCCTCGCCCTCTACGACCGCGCGCCGCTCGACCCGACGCTCGCCGACGCCCTCGCCATCGGCAACGAGGCGAAGGCGTTCGGCGCGGACCTGATCGTCGCGGCGGGCGGCGGCAGCGGGCTCTGCTCGGGCCGCGCCGCGGCGCTCGTCGCCACGAACGGCGACATCCGCGCGTGCACCGGCCACGAGCGCTACGCGCACGCCCCGCTGCCGGTCATCGCGATCCCGACGACCGCGGGGTCCGGGAGCGAGGTCTCCAAGCACGTGACGCTCACCGACGACCGCACGGGACGCAAGACCGGTATCGACGGCTACACGAACGCGCCGCGCATCGCGCTCCTCGACCCGGCGCTCGTGCAGGGCGTGCCCCGCCAGGTCGCCGTCGCGTCGGGCATCGACGCGTTCCTCCACGCGCTCGAGGCGTACCTCTCCACACGCGCGACGCCGCTCACCGACGCGATCGCGCTCGAGGCGTTCGCCCGGATCTGGACGCTGCTCCCGAAGGCGCTGGGCGGCGACGCCGCCGCGAAGGCGGGGATGCTCTTCGCCAGCGCGATGGCGAACATCGCCTGCGGCAACGCGGGCCTCACGCTCGTGCACGCGATGAACGGCGGCGTCACGTACTGCTTCAAGGCGCGCGGCCACGCCCCGGTCGCGTACGGGATGATCCACGGCGCGCTCATGCCGCCGATCCTCCGATTCTTCGTGCCCGCCGCACGCGAGCGCTTCGCGCGGCTCGCCCCCATCGTCGGCGTGACCGATGGCGACGCCGCGGCGGTGGTGGAGGCGATCGTCGCATGGGGACGCCGCGCGGGCGCACCGCCGGTGCTGCCGTGGGGCCGCATCCCCGATGGCGACATCGACCTCATCGTCGACGAGACCCTCGCGCGGCCGCGGCCGAGCCCGCGCCAGCCGACGCGCGACGAGGCACGCGGCATCGTCCTCGAGGCCCTCGGGGTCGCATGACCGTCGTCCCGCGGCTCGATCCCGTCGCCGTCGAGATCATCCAGAACCGCCTCCTGCGCATCGGCCACGAGGGCGGCGAGGTCCTCATGCGCTGCGCCGTGTCGCCGACGGTCGTCGAGGCCCACGACATGGGCTTCAACGTCGCGGACCACCAGGGCCGGACGGTCGTGTACTCGACGTGGATGCCGCGCCACGGCACGACCCTCAGCTTCATGCTCGAGGCCTGCAACGCCCGCTTCGGCGACGACATCCGGCCGGGCGACATGTACCTCGTCAACGATCCGCACTCGGGCGCGCTGCACATCCTCGACCTCGCGGTCATCGCGCCCGTGCACGTCGACGGGCGGCTCGTCGCGTGGGTCGCGAACGCGACCCACCATGTCGACGTCGGTGCGATGACGCCGGGCCGCGCGCCGCTCGCGACGAGCTCGTACCAGGAGGGGATCCTCATCAAGCCGATCCGCCTGGTCGAGGACGGCCGCATCCGCGAGGACGTGTTCGGCCTCTTCCTCGACAACGTGCGCATGCCGCGCTACCAGTCGCTCGACCTGAAGGGGCAGGTCTCCGCGAACTTCGCCGCGGCGCAGAAGGTCGTCGCGCTCGCGCGCCGGTATGGGACCGACACGCTGCTCGCCGCGTACGACGCGATCCTCGACCTCTCGGAGGCGAAGGCGCGCCAGCGCATCTCGGAGCTCCCCGACGGCCGCTACGAGGCGGTCGAGCACATCGACTTCGACCGCCACTACACGCTCCGCTGCGCGCTCGAGGTGCGCGGCGACGAGCTGCGTTTCGACCTCAGCGGGACCGATCCCGAAGCGCGCACGTTCGTGAACTCCGCGCTCGCGTGCACGGTCGCGAACCTCCACAACATCGTCGCGTGCCAGCTCCTCCCCGACGTCACGCCGAACGCGGGCGCGTTCCGCGCCGTGCACGTGGAGGTGCCCGAGGGCACGCTGCTGAACTGCCGGCCGGGCGCGCCGTGCTCCGGCGCGTCGACGATCACCGGGTGGAAGACGCAGCAGCTCACGATGGCGGTGCTCTCGCAGGCGCTCGCGCGCTCCGATCGGCACCGCGCCCGCGCGATGGCGCAGTGGGGCTGGGGCTTCACCGACGTGCAGTGGACCGGCACGGATCCACAGGGACGCTGGTTCAGCGTGCGCGGGGACGCGACGCTGCACGGCGGAGGGGCGCGCGCGTTCGCCGATGGGATCGACACCGCGAACATCGCGGGCTCGACGAACACGTCGCTCGCGTCCATCGAGTCGTACGAGCAGCGCTACCCCGTCCTGTACCTGCATCGCGGTCTCGAGCCCGACTCCGCGGGCGCCGGCGAGCACCGCGGCGGGCTCGCCGGGTCGTGGTCGCGGATCCTGTACGGCATCGACCGCGCCGACTCGCTGCCGTGGTACATGGGCCGCGACTTCGGCGCGGCGGGCTTCGCGGGCGGCGGCGAGGGAACGCGCTCGGTCATCGCGGTGAAGCACGGGACCGACGTGCTCGCGCGGCTCGCCGAGGGCCCCCCGCTCTACGAGGAGCTCGAGGGCAGCGAGGAGATCCTCGCGCAGCAGATGCCGACGCACGAGATCGTCGCCGGCGACGTCGTGTACGTCCGCGGGATGGGCGGCGGCGGCTACGGCGATCCGCGCGCGCGCGACCGGGAGAAGGTGCGCGACGACGTGTCGAACGGTCTCGTCAGCGCGGATCAGGCGCGCGAGGTGTACGGCCTGGAAGGATGAGGCTTGCGGTCATCGGAGCTGCAGGGCGAACCGGAGGGCGTCGTCGAGAAGCTCGATCTTCGTCTCGGAGAGGCGCCCGACGCGTCGCTCGAGCCGTTCCTTCCGGATCGAATGCAGATCATCGCAGTTGATGACACACACGTTCGGAAGACCATCACGATGGTCGAGCAGCACCTCGCTGGGATGCCCACGGACCGTGCGAGTGGTCACGGCGACCGTCGTGCTGTCGCGGCGGCCTGCCACGTCGTCCCGCGACACGACGACGACCGGCCGTCGTTCCCCGATCTCGGTCTCCCATATCTCCGCGTGTTCCGTGGGTCGCGCCATCACCGCCTCTTCCACGTCCGGGACCCAGCCCGGCGCGTCCGAGACCTCGCCCAAGTGCTCTTCGCCCCATCGCAGGACCGCGATCTCGTCATCGGTCAATGGCATACGCTCGTAGGCGCTGAGATACGCCTCGATCTCTTCCTCTTTCGTCCGCCTGTTCAGATACTCGCTCGCCGCTTCCTGCAGCCAGGTGCTTCGGTCCTTGCGTGCGCGTCTCCGCGCCCGCTCGATCTGCCTGTACAGGTCATCGGGCAACGAGATGGCCGTTCTTTTCGTCACATCTGGAGTATTACGCACAGTAGTACCCAGGTTCAAGCGTGGGCGTCAGGGCTTGCGGGCGACGACCTCCTCCATGATCCCCCACCGGTAGCGGCGGCACTCCTCGACCACGAAGCCGAGCGACGCGAGATGGTCGAGCGGATCGCGCAGGACGTGATCGCTCGCGAGCCGGAACAGCGGGTCGAGCACCCGCTGGACCCACCGGACCGGCGCGATCGGGCTCCGGACGTGCTCGAGGAGGAGCAGGCGTCCGCCCGAGCGCAGGACGCGGTGCGCCTCGGCGAGCGCCCTTCGCTCGTCGGGGATCGTGCAGAGGCAGAGCGTGAAGACGACCGTATCGAACGTCGCATCCGGGAGGTCGAGCGACTCGGCGTCGCCGATCCGCAGGTCGACCGCGCGGCCCTCGGCCCTGCGGCGCGCGATGTCGAGCATCGCGGGGCTGAGCTCGACGCCCGTCAGCTCGACGTCGTGCGGGTAGAAGGGCAGGTTGCGGCCCGTGCCGATCGCGACCTCGAGGGTCTTGCCGGTCGCCTTCGCGCAGAGGCGCGCGCGAGCGTCGCCGAGGACCAGGGGATCGAAGCGCCGCATCCAGCGGTCGTAGTCGCGAGCGGCCCGCTCGTAGAAGCGGCGGACGCGCTCGGTCTCGCGCTCGTCGCCTCTCACTCCGCGCTCACCGGTCGCGCACGATGAGCGCGTCCACCGCGACGACGCCTTCCCCGCGGGCGCGCACGACGACCGGGTTCAGCTCGAGCGCGGAGATCCCGGCCAGGTCGTGGAATGCCAGCGTGAGGATCACGCGGACCAGGGCATCGACGTCCGCCGGCGGCCGCCCGCGGATGCCCTCGAGCAGTGGCGCGCCGCGGAGCTGCGCGATCATCTCGCGGGCGTCCGCCTCTGTGATCGGTGCCACGCGCATCGCGACGTCCTGCAATACCTCGACGAACACGCCGCCGATCCCGACCGTGACGACGAGGCCGAGCTCGGGATCGTGGGAGCGGCCGACGAGCATCTCGACGACGCCACGCTCCATCCGCTGCACGAGGACCTCGTGGCCGGGCGCGCGCCCGGCGACGTCGACGTACGCGGCTCGGACCGTGGCGGCGTCGCGCAGATCCAGGCGCACCGCACCGAGGTCGCTCTTGTGCGGCACGTCCGCCTTGACCACCGCGGGATAGCCGAGGCGCTCGGCCGCCGCGACCGCCTCATCGGCTGACGCGGCGATCTCCGTCGGGGCGAGCGGGATGTGCAGCGCGCGCAGGAGCTCCGCGGTGTAGCGGTACGGAACGGGGCCCGAGCCGGGGGGCACCGTGAAGGCCGGCATCGCGTAGAGGCGCTTCTCGCGCGGCTGGCGCGCGGCGGCCCGACGTTCGTGGAAGCGGAGGAGCGCCGCGATGGCACGCAGCCCCTTCTCGTACTCGCGCACGAACGCGACGCCGAGCGCTTCGAACATCTCGTGCCAGGCGTCATCGAGCGTCTCCGAGGCGCGCGAGAGGAACACCGGGAGCACGCCGTGCGACCGCGCGATCTCGCTCACGCGCCGGTAGCCGTCGCGCAGCGCGTCCGTTGGGCGATCGGGGAAGTTCAGGCGAGCGCCGAGGATCCCGACCTGGTCGTCGCGCGCGAGCACGTCGACCGCGCGGTAGAAGCCATCGGGATCGGTGCGCAGGAGGTCCTCGACGTCGAGCGGATCCCCGACGAGGCCGGGCTTGCCGACGATCTCCGCGAGGACCGCGCGCTCTCGCGGTTCGACGAGATCGACCCCGACACGACTCGCGAGGTCAGCGAGGAGGGTGCAGTCGCCGCCGGAGATGGTGAGGAGCGCGACGCCACGCGCACGGAGCGGCGCGTCGGCGGCGCGCGCGAGGAGCGCGGTCGTCTCGATGAGCTCGTCGACGTTCGCGACGCTCACGGCGCCGGACTGACGGAAGAGCGCGTCCCAGACCGCGCCCGACGTGGCGAGCTTGCCCGTGTGCGCGAGGACGTTGCGTCTCGCGCGCTCGGAACGGCCCACGCGGAGCGCGATGACGGCCTTGCCCAGGTCGCCCGCGCGCTCGAGCACGGCGCGCAGGGCGCGGCCGTCGCTCACCGATTCGATGAACAGGACGATCACGCGCACGGCGGGCGCCTCGACAAGGGCCGCGAGATGATCGGTGAGGCGCAGACCCGCCTCGTTCCCCACCGAGATCGCCGCGTGGATCCCGATGTGCCGCTCCGCGGCGAGGTTCAGGAACAGATTGGTCAGCCCGCTCGACTGGAACACGGTCGCGACGTTGCCATCGCTGACCCGCGGCAGCGGGGCGCCCCACAACCCGAGCGCGGCGCCGGGGACGACGACGCCCATGGTGTTCGGCCCGACGAGCGGCATCGACCCGGCGGCGGCGGCGAGCTCGGCCTGCAGGCGCGCGCCGTCCTCCCCCGCCTCCGCGAAGCCGTCGCTGAGCACGACGCACGACCGGACGCCGGCGGCCGCGAGGTCGCGGACGACGCCGGGCACCGTCGCCTTCGGGGTCGCGACGACCGCGACGTCGACCGGCGCGTCCAGGCGGGCGACGCAGGCGACGCCGAACGCGTCGGGCCGGTTCGGGTTCACGAGCTGCACGCGCTCCATCGGGAATCCGAGCGCACGCAGGTTCTCGAAGACGGAGCGCGTGTAGTAGTTGCGATCGGACGCGCCGACGATCGCGACGCTGCGCGCCGCGAGCAGCGGGGCGAGATCCGGCCGCGCGGCTAGCGCGCGCGGATCACGAGGGTCCGGTACTCGTCGACCTCGGCGCGATGGTCGGGCGGGATGACGACGGTCGTGAGGGGCGACTCGACGATCGCGGGTCCGTCCAGCCGTGCGCCCGGACCGAGGCGGTCGCGCTCGTACACGGCCGCGTCCTCGGAGCGGCCACGGAACCAGGCGCGGCGCGTGCCCTTCCCCGCCGCGCTCGGATCGGCGGCGCCGAGCGCGGAGCGCGTGAGGCGCGGCTTCGTGGCGCGTCCGACGGCGTCGACGCGCAGCGCGTGGACCTCGATGCCTGCGCGCGCGAACCCGGTCCCGGCTCCATAGAGCTCTTCGTACTGGCGCTCGAAGATCCGGCCGAGCTCGGCGACGCGCTCGGCATCGAGCCGATCCCACGGCAGCGCGACCTCGACGCCGTACGTCTGCCGCCGGAACCGCATCGAGACGAAGCGCCGCAGCGCCACCTGGTCGCGCACGAAGCCTTCGTCGTCCATGAGCGCGACGAGCTCGCGGTCCGTCGCGTCGAGCCGGGCGTTCAGCTCCGCCGCGTCGAACGGGAGCACGGCCTCGAACGTCGCGACGCGCGAGTGGACCACGTCGGCGGTGGCGGCGCCGAAGGCCGAGAAGACCGCGGACGTCGGGAACACGTGGATCGAGCCGATGCCGAGCTCGCGCGCGAACTCCGCGGCGTGCACCGGCCCCGCCCCGCCGAACGCGTAGAGCGCGAACTCCTCCGGCAGGTGACCGCTCCGGACGACGAGCCGCCGGATGAGGTCGGACATCTTCGCGTTGACGATGTCGTAGACGCCGGCCGCGGCCTCGACGACGCTGAGGCCCAGTGGCTGCGCGATCCGCTCCTCGATGGCGCGCTCGGCCTTCGCCTTGTCCAGACGCTTGCGGCCGCCGAGGAAATACTCGGGGTCGACGTAGCCGAGCGCGAGGTCGCAGTCGGTGACGGTCACCTCCTCGCCGCCTTCGCCGTAAGCCACGGGTCCCGGGCTCGCCCCGGCGCTCTGCGGTCCGACGAGGAGGCGCCGCGTCGTCGGATCGACGCGGGCGATCGTGCCGCCGCCCGCGCCGATGGACTCGACCTCGGCGATCGGCGCGTGGATGCGGAACCGCTCGAAGACGGGCTCCTCGGCGTAGCGCCAGACACCGTCGACGATGAGGCTGACGTCGAAGCTCGTACCGCCCATGTCGGTCGTGAGCACCTTCGGGTGACCGAGGAGGGCGGCCACGAACGCCGACGCGATGAGCCCTCCGGCCGGCCCTGACTGCAGACTGCCGATCGGGACGCTGCGGTCGCGCCGGACGACACCGCCGTTGCCCTGCATCACGAGGAATGACCCGGAGAGGCCCCCGTCCCGCAACCGGCGCTCGAGGTCGCTCAGGTACCGCTCGACGCGCGGCCCGACGAAGCTGTTGAGCACCGCCGTGTTCGCGCGGCCGTACTCGCCGGCTACCGGCGCGAGCTCGCTGCTGAACGACCAGAACACGCTCCGGTCCCATCCGCGCTCCCGGGCCAGCCTCCGGATCGCCTCCTCGTGCGCGGGATCCGCCCACGAATGGAGCAGCGCGACCGCGACCGCGTCGCAGCCCTGCACCTCGACCAGCTCGTGGAATGCGGCTTCGACGTCCTCGACCCGGAGCGGGATGAGCACGTGGCCGTCCGGGTCGATGCGCTCGCGCACGCCGCGGATGCGCTCGCGCGGCACGATGGGGGCCGGCTTCGTCACCGCGGTGACGTGGCGGATCTCCTCGTCAGCGAGGCCGTCCACGCGACCGATCGCGCGCATGATCAAGGTCGTGTCCTCGAACCCTCTCGTCGTGATGAGGCCGACGCGCGCACCGGTCCGCGTGATGAGCGCGTTCGTCGCCTGCGTCGTGCCGTGCTTCAGGACGGCGGTGCGCTGAAGGAGCTCCCGCAGAGGCAGCTCCATCTGACGCGCGATCTCGGCAACGCCGTCCATCACGCCGGTCGCGAGGTCGCGCGGCGTCGTGGGCGCCTTCCCCATCAAGAGGTCGCCCGCGGGCGTGAGGAGCGCGACGTCGGTGAACGTCCCGCCGGTGTCGACGCCGATGACGAAACCGCGCTCGCGCACCTGATGGCTATCCTCCCACATCGAATGATCGTCGATCCCATCCGGTACGAAGTGTTCGCGCACCGGCTGTGGGCCATCGGTGAGGAAGGGCGCATCGCGCTGCAGCGCGTGTCCGCCTCGCCGATCGTCGTGCAGGGCGGCGAGTGCATGAGCAGCTTCTACGACGCCGACGGACGCATGATCCTCGCATGCTCCGGCCATCTGCGCTTCGCCGCGGCGACGAGCCAGGCGATCGCGAAGCTCATCGAGCTGTTCGGCGAGAGCCCGGGCTTCCATGAGGGCGATCAGATCTTCAACAACGACCCGTACGTCGCGGGATCGCACACGTACGACCAGATGATCGTCATGCCGATCTTCTGGCAGGGGCGGCGCATCGCGTGGGTCGCGTCGAGCTCGCACACCGCGGACACCGGCGGGCTCCTGCGCGGCGGCGCGACCGAGATCTACCACGAGGGCATCCGCATCATCGGGCTGAAGGTCGTCGAGGGCGGCGCGTTCCGCGAGGACGTGTTCCGCACGATCGTCGAGCAGTGCCGCGACCCCGAGTACGTCGGGCTCGACCTGAAGAGCCGCATCGCCGCGAACAACGTCTGCGCGCGCGGCTACCTCGGCCTCGTCGAGAAGTTCGGCGTCGGCTTCGCCGAGGCCGCGGGCAGGAAGATGATCGACGACGCCGAGCGCATGGCGCGCGAGAAGCTGCGGCGCATCCCCGACGGCACCTGGACGAGCCGGATCTACGCGAGCGCGGTCGGTGAGCGGACGCGGACCGCCGAGCCGTTCCAGGTCGTGTGCACGATGACGAAGCGCGCCGACACGCTCGCCGTCGACTTCGCGGGGTCGAGCCCGCAGATGCGCAACGACCAGAACTCGACGCTGCCGAGCACGATCGCGCACATCACGATCGCGCTCACGAACCAGCTGTTCTGGGACGTCCCGTGGAGCGACGGGAAGATGGCGCCCGTCACGATCCGCGTGCCCGAGGGGTCGCTGCTCCACTGCCGCTTCCCGGCGGCGTGCGGCGGCGCGCCGCGCACGGGCCAGTACGTCGTCGCCGCCGTGAGCGAGTGCCTGGCGAAGATGCTGTTCGCGGCGGGCGCGACCGACGACGTCAACGCGAGCTGGCAGGGCCTCTGGTACGTCGGCGGTCCGGGCTACTTCTACGGCGGCCGGAACCAGCACGGCTGGCCCGTCCCGCAGGGCCTCTACGACATCCACGGCGGCGGCCTCGGCGCCGCGCCGACGCGCGACGGCGTTTCGAGCGGCGGCCACCCGAACATCCCGTCGGGCGGCATCAGCGACGTCGAGCGCATCGAGATGCAGTACCCGTTCACGTACTTCGGCCGGCGGCACCTGCCGGACGGCGGCGGCTTCGGCCGGTGGAACGGCGGGAACGGCAGCGAGCGCCTCTACCGCGTGCGCGGGTCGAGCGACGTCACCGCCGACATGAAGCCGTACGGCGGGATGCCGCACGGCGCGTTCGGTCTCTTCGGCGGCTATCCCGCGGGCACGGGCGGCGTGCGCGCGCTCTTCGAGCCGCGGGACGGCGAGGGCGCGTACCCGATCAGCTCGGAGGACCTCGGCGGGATCGCGACGATGCACGTGCCGGCCGGATCGCCGCACCGCATCCCGCTCCCCGAGGGGTGGTGGGTCAGCGATTTCGTGCAGGGCGGCGGCGGCTACGGCGATCC
>DASWDY010000220.1:0-10845 GCA_036395035.1 Candidatus Limnocylindria bacterium
GGGCCCAGGGGAAGTCGAAGATGAACGCCCTCGGCCACTGCATGAAGAAGTCGCTCGCGATCGTCTGGGGCATCTGGCGCGGCGGTCACGACTTCACGCCGGAGCCGCCTATCGCTTGACAATGCGATATGGGACTAGACCGGCTCGGTATCGTGTGTCGCCCATGACGCTGCTCAAGGATCAGGTCGCCATCGTCACCGGAGGCGGGCGCGGCCTGGGGCGGGCCGTCGCCGAGACCCTCGCGGGCCTCGGCGCGTCGGTCGTCGTGGCGTCGCGCAACGCGCCCGAGCTCGACGAGGTCGTGAAAGACATCCGCCGCGCCGGTGGTCGCGCGCTCGCGCAGACCGCGGACGTGGCCGACGAGCGTCAGGTGCAGGAGCTCGCGCTCGCCACCGAGCGCTGGGTCGGACCGGCCTCGATCCTGGTGAGCTGCGCGGGGATGGTCGATCCGATGGCGCCGCTCGCGCGGTCCGCGCCCGCGCTCTGGCTGCGCAACATCTCGATCAACGTCGGTGGGACCTACCTGCCGATCCGCGCCGTGCTTCCGGGGATGCTCGAGCGGGACTTCGGCCGCATCGTGAACGTCTCCTCGGGATCGGCGACGCGGCCGAGCGCCGGGTGGACCGCCTATTCGGCCGCGAAGGCCGCGGTGGTGCAGATGACGCGGAGCCTCGCGCTCGAGCTCGAGGGCACCGGGGTCGCGGTGTGCGCGTTCAATCCGGGAGCGATGGACACCGAGATGCAGGAACGCATCCGTCGCACGTCGTCCGAGGAGTTCCCGCGCGCCGACGAATTCCGCGCGATGGAGCGCGAAGGCAAGCTCGTCGACCCGAAGACCCCGGCGCGGACGATCGCGTATCTGGTGCTGCCGACGACGAAGCGCAACGGCGACGCGTTGCAGTACGACGACGCCGAGCTTCGAGCCGCCGTGGAGAACGCGCTGCCTGGATAGGCGGCGCCGGCTCGCCACGGTCGATGCGGTCACCGGGGCTTAGCCGGTCGATCTAAGGTTTGTACCGTGCTCGAAGAGCGCGACGCGCCCACGCTGGTAATGGGGATCCTCAACGCGACCGACGACTCTTTCGCCGGCGACGGCTTCGGCGACGACGTCGACGCACTCGTGGCGAGCGGCGTGCGGATGGCGATCGACGGTGCTGACTGGCTCGACGTTGGGGCGGCCTCGAGTCGTCCCGGGCATGCGGATGTGTCGGAGAAAAAGGAGATCGCTCGTTCCCTGTCTGCCGTGACCGCCCTGTCGCGGCGCGTGACGGTGTCGATCTCGATCGACACGACACGCCCCGCCGTGGCGCGCGCGTGCCTTGCCGCGGGGGCGACCATGGTCAACGACGTTTCCGGGCTCGCGGACGAGCACGTTGCCATGGTCGCGGCAGAGTCGCAGGCGAAGCTCATCCTCGTCCACAGCAGGCCGAGCCCGCGCGACCGCGCGGCACGCGAGGCTCGGCCCGAAGACGTCGTCGCCGAGGTCCGCGCTCATCTCGCCGACGTATGCATGCGCGCCGAGCGATGTGGCGTTCCGCGCGAGCGGCTCCTCGTCGACCCGGGCCTGGGTTTTGCCAAGACTCCCGCGGAGTCCTTCGCCCTCATCCGAAGGCTCGACGCGCTGACCGATCTGGCGCCGGTCGTGGTGGGGCCCTCGCGCAAGGGACATCTGGGCGCGGTCACGGGCAAGCCGGTCGGCGAACGTGTCTTCGCGACCGCGGGCGCGGTCGCGAGCGCGATCCTTGCCGGCGCGCGTATGGTACGAGTGCACGACGTCGCGCAAATGGTCGACGTGGCGCGTGTCGTCGACGCCGTGCGCGGTGTGCGGAGCGACGGTCCTTCGCGCGTCGCCTTCGTGGGTCTGGGCGCGAACCTCGGGGACCGGCGGACCGCCCTGCGGCGCGCCGTCGGCGCGCTCGGCGGCCTGGGCACGGTGCGCGCCGTGAGCGCGCAATGGGAGACCGCGCCGCAGATCGTCGAAGATCAGCCGGCGTTCCTCAATGCGGTGGTGGCGATCGCCGTTCCGCCACTGCCTGTCGGCACGCTCGTGAGTCGCCTCAAGGAGATCGAGTGCGAGCTCGGTCGCGTGGCCGGGCCGCGATACGGCCCGCGGGAGATCGATCTCGACCTGCTGCTCTTCGCGCGCTCGTCCGAGGTCGAGGTCGATGGGGAAGTGGTCGTGCCCCACGCGCGCCTCACCGAGCGTCGCTTCGCGCTTGCGCCGCTTGCCGAGATCGCGCCGGACGAACGCGAGCCTCGGACGGGTTTGCCGATCCGCGAGCTCCTCGCCCGTGTCGCTGGTCAGCCCGCGGTGCGCATCGATGGCGGTTCGTGGTGGAAGACCGCGTCATCCTGAGCGATCTCCGCCTCACCGGCCGTCACGGCGTGACTGCCGAGGAGCGCTCGAGGCCGCAGGCGTTCAGCGTGGAGATCGAGTGCCCGACCGACGCCGCGCGAGCCGCGTCGCATGACGACATCGCGGCGGCGCTCGACTATCGGGGCATGTCGGAAGTCGCGCGCCGCGTCATCGAAGGGCCCTCGCAACAGCTTGTCGAGACGCTCGCTGAGTCGATCGCGCAGCTCGCGCTCCTCGAGCTCGGCGTCGCGTGGGTGCGAGTGCGCGTGACGAAGCTCCAGCCTGGCTCGATCGCTGGCCAAGCGTCGGTGGAGATCCGTCGCGAGGCCTTCGCGCGCGCGCACGCCGCCGTTGAGCTGCACGTGCCGGACTTCACGCCTGTGAAGGACTTCTACGGCAGGCTCGGTTTCACCGTCATAAGCGAGGAGCGCGCCGACGACGGCTACCTCGTCCTGCGCCGCGGACCCAGCGTCCTTGCCTTCTGGCCCGGCACCGCGGCAGTCGCGCAGCATGCGCACTTCGGCCAGTTCGCGCCCGACACTCCCCGCGGGTACGGAGTAGAGATCGTCATCGAGGTCGAGGACGTGGTCGCGCTCCATGAGACCGCGCGCGGCTTCGCGACGATCCTGTCGCCTCTCCAGCGTCGACCGTGGGGTGCGCGTGATTTCCGCGTGGCGGATCCCTTCGGGTACTACCTGCGGATCACCGAGCCGCTCGCGCCTTGATGGTCCCTCGCGGCGCCGCGCTCATCGCCGTCATGCTCGCCGCCACGGCGTGCGCGCCGTCCCCGCCGCCTCCGGCGATCGCGCCGGCGCGCGGCGGCACCGCCGTGATCGCGTGGCAGGAGCCGGCGACGCTTCACCCCTTCTATTCGACCGCGACGCAGACGAACGCCCTCGTGTACGAGGTCGCGGTCGAGGGTCTGGTTCGGACCGACCCCGGCGGGTCGCTCGTGCCCGTTCTCGCGATCGCGGTGCCCACGCTCGCGAACGGCGACGTGACGCTCCTCCCCGAGGGGCGCATGGCCGTGCGATACGTGCTGCGTCCGAACGTCACCTGGTCGGACGGTGCGCCGCTCACGAGCGCGGACATCCGTTTCACCTGGCAGAGCGTGGTGCGGGATCCCCTCGTAGCTTCCCGCGAGGGCTACGACCTCATCGAGGGCGTCGACACTCCGGACGAGCGGACCGCGGTCGTGCGCTATCGCGAGCCGTACCCGGCGTACGCCACGCGCTTTGACGCGCTCCTTCCGCGGCACGCGCTAGAGGGCGTCGACCCGAGCAAGACCGATTACCCCCGCCGGCCGCTCGGCACCGGGCCGTTCGTCATCAGCGAGTTCGTCTCGGGCGATCACATCACCGCCGACCGCAACCCTCGGTACCGTGACGCGGCTCGCCCGTATCTCGACCACCTCGTCTTCCGGTTCGTCTCGTCGGTCGAAGCCGCGAAGGCGCAGCTGCGCGCCGGCGAGGTCCACGTGGCGGCGAGCCTGAGCGAGGCCGATGTCGCGGAGCTCGAGCAGGAGAAGGCGATCGCGATCGAGAGCGGGCCGTCGCCGTCCGTCGAGACGCTCGGCTTCCGTCTCGCGACGCCGGGGACTTCCATCGAAGCGAGCGCACCTCATCCCGTGCTCGGTGACCTCGCGGTACGTCGCGCGCTCCTCCTCGCGACGCCGAAGACGTCCATCGTCGAGCGGCTCCTCGGTGGTCGGGCGCGACCGGGCACGACGGAGATCCCGCTCGGCTGGGCCGCGCCGCAGGGCCTCGCGCAAGAGTCCTACGACCCCGCAAAGGCCGCTCGGGTGCTCGACGACGCCGGCTGGCTCAAAGGCTCCGATGGCGTGCGCGTCGGGGCCGGCGTGCGCGCGAAGCTCACGATCGTGAGCACGACCGGCAATCGACTGCGGGAACAGATCGAGCAGGTGCTCGTCGACGAGTGGCGCGCCATCGGTGTGGACCTCGCGATCCGCAATGTCCCGAGCGCGATCCTCACCGGATCGTGGCAGAGCGGCGGTGTGCGCAAGCGCGGCGACTTCGACGTGCTCCTTGCTCAGGCTGGCCTGGCGTTCGGCGCCACGGATCCGCAGAGCTACCTGAGCCAGCGCCGCAGGTGCGCATCGATCCCGCGCGCGGACAACGGGGGAGCGGGCGCGAACTACGAGCGCTTCTGCGATCCGCGCGCAGACCGACTGCTCGACGAAGCCGGGCGCACTCTCGATGACACGCGGCGCCGCGCGCTGTACGTCCAGCTCCTCGCGCTCGTCGACTCGGCGGTCCCGAACGTCTACCTCTTTGACCGGGGACGCTTCGACGCGCACCGAATCGACGTCGGCGGTCTACGCGCGAACGGTTGGGACGTGCTCACGTGGAACGTCGCCGAGTGGTACCGCGCGAGTCGTTGATCGCGGCCTGTTACCGCTCGGAGGACTTCTCCCGGCCGGCCGGCCGGTAGGCCTTGCGCTTCTCGATCGCGGCTTTGAGCAGCTTGCTCACGCCGGCGGGATCGGTCTGCGCGCGGCGCTCGAGCTCCGCAGGTGTGCGGCCGATCACGCCGCAGGTCGGGCAGTCACCGCGCCCGTCGAGCCGCCCGTGGCAGTTGGAGCAATGCACCTCGAACGCGGCGTGTGGACGGAAGAGGCCCAGCGTCTGCGCCTCGGACATGAGGTCCTGCGTGTCGGCGGCCATGTCGCCTCCTACCCCGCGAGCACCACGGACTTCTTCTCCGTGTAGCTCTCGAGCGCTTCGATCCCGTGTTCCTTGCCGAACCCTGACTGCTTCGCGCCGCCGAACGGCAGCTGGTCGTACGCGACCTGGATGTCGTTCACCCACGTGTATCCGGCATCGAGCTGCTCGGCCGCGCGCCGGGCCTTCGCGAAGTCCTTGGTGAAGATCGACGATCCCAACCCGTAGATCGACGAGTTCGCCTTCACGATGGCCTCGTCGAGATCCTTCACGATGAAGACCGGCACCGCCGGGCCGAAGACTTCCTCAGTGGCCATGCGGGAGTCCTCGGGCACGTCGGTGAGCACCGTGGCCGGGTAGAACCAGCCCTTCGCGTACTCGGCTCCCTCGGGCCGCTTCCCGCCCGCGAGCACCTTCGCGCCGCGCTTCACCGCGTCGGCGACCTGGGCCTCGACCTCCGCGCGCTGATGCTCGGTGTGCAGCGGTCCCATCTTCGTGTCCGCCGCGAACTGCTCGCCGATCTTCCATTCCTTCGTCGCACGCTCGGTGAACTTCGCCATGAACTCCTCGGCGATCTTCTCGAAGAGGTAGATGCGCTTCACCGCGAGGCAGGCCTGGCCGGCGTTGAAGAAGCGGCCGATCGCGGCGGCCGCGGTCGCGCGCCGGACGTCGGCGTCGTCCGCGACGATCATCGGATCGCTGCCGCCCAGCTCGAGCGTCACGCGCGTCACGTTCTTCGCCGCGAGCTGCATGATCCGCTTGCCCGTCTCGGTCTGTCCGGTGAACGCGATCTTGTTCACCTTGGGGTGACCCACCAGCGCGTCGCCGACCTCGGCCCCGGACCCGTGCAGCGTGTTGATGACTCCGGCCGGAAAGCCAGCGGAGTTGATCGCCTCGATCGCGCGCTGTGTGGCGAGCGGCGTCGTGGACGCCGGCTTCAGCACGACGGTGCAGCCCGCCGCGAGGGCAGGGCAGAGCTTGTTCGCGAACAGCGTGAGCGGGAAATTCCACGGCGTGATCGCCGCAACGACGCCGACCGGGCGGCGGATGGTGATCCCGAACTTCGCCGGGTCGTCGAGCGGCACATAGTCGCCCCGCAGCTTGTCGGCCAGCCCGGCGAAGTACTCGAGGTTCTCGGCGACGCGCGCCGCCTCGATCTTCGCGTGCGCGAGCGGCTTGCCCTGCTCGAGCGCCAGGAGCTTGGCGACCTCGTCGACGGCCTCGTGCATCTTGATGGCCGCTTGATGCATCAGCTGGGCGCGCTTGGTGCCCGATGTCGCGGCCCATCCAGGCAGCGCCTTACTCGCCGCTTCGACCGCCGCATCGACATCCGCCGTCGACCCGCGCGGAATGGAACCGACGACCTCTCCGTTCGCCGGGTTCTTGACGTCGATCGTCTTGCCGCCCTGGGCATCGACGAGCTCGCCACCAATGAGCATCTTGGCCACTTGCAACGACCTCCCCTGCTGTCGACGTCAGTTTAGGAGCGCGTCAGCGTGTTCGCTCCGGCGCACGCGCGAGCGCTGAGCGCGCGGCGCGCTTAAGGTATGCGCGCAGCATCTGGGGAGGTCGTCGACATGGCCGTGGTGCGACTGGAGAAGCAGGACTCGATCGGGCACATCGTGCTCGACCGGCCGCCGGCGAACTCCTACGACCGCGCGTTCATGGAGGACCTGGACGCGGCGATCGAGGACGCGCGGAAGGACGACGCGGTCCGGGCGATCGTCGTCCGCAGCGCGTCCGAGCGATTCTTCTCGGCCGGAGCCGACGTGTCCGTCTTCGCGAAGAGCGACCTCGACGCGCAGAACGCGTTCGTCGTGTGCGCGAACGGAGCGATGAGCAAGTTCGAGAGCACGCCGAAGGTCGTCATCGCCGCGATCAACGGTCATTGCCTCGGCGGCGGTCTCGAGATCGCGCTCTGCTGCGACTTCCGCATCGCCGCGGAAGGCGGCTACAAGATCGGCCTGCCCGAGGTGACGCTCGGCCTTCTTCCTGGGACCGGGGGCACGCAGCGTTTGCCTCGTCTGATCGGGCGGCAGAAGGCGCTCGAGCTGATGCTCCGCGGCACGACGCTGTCACCGCAGGAGGCGAAGGACGCCGGGATCGTCGATGAGGTCGTACCGGCGGCAGATCTCCTCGCGCGCGCGGTCGATCGTGCCCGCTCGTACGCCGAAGGTCCGAGCTACGCCGTCGGCCAGATCAAGCTCGCCGCAGTGCAGGGATTCGGAATGCGTTTGGACGAGGGCCTCAAGGTCGAACGCGAAGCCCTGATACGGCTTTTCAAGAGCGAGGACGCGAAAGAAGGCGTGACGGCGTTCGTGGAGAAGCGGAAGCCCAGCTACAAGGGTCGGTAAGCGCTGAGCAAGCGCTGCACACTGGCGGAGGCGGTGGCGCGCTTCGTCCCGGACGGCGCGTCGGTCGCGCTCGGATGCGCGCTCGAACCCGCGATCCCCTTCGCGCTCGTTCACGAGCTCATCCGCCAGCGTCGCCGCGAGCTCGAGCTCATCGGCCCCATCTCGGACATCGCGTTCGATCAGCTCATCGGGGCCGGCTGCGCGCGCCGTGTGACCGCGGCGTGGATCGGGAACGTTTCCGCCGGTCTCGCGCACGCCTACCGGCGTGCGATGGAGCAGGGGATCCCGCGTCGCATCGAGGTCCGCGACCACACGAACTTCACGATCGCGCAGTCACTCCTCGCGGGTGCCATCGGCGCGCCGTACCTGCCGACGCGAACGCTGCTGGGCAGCGACATCCCGCGGGCGAATGGCACATTCCGCGAGGCGACCGATCCGTTCTCCGGCGACAAGCTGCTGCTGATCCCGGCGCTCACGCCGGACGTCACGGTCCTCGCCGTGCAGCGAGCCGATGAGGACGGCAACGCGCATCTCTGGGGCCCGTGGGGCGTGTCGCAGGAGGCCGCGCTCGCGGCCGGCAGCGTCATCGTGCTGGCGGAGGAGATCGTCCCGCGCAGCGTGATCGCGAGCGATCCGAATCGGACGATCGCGCCGGGATGGAAGGTCGTCGCGGTGGTCGAGGAGCGGGGCGCCTGCCACCCCTCGCCGCTGCAGGGCTGCTACGGGCGCGACCACGCCTTCTATCACGAGTACCACCGCGCGACGCGCACCGTCGACGAATTCGATGGATGGCTCGCGGAGTGGGTCTTCGGCCTCGAGGACCGCGCCGCGTACCTCCGCAAGCTCGGCGCGCGATGGAGCGCGTTGGCGCAGCGAGGCGCCGCGGCGGCCGAGGCGCGGTACTGATGGACGTCTCCCCCGGCGAGATCATGGTCGCGCAGGCAGCGCGCGAGATCCAAGACGGCGAGAGGGTGTTCGTCGGCATGCGGCTGCCGCTCATCGCGTTCGTCGTTGCGAAGCGGACGCACGCGCCGCACGCGGTCGGACTCTTCGAGCTGGGGATCGTGCGCGACGACCCCGCGCCCGAGCTTCTCTACACGATGGGCGACACGCCGAACGTGACCGGCGCGCTCTGGTGCGCGCGCACGATCGACCTCATGGGGCTGCTCCAGCGTGGCGAGGTCGAGGCGGGGTTCATCGGCGGCGCGGAGATCGACCGGCACGGCAACCTCAACACGACCGCCATCGGTCCGGATCGTGCGCTGCCCACGGTGCAGCTTCCAGGATCCGGTGGCGGGGCGGACATCGCGAGCCTCGCGCACCGGCTCATCGTGATCATGGCGCACGACAAGCGGCGCCTGCGCGAGCGCGTCGATTTCATCACCTCGCCGGGATACGGCGACGGCGAGGGCTGGCGCGAGAGCGTCGGGCTCGCGCGCGGCGGACCGTCCGTGCTCATCACCACACTGGGGGTCTTCCGATTCGTGGGCGGGGACGCCGTGCTGGTCTCGTATCACGCGACGAGCTCGCTGGACGAGATCCGCGCGAACACCGGGTGGGACCTGCGCGTCGCGGACGCCGTCCACGTAACGGAGACACCCTCGGGCGAGGTCCTCGGGATCATCCGCCGCTACGACCCGAGTGGCTTTTGGACGAGGCAGGGGGACTAGACTGGCGCTCACTCGCGAGGGAGAGAAGTTCCTATGAGGCGCGTTTCGATCGCCATCGGTCTTGCGTTCACGCTCGTCGTCGTGGTCGCCTGCGGCGGCGGACCCGCGACGACGTCGGGACAGACGAGCGCCGCGGCGGCGACCGCCGCCGCGACCACTGCCGCCACGCCCGCCGCCACCGCTGTGCCGACGGCGGCCGGGGGGCCGAGCCTGACCGACATCCTGAAGGCGGGAAAGCTCGCCTCCTACAAAGTCACCTACAAGTGGGCGATCACCGCCGGTGGCCAGACCGTCGACAGCCAGCAGACTTGGTACTACAAGCCGCCGAAGGCGCGCTTCGACTACTCGATCGGCGGGATCGCCGCCCAGAGCGGCGCGTCCTTCTCGCTCTTCGTGCTCGAGGACGGCACGTACCTCTGCACGCGCCTCGGCGCCGCGGCGTCCTGCCAGAAGACACCGCAAGAGTCGGCAGTCCAGCAGAATCCGGCGGCGGACTTCGACCTGCAGGTGCTCGGCAGGCCCGACCAGGTCAACGCGACGTTCCAGGGCAGCAAGACCATCGCCGGGCAGCAGGCGCAGTGCTACAACGTCAAGGGACTCACGGGATCGTTCGGCGACGTCACCGGATGCTACTCGACGACCGGGGTGCCGCTCTCGATGCAGATGACCTCGCAGGGATCGACGCTCTCGATGGAGGCCACCTCGTTCAGCACGACCGTCGCCGACTCCGACTTCCAGCTGCCGGGGCCAGTCCGCTAGCTGCTGGTCCTTTTTCACCGCATCGACGATCCCGAGTCGGCGGCAGTTCGCCGTGAGATCGTCGCCCGCGGCGTGAAGGGGTTGGTGGACTTCCAGAACGTCGATGCCGACGGCCGTGAGGCGTTCGCGCGGATCGGCGGGAGGTCGGTGCCGGCGCTCTGGGACGGCGTTCGCCTCCATGAGGGCGCCGCGGCCATCCGTCTTGCGCTGAGTGCAATCATCCCGGCATGACGCTGGCGCCCGCCGCACCGCTTCGGCTGCCCGAGCTCTCGGCGCGCTACAACGCCGCTGAGACGTTCGTCGATGCGCATCGAATGGAGCGTGCGGATGCGATCGCGATCCGCTGCCAGGGTGCCTCGGTCACCTACGGCGAGATGGCGACGAACGTCGATCGATGCGGCAACGCGCTGCGCGAGCTGCGCGTCGACGTCGAGCAGCGCGTCGTCATCCTATGCCTGGACTCACCCGCGTTCGTCTACGCGTTCTTCGGCGCGATCAAGATCGGCGCCGTCCCGGTCCCGACGAACACGCTCCTGTCGCCGCGCGACCTCCGCTACATCCTCGACGACAGCCGCGCCGTCGCCGTCGTGGTCTCCGCGCCGCTGCTGCCGAAGGTGCTCGAGGCCCGCACGGGGCTCGAGCGGCTACGGCACGTGATCGTCACCGGCGCGCCCTCGAGCGGCGCGGCGATCGCGCTGGAGGAGGCGATGGCCGCGGCCGACGACGAGCTCTCGCCGGCTGACACGACACCGGATGACGCGTGCTTCTGGCTCTACTCCTCCGGTACGACCGGCTTCCCGAAGGGAGCGGTGCACCTCCAGCACGACATGCAGGTCTGTGCCGACACCTACGGCAGGCACGTGCTCGCCACGTCGGCGGACGATCGTCACTTCACGGTCTCGCCGCTCTTCCATGCCTATGGCCTCGGGAACGGCGTCTTTTTCCCGTTCCGGGTCGGCGCCTCGACCGTGTACAAGCCCGAGCGGGCGACGCCCGAGCTCGTGTACTCGCTCATCACGGCGGAG
>DASWDY010000221.1:0-13432 GCA_036395035.1 Candidatus Limnocylindria bacterium
TCTAGTGCGGGTCCTCATCACAGGCATCACCGGGTTCGCCGGGAGCCACCTCGCCGAATACCTCCTCGCCGAGCACCCCGACGTCGCCGTCTACGGGACGTACCGCTGGCGCTCGCGCATGGAGAACCTCGAGGAGGTCGCCCGGAAGGGCGTCCTCGACGTCGTCGAGGGCCGCTTCTCGACGGGCGCCGAGATCCGCGACGAGGTGAAGCGCCGCGGCCGCGTCCTCCTCCTGCACACGGAGCTGACCGACGCGGGCGCGGTCGAGAAGCTCATCAGCGCGGTCCAGCCGCACCGGATCTTCCACCTGGCGGCGCAGTCGTTCGTGCAGTCGTCCTTCGACGAGCCGGCCGCGACCATCGGCATCAACGTCGGCGCGCAGCTGAACATCCTCGAAGCGGTCCGCCGCCACGAGAGCGACACGCGCATCCACATCGCGGGATCGAGCGAGGAGTACGGGCTCGTGCTCCCCGACGAGGTCCCGATGAAGGAGACGAACCCGCTGCGGCCGCTCAGCCCCTACGCGGTGAGCAAGGTCGCGCAGGACAAGCTCGCGTGGCAGTACTTCAAGTCGTACGGGATGCACCTCGTCGTCACGCGCGGCTTCAACCACACCGGCCCGCGCCGCGGTCTCATCTTCTCGACGAGCACGATGGCGCGGCAGATCGCGGAGATCGAGCACGGCCTGCACGAGCCGGTGATCTACGTCGGCGACCTCACGTCGAAGCGGGACTGGACCGACGTGCGCGACATGGCCCGCGCGTACTGGCTCGCGCTCGAGAAGTGCGAGCCGGGCGAGACGTACAACGTCGGCAGCGGCCACACGTGGTCGATCCGCGAGATGCTCGACATCCTGCTCGCGCATTCGAAGATCAAGGTCCGCATCCAGGAGGACCCGGCACGTTTGCGCCCGAGCGACGTTCCGATCCTGTGGGCCGACGTGTCGAAGTTCCAGCGCGCCACCGGGTGGAAGCCGACGATCCCCTTCGAGCGCACGCTCGAGGATCTGCTCAACTACTGGCGCGCGCGCGTGAACAGCGGGAAGCTGCTGCCGCTCGGACAGATGCCGAGCGAAGTGCCTGTCGGCAGGGAGTGATGAGTGCCTGATCTCGGTGCCATCTGGACGCAGATCACGAGCAACGCGCTCGTGCAGTTCTCGGTGCGCTTCGTCGTCGTGTACATCTTCTTCCTCTACCTCGCGATGGTCTTCTGGACCGTCCGCGACGCGCAGCACCGGACCGAGAACGCGATCATGCCGTACCTCGCGGGGCTCATGGTCGTCGTGCTGAACCTGCTCGGGCTCTTCCTCTACCTGATCGTGCGGCCGCGCGAGACGCTCGCCGAGGCCTACGAGCGTCAGCTCGCGGAGGAGAGCCTCCTCGCCGAAGCGGAACAGCGCGTCGTCTGTCCGACATGCCACGAGCGCGTGCAGGAGGAGTTCGTGCTCTGCCCGACGTGCCGCACGAAGCTGAAGCGCCTGTGCCCATCGTGCGGGAAGCTCATCCGCCCCGAGTGGAGCATCTGCCCGTACTGCGCGAAGGACTTCGACGAGCGCGACTGGACGGTGCACCCCGGCGGCAAGGCCGCGGCGGGCTCGCGCGACGCGACGGAGCGGGTCTCGACCACCTAGCGCAACCCCGCGCCGTTCATCCCACATCCCGTCCATCCGTGAGTGGCCCGAGTCCATGCGCCCGCGCGAGCGGCTCGCGCTGCGCGGCGTCGACGCGCTCTCCGACGAGGAGCTGCTCGCCGTGCTCATCGGCAGCGGCCGGCCCGGACGGTCGGCGGTCGCGACCGCGCAGGACGTGCTGGCGCGCGTCGGGGGCATGCGCGGCCTGGCGCAGCTCGACCACACGCAGCTGCGGGACCTCGGCGTCGGCCCGGTCACGGCCATGCGCCTCTCGGCCGCGAAGGCGCTCGCACACCGCACGGTCAGCGCCGGCATCGACGGCGTGGTCATCGACTCACCCGAGGCCGCGGCGCGCGCGCTCCAGCCGCACTTCGCCCACCTCGACCGCGAGGTCGTGAAGGTCGCGCTCCTCTCGCGCAAGCATCGGCTTCTCGCGGTCGTCGACGTGTACGCCGGCAACGTGAGCGGGACGAGCGTCCGTGTCGGCGAGCTCTTCACCGAGGCGATCCGGCGGAACGCGCCGGCCATCGTGCTGGCGCACAACCACCCGTCCGGCGACCCGACGCCGTCGGCCGACGACGTGCGCACGACCCGCGACGCCCTAGCGGCCGGTCGTCTGCTCGGTATCGAAGTGCTCGACCACGTCGTCTTCGGCGCCGGCCGTTATGTGTCTTTAGGCGCCGGTCAGGAGACTCGCCCACCCAAGCGGTAACAGAGAGCCTGTGCGGTCGTTCAGCGAAGCGGTGGGGAGCGTCCATTCGCCCAAGGACCTTGGCCGTGCCGCGCTGGCCGTCGCCCTGTTCGCCGTCGTCAGCGCTGGGATCCCGCAGCCCGGCGCCGCCAGCCCGACCGTCCCCGCCCCGTCCGTGCCGGTGACCGCGGCGCGCGCCGCAACGCTCGGCGTCCCGGACGAGCTCGACCCCGTCGGCCTCGTTCAGCGCTTCCGCGACCCCGAAGCGAAGGTCTCGGTCATCCCGCCCGAGGGCTGGCGCGCCTCCCCGCTCACCTCGCTCGACCGCTCGGGTGACGACGACCTCTATGAGGTCGCGCGCTTCCAGCTGCGGCTCGGTGACGCCGCGCTCTACGCGCAGCCGCTGCCCGTGACGAGCGGGCTCCTCGCCGATGCGGGCGCCGTCCTCTCGATCTCGCTCGCGCGCGAGGAGAGCGACCTCGCCGACATCGACCTCGGCGCGCTCGACCCCGACACGCTGCAGCAGATCCCCGGCGCGGTCGCGATCGACGGCGAGACGAGCTACGACGGCGTCGTCACGTTCACGCGCACGATCGTCGCGCGCGGCACGGGCCGCACCGCCGTGGTGCGCGCGTTCGTCCCGGTCGCGGACCGCGACGCGCTCGCGCCGGCCATCCTCGCCGCGCTCGCGAGCGCCACCGTCGACGCGGAGGGTCCCCTCGGTCCGAAGTACGTCGCGCCCGCGCCGCCGCCGCCTCCCGCTCCGGCGCCGGAGCAGGAGCCCGAGTCCGCCATCGCGCCACCGGTCGATGCGTCGACCGGCACGCGCGCGCAGATCATCGCGCGCGCCGCCGACATGCTCGGCACGCCGTACGTGTGGGGCGGCAATACGGCGGGTCGCGGCATGGACTGCTCCGCATACGTCAGCGCGGCATGGAACGTGGCGCGCTACTCGACCGACTCGATCTGGAACGTCGCCGCCGCGATCGGCAAGGAGCAGCTCCTGCCTGGCGACGCGCTCGACCTCGAGACCTGGCGCGACCCCGCGCGGTACGGGCACATCCGCCTCTTCGACGCATGGGCGAACGTGGAGCACACGCTCGTCTGGGTCTACGAGGAGACGCCGCCGCGCGCGATCCACCGCGTCATCGCCTACGACTCGCGCTACCAGCCGATCCGCCTCGCGTGGCTGGCCGGCGGCGGCGTCGCGCCGCTCGTCCCCGCGCCCGCGGCGCAGCCCGTCCCGCGCCTCGCGCCGGCACCGGTCGCAACGCGCCGGCCGACCGCGACCGCCCGCCCGGCGGCCACGCCCCGGCCGACGCCGCGCCCGACCGCGCGTCCCACGGTCCGCCCGACCGTGACGCCTCGCGCGACCGCGACGCCGCGCGCGACCGCGACGCCGCGCGTCGTGGCGACGCCCCGACCGACCGTGCGCGTCGCGGCCGCGACGCCGCGTCCGTCCCCCGCGCCGACGCTGCGTGCTGGGTCGGTGAACCCTCGACCGAGCGCCGCACCGACCCACCGCTGATCCCGCTCCGCGCGGCCGCAGCCACTATCCTTCGCCCGACCCCACCGCGCTGACGAAGGGATCCCCACAGTGATCGACGGCCTCTTCGGGATGTTCTCCCGTGATATCGGCATCGACCTCGGTACCGCGAACACGCTCGTCCACGTCCGTGGACGCGGCATCGTCATCAGCGAGCCATCGGTGGTCGCGAAGGACGTGCGCACCGGCGCGATCGTCGCGATCGGCGCCGAGGCGAAGCGGATGGTCGGGCGTACGCCGGCGTCGATCGTCGCGATCCGTCCGCTGAAGGACGGCGTCATCAGCGACTTCGACATCACGGAGCAGATGCTTCGCTACTTCATCCAGAAGGTGCACGACCGGTTCGCGCTGTTCCCGCGCCCGCGCGTCGTCATCGGGATCCCATCGGGTGTCACCGAGGTCGAGAAGCGCGCGGTGCAGGACGCGGCGGTGAACGCGGGCGCGCGCTGGGCGCGTCTCGTCGAAGAGCCGATGGCCGCGGCGATCGGCGCGGGCCTTCCGGTGAACGAGCCGTCGGGATCGATGATCGTCGACATCGGCGGCGGCACGACCGAGGTCGCCGTCACGTCGCTCGGCGGCATCGTCTGCTCGCGCTCGATCCGCGTCGCCGGCGACGAGATGGACGAGGACATCGTTTCGTACGCTCGCCGCGAGTTCAACCTCCTCATGGGCGAGCGCACCGCCGAGGACATCAAAGTGGCGATCGGATCGGCGTATCCGCTCGACGAAGAGGTCTCGACGTTCTTCCGCGGCCGTGACCTGCTCACCGGTCTGCCCCGGTCGATCGAGGTGACGAGCGCGCAGATCCGCGAGGCGATCGAGCCGAGCGTCCAGCAGATCGTCGACGCGGTGAAGGACACCATCGAGGAGACGCCCCCCGAGCTCGTCGCCGACATCATGGATCAGGGCATCTACGTCGCCGGTGGCGGCGCGCTCCTGCGCGGCCTCGACACGCGGATCTCCGAGGCGACGCAGATGGCCGTCCACATCGCCGACGACCCGCTCACGTGCGTCGCGCGCGGCACCGGCAAGATCCTCGAGGAGCTCGTCAGCTACGAGCGTGCGCTCGTCACCGAGACGTACGCCGTGCTCCCCCGCTAAGTGGCGACGCTCGGACGCGTCCGCACCGAGCGGAACGTCCGTGGCGACACGAGCGTCCTGCGCCTCTTCGCCGTGCTCTTCGTCGCAGCACTGTCGCTGCTCGTCGCGCGCAACAGCGCGCCCGTGCGTGACGCGTCGACGGCCGTGACGACCGCGCTCGCGCCCTTCGAGCGCGCTCTCGCGGCGGCCGGCGGCGCCATCGGCAGCTTCGGCGAGTCGATCAGCGAGATCCAGCGCCTCCGCGTCGACAACGCGCGGATGCGCGACGACATCGACCGCCTCACGATCGAGAACGTGCGGCTCCGCGAGCAGGCCGTCACCGCGCAGCAGGCCGCGAAGCTCCAGACGGCGGCGCGCGCGATCCCGTTCGAGAGCGTCGCGGCGCCGGTCATCGCGCGCGACCCGAGCGGCGTGCTCCAGACCGTCATGCTCGGCGCGGGCAGCGACGACGGCGTCAAGATCGGCCACGTCGTCGTCTCCGATCAAGGCGTCGTCGGCCGCGTGAGCGAGGTCGGGCCGACCTACAGCAAGGTGCTGCTCCTCACGGACCCGGCGTCGACGGTCTCCGCGATCGTCCAGGGCTCACGTGCGACCGGCATCGTGCGCGGCCAGTACGGCGACACGCTCGTCATGGACTGGATCCTCCAGACCGAGCAGGTCGCCATCGGCGACGTCGTCATCACGGCGGGCCTCTCCATCGGGAACGACCTGCGCTCGATCTTCCCGAAAGGCCTCGTCATCGGGAAGATCGTCGCCCTCGACCGCGCCGAGAACGCGGCCTACAAGCGCGCGATCGTCCTCCCCGCCGTCGACCTGCGCCGCCTCGAGCACGTCCTCATCGTCAAAACGACCTAGCGTCCTGCGCTCGGTGACCCTCACGCGGACGCATATCAGCCGCGCCCCTTGTTGCTGCCCTTCCGGTCGTCGCCCTTTGTGTTGTCGTGCCGCGGCGCGGGCGCCTGCTGCGAGGGCGGTGCGGTGGCCGTCTCGTCGAGCCGGGCCGTGGTCCGATCGATGACGGCGCGGTAGCGCGCGCGCAGGTCGACGAGGTCGACGGCGACGCCGCGCGTGCCGCTCGGGTCGTCGCACGATCCGAGGTCCGCGGCGGTCGCGATGGCGGTCTTGCCCTCGGCCGCGATCGCGCGCAGCTCGTCGGCGCGGGCAGCGTTCCGCGCGATCGCCTGCTCGGCCGCACGGTCGATCGCGGCCGTCGCCTTCGAGCGCTCCCCGATCGCGGCCGAGCATCCGCCCATCTGCTGTCCGAGCACGGCCGTCCGCTGACCGCACGCGGTGCCGAGGACGAGCGCGAGCGCGGCGAGGGCGAGGACGATGCGTGCGCGGGTCCGCGTGCCCATCGATGCCTTCGGCTGCAGAAGAGGGGCCCGCTACCGGATCGCACACCGCGCGCGGGGTCCGTTCGTTATACCGAACGGTGAGAAAGGTAAGGGGCCCCCTCTTGCTCGCCCTCCGGGCATTCGTGATCGCGCTTCTGGTGATCGCCGTCGGTCGCCCTGATGTCGCCTGGGCAGCGACGAGCGGGAGGTACGAGCTTCGAGGTGGGGCGGTCCCGCCCCTTGGAGCTCCCGGCGCCTCGGCCGCCGACCGGCTAGCGGCGCCCGGGTCTCTGTTGGAGGCACTTCAGATCTTGAACCGTTTCGGTTCAACTTTGGACCGATCCGGTCCAAGATTTGCCGAGCCCTCTAATGAGGTCGGTCCGCAGGAGGCTCGCCGCGCTCGGTCCGGGAGCCTCGAAAGCTGGCCCCTCCCTTCCTCACAGGCGTCCTCCCCGTCCGCCGTCCCCGCCGGCATGCGCCTCCTCGTCACCTTCCGCGCGACAGCGACCGAGGCGGAGCGCGCGGACGCGGTGCGCAGCGTCAACGGCTGGGTGGAGACGACCATCCCCGCGATCGGCGTGACGCGCATCGCGCTGCCGGGCGACGCGAACGACGCGTTCGGCGATGGCGATGCGGTCGCGGCCGTCCTCGCGCGGCACCTAGCGATCGCGAGCTCCGAGCTCGACCACAGCGTGCGTCTCACCCTCGACCCGAACGACCAGTACTACCGAACGGACCCGTACGTCGGCCTCGGCCAGTGGGGGATCCGCAAGGCGTCGGTCGACAAGGCCTGGGACGTCGCGCGCGGCGCGTCGAGCGTGACGGTCGCCGTGCTCGACACCGGCATCGACCCGACGCACCCCGACCTCACGGGCGCGATCGCGCCGGGGACCGCCTTCGTATCGGTGCCGTCGAGCGAGTGCGATCCCGCGTCGACGAACGACGACGACGCGCACGGCACGCACGTCGCGGGCGTCGTCGCGGCGACGGGCAACAACACATCGGGCATCGCGGGCGTCGGGTTCGGCGTGAAGGTGATGGCGATCAAGGTGCTCGACTGCACGGGCCAGGGGTCGCTCTCGGACGTCGCGAACGGGATCGTCTACGCGGTCGATCACGGCGCGAAGGTCATCAACATGTCGCTGGGATCCCAGTTCGACAGCACCGCGCTCCGGAGCGCGGTCACGTACGCCGTGAACAAGAACGTCCTCGTCGTCAGCGCCGCGGGCAACTGCGGTACGACCGGCGACCGCTGCACGACGCTGAACCAGACCGAGTACCCGGCGGCGTACCCCGAGGTCGTCTCCGTCGGCGCGACGGACACCGACGACACCGTCGCGTTCTTCTCGTCGCGCAACGTGACGGTGGACGTCTCCGCGCCCGGGCGGCGTGTCGTGAGCACGACGCCGACGTACCAGACGCTGCGGTCCCGTCGCGGCGGCTCCACGCTGAATTACGGGGTCTTCAGCGGGACGAGCCAGGCGTCGCCGTTCGTCGCGGGGCTCGCGGCGCTCATCCTCAGCGCCGAGCCCACGCTCAGCGCGACCGCCGTCTTCGAGCGGCTGCGCACGACGGCCGACGACCTCGGCGCGGCCGGCCGCGACGACGGCTACGGCTCGGGCCGCGTCAACGCGCTCCGCGCCGTCACCACGACCGCCGAGCGCTTCGGGGCGACGTACGACGTCGGCGCGCTGCCGAAGAGCGTCGCGACGGGGAAGGCCTTCGTCGGGCGCGTCGCCGTCACGAACACGTCGTCCTTCACCTGGCGCGCGGTCGCACCGGGCGCGGTCAGCCTGAAGTGGGGCTGGACCGACGCCTTGGCCCGTCCCGTCGCCGGCGTCAGCGGCAGCATCCCGCTCGCGATCGATACGGCCGTCGGCGCCGCCGCCCTCTTCGTCGGCACGATCACGCCGCCCGCGACGGCGGGGGCGTACACGCTGACGCTCGACCTCGACCGCGCCGGCACGACGTTCAGCTCGAAGGGCGCGGCCGCCGCGACGATCGCCCTGACCGTGAGCAGTGGGTTCGGCGCGACGTACGCGCCCGCGGCCGGGTCCTCGAGCTACGACGCCGGCGCGACGACGCAGCTGGCGGTGACGCTCACGAACACCGGGACGCAGACGTGGCCCGCGACGGGGACGAACCCCGTCCGCCTCGCGTACCACTGGCTGCAGAACGGCACGGTCGTCCTCTGGGACGGGCAGCGTGGGCTCCTGCCGACCGACGTCGCGACCGGCGGGAAGGTGACGGTGAACGTGCCGGTGCTCACGCCGTCGAAGGCCGGGACGTACACGCTGCGCCTCGACCTCGTGCAGGAAGGCATCGCGTGGTTCTCGGGCCTCGGCGTGGCGCCGCAGGATCTGACCGCGAACGTGCGCACCACGTTCGTCGCGACGTACACCGTCGCAGCGGCGCCGCCGGTGCTGCTGCCCGGAGCGCGCACCACGGTGCCCGTGACGGTGACGAACGCGGGCAGCGTCACGTGGGACGCGGCGGGCGCGTCGCCCGTGCACCTCGCGGCGCATGTCGTGGACGTGCGCGGGAACGTCGTCATCTGGGATGGCGCGCGCACGTCGCTCGCCTCCGATCTCGCGGCGGGTGCGAGCGCCACGCTCCCGCTCATCGTCGACGCGCCGGCCGCGGCCGGTCCGTACCGCGTGCGCGTGGACCTCGTGCGCGAGGGCATCGCCTGGTTCAGCGGTCTCGGCGTCACGACGACCGACGTCGACCTCCTCGTCGCGAGCGACTTCCGCGCGGCGCTCCCGACCGGCGCGCTCACCGTGTCGCGCGCGAACCCGGTGACACGGATCGCGATCACGAACACGAGCATCGCGACGTGGACGACAGCGGGCGCGAGCCCGGTGAACGTGGCGGTGCACTGGTCCGATGCCGCGGGCGGCGTCCTCGTCTGGGACGGACCGCGCACGGCGCTCGCGGCACCCGTCGCGCCGACGGGGACGGTCACGGTCGACGTGCGCCTGGGGACGCCGCCGGCCGGCGCCGCGTTCGTGACGATCGATCTGGTGTCAGAAGGGATCTCGTGGTTCGGGGCGGGATCGCTGCGTCCGGTGACGTTCACACCCTGATGTCGTTGCTAGCCTTGTGGTGATGAGGAAGGGACTCGTCGCGGCCGCGGCCGCGCTACTGCTCCTCTCGCAGACCGGCGCGGCGCTCGCGGGGCACCCCGCCGTGCCGCTGTCCGCCACGTACCAGGCCACGATCCCGGCGTCGACGGGCGCGGCGACGGACGTGAAGGTCCCGGTCACGCTCACGAACACGGGCGACGAGACCTGGGAGCTCTTCGGGCCGCCGCTGATCCTCGCGGGCAAGGGCCAGGTCGCGCTCGCGTACCACTGGTACGACGCGACGGGCGCGGTCGTCGTGTGGGACGGCCTGCGCTCGTCCATCGGCGCGGGCGGGACCCTCGTCGCGCCGGGCACGAGCGTCACCGGCACAGCCACGGTGCGCGCCCCCGACAAGGTCGGCGCGTACACGCTGCGGCTCGCGCTCGTGAAGGAAGGCATCGCGTGGTTCCCGCCGAGCCAGCCCTTCGCGGTGAGCGTCGTCGCCGCGTACCGCGCCAGCTTCACGCAGCCGCAGGTCGGCCCGCTGATCATGGGTCAGAGCTACGTCGTCCCCGTCACCGTCCAGAACGCGGGCGCCGCGACCTGGACCGCGACCGGCGCGACGCCGGTCACGCTGAGCTCGCACTGGCACGACAGCGCGGGCAACACCGTCGTGTGGGACGGCCCGCGCAACGCCCTGGCGGCCGACGTCGCGCCGGGCGCGAGCGTGACGGTCCAGGCACGGATCACGGCGCCGGTGAAGGCCGGAACGTACACGCTCACCTTCGACCTCGTGCGTGAGACCGTCGCGTGGTTCGCCTCGCTCGGCAGCACGCCGGCGAAGGTCACCGTCAGCGTCGCGGCAGTCACGTACGCGGCGCTGTACGACGTGCGCGTCACCGCGGCGTCGTACATCGGCGAGACGAAGACGATCCCCGTGAACATCACGAACACCGGCAACGTGCCGTGGGGCGCCGCCGACAGGGTGAACCTCGCGTACCACATCTTCGACAGCAGGGGCGGCGTCGTCGTGTGGGACGGGCCGCGCGTGCTGCTCGGCGAGGTCGCGGTCGGCGCGACGAAGCAGGTGCAGCTCGCGTACACGTCGCCCACGACGATGGGCGACTACACGCTCTCGATCGACGCCGTGCGCGAGGGCATCGCGTGGTTCAGCAGCCTCGGGACGCCCCCGGTGCGCCTGCCGATGAAGGTCGACAGCGGCTACGGCGTCGGCTACGGCGCGAGCACGACGCCGACCGTCGCGACGATCGGCGCGCGCCTGCCCCTCCGCGTCGAGGTGAACAACTACGGGCCGCGCACGCTCGCGGCCGGCGGCGCGAACCCGGTGCGCCTCTCGTACCACGTGTTCACCTCGAGCGGCGCGACGGTCACGTGGGACGGCCTGCGCGGCGTGCTGCCCTCGGACCTCGCGCCCGGCCAGAGCGCGAGCGTCGAGGTCGACGTCCAGCTGCCGTCGATCGTCGGGAGCTACACGGTCGCCTGGGACCTCGTGCAGGAGGGCGTCGCGTGGTTCTCGCAGCTCGGGCTCGCGCAGAAGCGCGAGGCGGTCACGGTCCAGCCCGGCGTCACCTTCTACGGGAAGGGCTTCGGCCACGGCCTCGGCCTGAGCCAGTACGGCGCGCAGGGCCGCGCGACGGGCGCGGGCGGCACCGCGCCGCAGACCGGCGAGCAGATCGTCGCCGCGTACTACCCGGGCGCGAGCCTCGTGCCCATCCCGGCGACGAGCGGCAACACCCTCATCCGCGTGCTGCTCTCGCAGCCGTCGTCGCAGGGCCGCTACTCGTGCGGCGCCGCGTACTTCGCCGACGCGATCGCGGACGTCGTCTCCGCCGGTGGCCTGCGCATCCTGAACGAGGGCGCGGGCAACCTCGAGGTGTTCCGCGCGTCACCGACCGTGGGCGTGCAGATCCAGGCCGTGAACGGCGTCGTGCGCGTCTGGAACCAGTCGACGGCGACACCGACGAAGGTCTACGAGGGCGCGGGCCCGATCGTCACCGTGCCGCTCGACGCGACGAAGCCGACGAACTTCCTCGAGAAGGGGATCTACCGCGGCAACTTCAAGTTCACGAACCTCGGCAACACGCTGCGCGTCGTGAACGTCGCCACGTACGACGACTACGTCCGCGGCGTCGTGCCCCTCGAGATGCTGTCGAACTGGCACCTCGAGGCGTACAAGGCGCAGGCGATCGCCGCGCGCTCGTACGCGTACAGCTCGTACAAGGGCAGCGCGCGCGACTACGACGTGCTCGAGGACCAGTCGGATCAGTGCTACGGCGGCGTGCAGATGAGGAGCGGCCGCGTCATCGAGACGACCATCACGAACCAGGCCGTCGACCTCACGCTCGGGAAGATCCTCATGTACGCCGGCGCGCCGGTGCGCGCGTACTTCTCGTCATCGAACGGTGGGTACAGCAAGGCCATCGGGTGCTGGGCGAACAACGTCATCCAGGTCGGCGGCACCGTGGTGTGCGGGCCGAGCGAGGGGTACCTCACGGCGGTCCCCGACCCCTGGGACCTCACGGTCAGCACGCCCGCGGCGAACCGCAACGCGAGCTGGCAGGTGACCTTCACGAGCGATCAGATCCGGACGGCGGTCCTGAACTACCGCGGCGTCGATATCGGCTCGCTGCTCTCGGTCGACCTCTCGAACAGGCAGCCGGCCGTGGTCGGCCACGTCACCTCGGTGAAGATCATCGGGACGGCGGCGACGATCGACCTGCCCGCGGACCGGCTCCTCCGCGACTTCCTGTTCCTGCGCTCGACGATGGTCCGGCTGGCGCCTTGGTAGCGATCCCGTAGTAACCCCTAGCCGGCTCCCTCGTTCACTCGTATACAGATCACCTTCCCTCGTCGCAGAATGCGCATGCGCGCATCCGGGGAAGGTGGCGAGGAGGAAGGGAAACTCTCTTTGCGCCGACGCGCCTTGCTCCGCGGTGCCGCCGCTTCCATCGGCCTGACGCTCGCGCCGCTTCCCCGGCCGAGCGCCGCCTCGCGCTTCGGCCTCGGCGGCACGGCCGCCGCCGGCGCGGGCGAACCCGTATCGGGCAAGGTCGTCGCCCGGCAGATCGATCACCCCGCACCCGCGGCGATGGTCGGGATCGTGCGCCTGCCGACCGGCGAGCTCGTCCCCACCAGCGACGCGGGGTCGACCGGGGGCCTCACGATCTCGGTGACGTCGCCGGTGATCGAAGCGGGCCAGCTCTTTGAGCGCGTCGGCGTGCACTACCGCGCAGCGCGCGGCGCCGAGGGCTCCATCTTCGTCGAGATCCGCACGTCCGCCGACGGGATCGACTGGACCGAGTGGCAGGCGCTCCACGTGGACGACCTCCTCACCGACGTCTGGACGAACACCTTCTACATCGAGCCCGCGCCCGTCCCGCAGACGTCGCGGCTCGCGCAGTACCGCGCGTGGCTGACGAGCGGTGACCCTGCCGACCTCGATCACATCGCCCTCACCTTCCTCGACGTGAACGACCTCAACGCCGGCCCGGTCGCGCGCCTCCTGACGACCATCCGCGCGGCGCTGTCCGGCGGTGTCGACGCGAGCAGCGTCGCGGCGGCCGCGAGCGGCGCGTCGAAGGTGCTCACGCGCCAGGACTGGGCCGCGGACGAGACACGGATGCTGTGGACGCCGAAGTACGTTCCCTGGCAGAAGGCGATCATCCACCACACCGTGACGAGCGATGGCGGTACGAACGTGGCCGCGGAGCTCCGCTCGATCTACTACTTCCACGCGGTCACCAGAGGCTGGGGCGACATCGGCTACAACTACATCGTCGACAAGTTCGGGAACATCTGGACCGGTCGACAGGGTGGGGACCACGTCGTCGCCGGCCACGCGTACGGGTGGAACGACGGGACGATGGGCATCGCGTCGCTCGGCGATTACAGCGTCGCGTCGCCGACCAGCCAGCTGCAGGGTGCCATCGCGAACATCGTCGCGATGAAGTTCAAGCAGCTCGGGATCCAGCCATACGGCAACAGCGCCTTCACGCACGAGGAGCAGCGCACCGACGGCTCGTGGGTGAAGGTCACGACGACGGT
>DASWDY010000222.1:0-2945 GCA_036395035.1 Candidatus Limnocylindria bacterium
GCTCGGCGGTCATGACGAGCTCGAACTGCCCGGCGCGCTGTGCGGCACGCTCGCCGAGCGCGACGCTGCAGTTCGTGACGATGAACCGCCGCATCCCGCGCAGCCGCTCGAGCGCGGCGGGGACGTCGGGCCACGGCTCGAAGTCGCCCCAGCGGCGGAGCATCTCGGCGGCGCGCTCGTCGCTCACGCCCACTTGGCGCGCGGAGTCGCGAACGATGTCCTCGAACGGGCGATACGCGCGGCCGCGGAGCATCGACTGCGACGCGGCGTGCCATCGCATCCCGAGATCGTCATCGCCGGCGACCGCTTTCCAGACGGACCACGTGTCGAGGAGCGCCGTGAGGAGATCGAAGCCGATCGCGTCGTATCGCGGCACCGGTGTCCAGTGTCGCAGAGCGATAGGCTAGCCGCGCATGGCGAGGTTCATCGTCGAAGGAGGTGTCCAGCTCCGCGGCGAGATCACGGCGGCAGGGAACAAGAACTCCGCGCTCCCGCTGATCGCGGCGAGCCTCCTCACCGACCAGCCCGTCACGCTCCGCAACGTGCCGCGCATCCGCGACGTCCGCGGCATGCTCGAGATCCTGTGCGGCCTCGGCGCGCAGGTCGAGGAGCCCGATCCGCACACCGTCGTGATCCGGACGGCGAACGTCAGCAGGACCGACCTCGACCCGAAGCTCTCCGGCGAGATCCGCACCTCGCTCCTCTTCGCCGGACCGATGCTCGCGCGCGCGAAGAGGGTCAGCATCGGGCAGCCGGGCGGCGACGTGATCGGGCGGCGGCGGACCGACACGCACTGGCTGGCGCTGCGCGCCCTCGGCGCGCGGCTCGAGGCGTTCCCCGGCGGCTACCGACTGGAAGCGCCCGATCTGTCCGGCGCCGAGGTCCATCTCGACGAGGCGTCGGTGACCGCGACGGAGAACGCGCTGCTCTGCGCGGTGCGGACGCCCGGGCGCACGGTCATCCGCAACGCCGCGAGCGAGCCCCATGTCCAGGAGCTCGCGATGGTGCTCGTGCAGATGGGTGCGCAGATCCATGGGATCGGCACGAACACGATCGAGGTCAAGGGGGTCAAGGAGCTCCGGGGCGTGGACCACGAGATCTGGAGCGACCACATGGAGGTCGGATCGCTGCTGGCGCTCGCCGCGATGACGCACGGAGAGGTGACGGTGCACCGGTGCGCGCCGCCGCACCTTCAGATGACACGCGCCATGTTCCGCAGGCTCGGCGTCGAGACGCGCGTCGACGGCGACGATCTGATGATCCCCGCGAAGGACGAGTACGTCATCGAGGAGGACATCGGCGGGAAGATCCCGAAGGTGCAGTCCGGCCTGTGGCCAGGCTTCCCGAGCGATCTCACGAGCATGGCGACCGCCATGGCGACGCAGTCTCGCGGCACGGTCCTCATACACGAGTGGATGTTCGAGGGGAGGATGTTCTGGGTCGGGACGCTGGAGCAGATGGGCGCCCGGCTCGTCCTGTGCGACCCGCACCGCGTGGTCGTCGTGGGTCCATCGCAGCTCTACGGCATGGACATCCGCAGCCCCGACATCCGCGCGGGCCTGGCGCTCCTCGGTGCCGCGCTCTGCGCGAAGGGCACGAGCGTCATCAGCAACGCGGAGCAGATCGACCGCGGCTATGACGCGATCGATGTCCGCCTCCGCGCCCTCGGCGCGAAGATCTCGCGCGAGTGATCGGCCCCTTCCCGACCGAGGCGCCACCGCGCTCGTACGTCACGCACCTCGAGTGCGGCCGCTGCGGTGCGCGCGCGGACCACACGAAGGAAGCGCACCTCTGCGGGACGTGCGGCGGACCGCTGCTCGTGCGCTACGACCTCGAGCGGATCAAGAGCGGCGTGCCGCGCAACGTGCTGTACGGGCGGCAGCACTCGCTGTGGCGGTACCGCGAGCTCCTCCCGCTCGACGACATCGAGGACGCCGTCTCGCTGGGGGAGGGGAACACGCCGCTCTACGAGCTGCCCGTCCTCGGATCGCAGCTCGGGCTGCATCGGCTGATGGTGAAGGACGAGGGGCTGCTCCCGACCGCCGGCAACGCCGGCGCGGCGTGGGCGGCGTACGGCGCGCGCGCCGGCCTCGGCGTCATCGTCGTCATGCCCGCCGACACGCCCGAGGTGATCCAGCGCGAGACGGCGGCGTACGGCGCGCGCACGTATCTCGTGGACGGCTCGATCGCCGACGCCGGCGCCGTGGTGAAGCGCGCCGTCGCGGAGTACGGCTGGTACGACGCGTCCACGCTGAAGGAGCCGTACCGCATCGAGGGCAAGAAGACGATGGGCTTCGAGCTCGCGGAGCAGCTCGGGTGGCATCTGCCCGACGTGATCATCTATCCGACGGGCGGCGGCGTCGGGATGATCGGCATGTGGAAGGCGTTCGACGAGCTCCGCGCCGCGGGCTGGCTCGGCGCGAACGAGAAGCGGCCGCGCTTCATCTCGGTCCAGGCCGCGGGATGCGCGCCGATCGTGAAGGCGTTCCACGAGGAGAAGGACGAGAGCGAGCCGTGGCCCGATCCGACCACCGTGGCCGCAGGGCTGCGCGTGCCGAAGGCGCTCGGCGACTTCCTCGTGCTGCGGATCCTCCGCGAGTCGAACGGCGTCGCGCTCGACGTCCCCGATGAGCGGATCCTCGAGATGATGCGCGTCGTCGGCGTGACCGAGGGGCTCCTCGCGTGCCCCGAGGGCGCCGCGGCGTTCGAGGCCGCGTACCAGCTGCGCCAGGCGGGGATGATCCACGAGCACGAGGACGTCGTCGTCTTCAACACCGGCACCGGCATGAAGTACTTCGAGCACCTCCAGGGCGACGCACCGAAGCGCCTCAGCAAGGGCGAGCTCATGCCGCGGATCGAGAAGGAGCTCGAGGGGGCCGAAGGCCTCCAGCGTCCGTTCGTCGTCGAGAAGGATCGCCTGCGCGTCGCGCCGGACGAGGAAGGGG
>DASWDY010000223.1:0-13585 GCA_036395035.1 Candidatus Limnocylindria bacterium
GCCTGAGCCTCGCGCCGTCGATCTCGGCGAGCGGGAACGTCGTCGCCTTCACGTCGTGGGCATCGAACCTCGTTGCCGACGACACGAACGGCTTCACCGACGTCTTCGCGCGCGACGTTGCCGCGGGGACGACGGAGCGGATCTCCGTCGGGTCGGCCGGGGCGCAGCCCAACTCGAACAGCTGGACGCGGCAGACGGCGTTCGCCGTGCGGGCGCTGTCGGCGGATGGGCGGTACGTCGCCTTCCACTCGTTCGCCTCGAACCTCGTCAGCGCGGATACCAACGGCACGGCCGCCGCGGATACGTTCGTGCGCGACCGCACGACGTCGACCACCGTGCTCGCGTCGCTCAGCTGGGAGGACGCGCAAGGCACGTTCTCGAGCACGATCGCGTCGATCTCGGCGGACGGGCGCTTCGTCAGCTTCGAGTCGTCGTCACCGCTCGTCGCGGACGACACGAACGGCGTGCGCGACGTGTTCGTCCGCGACCTGCGTCCGAACACGCCCCCGACGCTGTCGCTGCCGGCCGACACGCTCGCGTATCTCAACCAGGGGCTGAGGGTCACGGGCTCGTTCAGCGACCCGGATGAGGGGCAGACGTGGAGCGGCACCGCGGACTGGTCCGACGGAGCTCCGACCGCGCTCGAGATCGCGGCTGACAAGACGTTCCCGCTCGTGCACACGTTCAGCGCGCTCGGCACGTACACGGTGCGCGTGACCGTGACCGACAGCGCGGGCGCGAGCGCGACCGGGACGTTCGTCGTGACCGTCGCCACCGATCCGGTCAAGTTCGTCGACGAGCGCACGGGCATGTGGATGACCGTCCAGCTCGATCCAGCCGCCCCCGACCATGGCCACGTCGTGTTCACCGTCCCGGGGACCGGCGCATACGAGCTCGAGGCCGCCGCCGACATGCGCGTCACGTCGGCGACGAACGTGGAGATCGCCTACTCCGGACCGGCCGTGTTCCGGGCGGCCGGCGCCGACCCGCTCGCCGTCTCGGTCGACCTCCGCGCGCGCCTCGACCCGGTGCACATCGGCAGCAGCGCGACGCTCGGCGATGCTCGCGGGGACCGCTACCACCTCGTCGCGCGGCCGACCCGCTAGAACAGGCGCGTCACCACCAGGCGGAAGGCGACCGCCGTGACGACGGCGATGCCGATGCCGGTGAGGAGCGACCCGCGCGGCCGATCGAGAACGGGCATGTACGCGACCGCCAGCAGTGCGAGGAGGAGCGCCGGCTCTCCCCAGAACGCCGCGAACAGGATGTAGCCGATCGCGCCCCAGCCGAGCCAGGCCGGACCGTTCGTCAGGATCACCAGCGCGACCGTGACCGCCGCGGCGGCCGAGCCCCAGATCCGCGCGTCGGCGCGGGGGTCCGCGAACGATCCGCCCGTCAGCCCGAACGCGAGGGCCACCATCGCGATGGCGTTGAACGACGCCGTGACCGCGCGGAGCGTCACGTGCGGTGCCCCGCGAGCGCGGTGTAGCCGACCGGCTCGCCCGTGCGGAGCGGCGCGGGCCGCGATCCGTCGAGATGCAGCAGCATCGCGTGCTCGTCGCAGCGGCCGCGCTTCGGGCAGATCGGGCATTCGGAGGCGCTCTTCTCCGGCAGCCGCCCGAGGCTCACGAGCGTGAAGCCGCACCGCTCGAAGAACTCGGGCACGAGCGTGAGCGCGAACACGCGCTTCAGGCCGAGGCGTCGCGCCTCGTCGACGCACGCGGCGACGAGCGCGCGGCCGACGCCGCGCCCGCTCGTCTGCGGCCGCACCGCGAGCGACCGCACCTCCGCGAGGTCGGGCGTGAGGACCGCGAGCGCGACGCAGCCCTCGAAGCCCGCTTCGCTCTCCGCGACGAAGAAGTCGTGGATGTGCTCGAGGAGGAAGTCGCGCGTGCGCTCGAGCATGCGGTCCTCGGCCGCGTACGCGTTGATGAGCGCGAGCGAGGCGTCGACGTCGCGCACGCGCATCGGACGGATCCCGATCGCGGTCACGTGCGCGAAACGGGATGTTCCGCGAGGGCGCGGCGCGCTTCCGCGAGCGCCTCGCGGACGCGCTCGGGCGCGGTGCCGCCCGGCGACCGCCGCGCGGCCATGGAGCGCTCGGGGCGCAGATCCTCGAGCGCGGCGCTCGTGAATCGCGGGTCGTAGCGGCGCAGCTCGTCGAGCGTCATGCCCGCGAGGTCCTGTCCCTGCGCGAGGCGCTCGCGCACGATCCGGCCGACGACCTCGTGCGCCTCGCGGAACGGGACGCCGCCGCGCGCGAGGTGGTCGGCGAGATCCGTCGCCGTGAGCATCCCCCGCTCCGTCGCCGCGCGCATGCGGTCGCGGTCGAACCGCAGCCCGCGGACGACGAGCGCGAGCGCGTCGAGGGCGGGCGTGACCGCCGCCGCGTCGTAGAGCGGGACGCGCTGCTCCTGCAGGTCGCTGTCGTACGCGAGCGGGAGCCCCTTCAGGATCGTCAGGACGGCGACGAGATCGCCGATCGCGCGGCCGGCGCGGCCGCGCACGAGCTCCGCGACGTCGGCGTTCTTCTTCTGCGGCATGATGCTCGATCCCGTCGCGTGCTCGTCCGAGACCTCCGCGAACGCGAACTCCTGCGTCGTCCAGAGGACGATCTCATCCGCGAGGCGCGACGCGTGCACCGACGCGAGCGCGGCCGCGAACACGAGCTCCACGACGAAGTCGCGGTCCGCCACGGCGTCGATGCTGTTGCGGAACGTGGCCGCGAGCCCGAGCTCGTCCGCGGCGGCGGCCGGGTCGATCGGATAGGGCGAGCCCGCGAGCGCCGCCGCGCCGAGCGGTGAGACCGCCGCGCGGCCGCGCGCCTCCGCGATGCGCTCCCGGTCGCGGCGCAGCGCCTCGACGTGCGCGAGCAGCTGATGCGCGAGCGAGACCGGCTGGGCCCGCTGCGTGTGCGTGTAGCCCGGCATCACGGTGTCGACCTCGTCGGCGGCCCGGTCGACGAGCGCCGTCGCGAGCGCGATCACCGCGCTCTCGAGCGCGTCGAGCAGCTCGAGCGTGAGCAACCGCAGGTCGAGGGCGACCTGGTCGTTCCGGCTCCGCGCGGTGTGCAGCTTCCCCGCGACGTCGCCGATGCGCTCGCGCAGCACTCGCTCGACGGCCGAATGCACGTCCTCGGCGTCGGCCGGCCACGGGAACGTTCCGCCACTGATGTCGGCGGCGATCCGCTCGAGCCCCGCGACGATCGCGTCGGCGTCGGCCTTCGGGACGATGCGCTGGCGCCCGAGCATGCGCACGTGCGCGATGCTGCCGCGCACGTCGATCGCGGCGATGCGCTTGTCGAGCTCGAGCGACGACGTGAACGCGCGGATGTGTGGGTCGAGGGGCTTCGCGAACCGCCCCGACCACAGATCACTCACGGCTTCTTCTTCTTCGCGGGCTTCGCCTTCGTCGTCTCGGGCAGCTTCAGCGGCAGCGCTTCGGTGCCCGACCAGAGCGCCTGGGTCCGGGCCTGGTTGCGCAGCGGCAGGCCGTACACCTGGATGAAGCCTTCGGCGGCCGTCTGGTCGAACGTGTCGCCCTTGCCGTACGTCGCGAGGGACATCTTGTAGAGCGCGTCGTCGGAGCGGCGGCCGACGACGGTCACGTTGCCGCGGTGGAGCCGGATCCGGACCTCGCCGGTGACGAAGCGCTGCGTGCTGTGGACGTACGCCGCGAGATCCTGGTGGTGCGCGCTGAACCACAGGCCGTTGTAGACGAGCTCGGCGTACTCGTCGGCGATGCGCTCCTTGAAGCGCAGCGACTCCTTCGACAGCGTGAGGTCCTCGATCGCGCGGTGCGCGATGTGCAGCACCACGGCCGCCGGGGCCTCGTAGATCTCGCGCGACTTGATGCCGACGAGGCGGTCCTCGATCTGATCGATGCGGCCGACGCCGTGCTTGCCCGCGATCGCGTTCAGCTTCTCGATGAGGGTGACCCCGTCGCTGCTCTCCCCGTTCAGCGAGACGGGGAGACCCTCGCGGAAGGCGATGACGAGCTCGTGCGGCCGCGCGGGCGCCTCATCGGGGTCGACCGTCCACTGATAGACATCGCGCGGCGGCGCCTCCCACGGATCCTCGAGCACCCCGGCCTCGATCGAGCGCCCCCAAAGGTTCTCGTCGACGCTGTACGGGCTCTTCTTCGTCACCGGGACCGGGATCCCGCGCTTGCGCGCATACTCGATCTCCTCCTCGCGCGTCATGTTCATGCCGCTGCGGAGCGGCGCGATGACCTTCAGGTCCGGCGCGAGCGCCGCGACGCCCAGGTCGAAGCGGACCTGATCGTTCCCCTTCCCCGTCGAGCCGTGCGCGACGTATGCCGCGCCTTCCTCGCGCGCAACGTCGACGAGCAGCTTCGCGAGGAGCGGGCGGCCGAGGGCGGTCGCGAGCGGGTAGCGCCCCTGGTAGAGCGCGTCGGCCTGGAGCGCGGGCCAGACGAAATAGCGGACGAAGAGGTCGCGCGCGTCGAGCACGACCGCGCGTCGCGCACCGCTGCGCAGGGCCTTGTCGCGCACCTGATCGAGGTCGCCGACCGAGCCGAGGTCGCCAGTCACCGTCACGACCTCGAGCCCGTGCGTCTCGCGCAGCCACGCGACCGCGACGGACGTGTCGAGACCACCGGAATACGCGAGGACGCAAGTCTGTCCCTTGAGGCTGTTCGTCATCGCTGTTGCGCTCCTTCGATCCCCCCGGGGGGACCCCCCATCACGCCGAACCCTTTCAGGCGCGCCACCACGCCGCGCGTCTCGCGCTCCCTCGAGACGGCGATGAAGACCGTGTCGTCGCCGGCGAGCGTCCCGACGACGTGCGGGAAGCGCGCCGCGTCGATCGCCGCGCCGAGCGCGTTCGCGGTCCCCGGCAGCGACCGGAGCACGACGATCGTGCCCGAGAGCGATGCCTGCACCGGGTAGTCCTCGCAGAAGCGGCGCAGCCGGTCAGCGCCGCCCCCCGACGTCTCGAGCGGCGGCCCGTACACGTGCGCGCCGTCGCGCGGGATCTTCACGAGGCCGAGCTCGACGATGTCCCGCGAGACCGTCGCCTGCGTCGCGCGGAACCCCGCGCCACGGAGCGCGCGGACCAGCTCTTCCTGCGTCGAGAGCTCGCGCTCGCCGACGAGCCGCAGCAGCGTCTGCTGGCGGTGGTGCTTGCGCGCCCGGTTCTTGATCCGACCTTCGCTCGGGCCAAGCCCTCGCTCAGGCCCCAGGGGTAGGGGCCCCTGTGCGCGAATGCGCGCTCGACCTCGTCGCCGTGGCGCCTCGGTCTGCGCGCCGGGGGGACGAGCCATCACGCCACCTCCTTTGGGAAGACGGTGCCCGCACGGTCGCCGGCGAGGACGCGCTCGACGGCGTCGGCCTCGCGCAATGAGAGGATCGCGGCGTCGCAGCCGGCCGCCGCGGCGACGAGGCAGGCCTCGACCTTCGGCAGCATGCCGCCCTCGATCGTGCCGTCGTCGATGAGCGCCTTCGATCGCCCGCGATCGAGCGACGCGAAGACGCGGCCGTCGCGCCCGCGCACGCCCGGCACGTCGGTGACGAACGCCAGGAGCCGCGCGCCGAGGCTCGCGGCGATCGCGCCCGCCGCGGTGTCGCCATTCACGTTCAGGATCTCGCCGCTCGGCCCGATGGCCGCGGGCGCGACGACCGCGACGCGTCCCGCACTGACGAGATCCTCGAGGAGCGCGCTGTCCACCATCGCGACGCGCCCGACGAGCCCGAGCTCGGCATCCTCGCGCTCGGCGCGCAGCATCCCGCCGTCGATGCCGGAGAGGCCGACCGCGGGCACCCCGCGCGCGAGCAGCGCCGCGACGAGCATCTTGTTCGCGAGCCCGCCGAGCACGGCGATGGCCACGTCGCGCGTCGGCGCGTCGGTCACGCGCAGCCCGCGCACGAAGCGCGTCGGGAGGCCGAACCGCTCGCTCCACTCACCGATGAGCGGTCCGCCGCCGTGTACGACGACGAGCGGATGGCCCGCGTCGTGGAGGCCACTGATGAGCGCGACGGCAGCGTCGCCCTCGTCCGCGACGGACCCGCCGATCTTCAGGACGACGATCTCGCCCGCGGTCACGTCGTGTATTCCGCGTTGATGCGTACGTAGTCCTTCGACAGGTCGCAGCCCCATGCGGTCGACCTCGCGTCGCCGACGCCGAGGTCGATCTCGAGGACGATGGACGGCCGCTCGAAGATCCGCCGCACCGCCGCGTCGTCCCACGTGCACGGCTTCCCGCGCGAGAACACGTCGACGTCGCCGATGCGGACCGACGCGCGCCGCTGGTCGACGCGCGCGCCCGATCGCCCCGCCGCCATGAGGATGCGGCCCCAGTTCGGGTCCGCGCCATGGATGGCCGTCTTCACGAGCGGCGACACCGTGATGGTCCGCGCCGCGGCGCGCGCGTCGGCCGGCGATGCCGCGCCGCGCACGCGCACCTCGAACACCTTCGTCGCCCCCTCGCCATCCGCGACGACGGCGCGCGCGAGCTCGCCGCAGACCTCCGTCAGCGCGTCCACGAACGGCTCCCAGACCCCGTCGACGACCGCGACGCCCGACGCGCCGCTCGCGAGCAGCAGCACGGTGTCGTTCGTGCTCGTGTCGCCGTCCACCGAGATCGCGTTGAACGACGCGTCCGCCGCGACCTGGAGCGCGCGGCGCGCAGCCGGCGCGTCGAGCACGGCGTCGGTCGTGATGAACGCGAGCAGCGTCGCCATGTCGGGGTGGATCATCCCGGCGCCCTTCGCGATGCCGCCGACGCGCACGGGCCGGCCGCGCAGCCAGACCTCGCGCTCGGCGACCTTCTGCCGCGTGTCCGTCGTCATGATCGCGCGGGACATCACGTCCCAGCCCTCGACCGACGGCTCGATGCGCCCGATCCCGCGGACGATCCGATCCGTCGGCATCGGCACACCGATCACGCCGGTGCTCGCGACGGCGATCTCCTCCGGCCGCGCCGCGATGAGCTTCGCTGCGGCCTCGGCCATCGCGAGCGCATCGCGCTCGCCCTGCTCGCCGGTGCACGCGTTCGCGTTCCCGGAGTTCACGACGACCGCGCGCAGCGCACCGGTGGCGACGTGCCGCTTCGTCACGACGCACGGCGCCGCGAGGACCTCGTTCGACGTGAACACGGCCGCAGCGGCACATAGCCGGTCCGCGACGAGCAGCGCGACGTCGAGCCGCTTGTTGCTCTCGTCCTTCACGCCGACGCCGACCGCGCCCGCGGTGAAGCCGGCCGCGAACGTGACCCCTCTCCCGCTCATGGCCACAAGGGGAGCGCCTCGAGGCCGAGCCGCTCCGGCAGGCCGAGGACCGCGTTCATGTTCTGGATCGCCGACCCGGCGGCGCCTTTCACGAGGTTATCGAGCGCGCCGACCGCGACGAGACGGCGGTTCGCTTCGTCGACCGTCGCGTGCACGAGGCACCAGTTGCTCCCGAGCGTCGCCTTCGTCGCGGGGAACGACCGGGTGACGCGGACGAACGGCTCGTCGCGGTACGTGTCCTGGTATGCCTCCGTGACCTGCGCCGCCGTGACCCCTTCGCGCAGCGTCGCGTAGCACGTCGCGATGAGGCCGCGCGTCATCGGGATGAGGTGCGGCGCGAACGTCAGGCGCGGCGGCGCCGACCCGAGGTCGCAGAGCCCCTGGGCGATCTCCGGCGTGTGGCGGTGCGTCGGCACGCCGTACGTCCGGACGCTGCCGTCGATCGTGCCGTAGAGGAAGGCGTCGTCGACGTTGTGGCCCGCGCCCGAGACGCCCGACTTCGCGTCGACGATCACGTCGTCGCCGATGAGGCCGTGCTGCACGGCCGGACCGAGCGCGAGCAGCGTGGCCGTCGGGTAGCACCCCGGATTCGCGACGACGCGCGCGCCGCGCAGCCGATCGCGCGCGAACTCGGTCATCCCGTAGACGGACTCCGCCAGGAGCGCCGGCGACGGATGGGTGTACCCGTACCACTTGTCGTACGCGGCGGCGTCCTTCAATCGGAAGTCGCTCCCGATGTCGACGATGCGCCGCCCCTCTTTCAGCCATCCCGGCGCGAGCTTCGCGGCTTCCCCCGCCGGGAGCGCCGTGAAGATCAGCTCGGCGTCGCCGACCTCCGATCCGATGACGAGGGATGCGGGGGCGTCGTGGAGGTTCTGCTGCACCTCGCGCAGCGGGCTGCCCTGCTTACCGCGTGCGACCGCCGCCACGAGGCGGACCTCGGGATGCCGCAGGAGGAGGCGCGCGAGCTCGCCGCCCGCGTATCCCGTGACACCCACGATCGCGACCTTCGTCGGCACGATCGCAAGAGTATGCAGGTCGATGCATATTCATGCAAGAGGCCTCCGCGGTCACTGGGTCTCGTCGTAGCGGACGATCGTCACGTGTCCCTCGGTCACTTCCCAGTCCGTGCTCAGCGTGGGTCCGACCTGCGCGTCAGGAACGGCCGCGGGCCCGGCGCTCTCATAGCCCGCCACCGCGGTCGCGCTGGAGCGCGCCGCTACGACGGCCCTGTCAGCTTCGTCCCAAGCATCGGCGCTTTCGACAACGGTCTTCGCGGGTGGGGCGCTCGAGCAGGCGAGAAGGAGCAAGGTCGACGCGACCACCACCGCGATCGCTCTCTTCAGCTTCATGTCAACCTCCAGGACGCGACCGGCCTGAGCCGGAAGCGCCGCCCGATGCGCCGCAGATGGTGGTCCGGGTCCTTATCGGAGAGGCAACGACGGTCGGGCTTCTGTGACGGTCCCGTAGCCGCGCGTTGCCAGTGGCGGCCTCTCCCCTCCGAAACCGTTACCGGTTCGTTGACTAGCATCCGGCGAGGTGACCTCCGACGCCGATCGTCTCTTCATGCGGCGCGCGCTGCGCCTCGCCGCGCGCAACGCGGGCCGCACCGCGCCGAATCCGATGGTCGGCGCGCTCGTCGTCAAGGACGGCGAGATCGTGGGCGAGGGATCGCATCAGCGCGCCGGCGAGCCGCACGCGGAAGCGATCGCGATCGCGCGCGCGGGAGAACGAGCGCGCGGGGCGACGCTGTACCTCAACCTCGAGCCGTGCACGCACCAGGGCCGCACCCCGCCGTGCGTCGACACCGTCATCTCCTCCGGGATCGCGCGCGTCGTCGCCGGCATGCGCGACCCGGATCCGCGCGTGGACGGCAAGGGGCTGCGAAAGCTCCGCGCCGCCGGGATCGAGGCCGATAGCGGTGTCCTCGAGATGGAGGCGCGCCGCCTGAACGAGGGGTTCATCAGCCGCGTCACGCGCGGCCGGCCGTTCGTGATGCTGAAGCTGGCGACGACGCTCGACGGGCGCGTGGCCGTCAGCGGCCGCCGCTACCTCAGCGGCAAGCCCGCCCTGAAGGAGGTCCACCGGATGCGCGACCGCGCCGACGCGGTCATGGTCGGTGTCGGCACCGTGCTCGCCGACGACCCGGAGCTCACGGTGCGCGAGGTCCGCGGCCGCGACCCGCTGCGCGTCGTGCTCGACGCGGACGCGCGCACGCCCGCGAACGCGAAGGTGCTGCGCGCCGGCGATCCGCAGCGCACGATCGTCTTCGTGGCGCGGGACGCGGATCAGCGGAAAGCGAAGCGGCTGCGCGACGCAGGCGTCCTCGTCGCGACGCTGCCGCGCGCGGCCGACGGCCTCGACGTCGCCGCGGGCCTGCGCTGGCTCGCGGAGAACGGCGTGAACACGGTGCTCTCGGAGGGCGGACCGCGCGTGGCCGCTTCACTTCTCCGCGAGAAGGTCGTCGACCGCATCGTCTTCATCGTCGCGCCCGTCGCGGGCGGCGACGGACCGCTCGCGATCGAGGGGCTGCCGACCGCCGTGGACCTCGCCGCGATGCGCGCGCGACGGCTCGGCTCGGACGTGCTGCTCGAGGCGGACCTCTAGATGTTCACCGGGATCGTCGAGGAGATCGGCACGGTGCGCCACGTCGAGGAGACGCCGTCCGGACGTCGCCTGGAGATCGGCGCGGCGAAGGTGCTCGATCGCCTCGCCGTCGACGACTCGATCGACGTCGCCGGCGCGTGCCTCACCGTGGTCGCCCGCGACGACCGCTCCTTCACGGTCGACGTCGTCCCCGAGACGCTCGCGCGCACGACGCTCGGCCGCATCGCGCGCGGCAGCAAGGTGGACCTCGAACGGGCGGCCACACCGACGACCGTCCTCGGCGGCCACATCGTCCAGGGGCACGTCGACGCCACGACGGCCCTCGTGTCGCGCCAGGCGGAGGGCGACGGCGCGCGGCTGCGGTTCGCCCTGCCCAAGGCCGTCGCGCGCTATGTCGTCGAGAAGGGCTTCATCACTCTCGACGGCGTCAGCCTGACCGTCGCGGCGCTCGCGAAGACGACCTTCGACGTGGCGCTCATCCCCCACTCCGCACAGCGCACGACGCTCGGATCGCTGCGCGAGGGCGATCCCGTCAACGTCGAGGTCGATATCATCGGGAAGTACGTCGAGCGTTTGCTGGGTGCAAAGGGAGCGTGAGCCACATCGCGAAAGAGACGCCCACGAAGGCGCGCCGCCCGAGGCTCGTCTCCCTGCGGTCGGCCTTCACCACGATCGAGGACGCCGTCGAGGAGATCCGCCGCGGGCGCATGGTCATCGTGCTCGACGACGAAGAGCGGGAGAACGAGGGCGACCTCGTCATGGCCGCGGAGCGCTGCCGCCCCGAGGACGTCGCGTTCATCCGCCAGCACGCCAGCGGCGTGATCTGCGTGCCCATGTCGCCCGAGCGCGTCGAGGAGCTTGACCTCCCCCAGATGGTCGCACGCAACGAGGCGCGCCTCGGGACGGCGTTCACGGTGAGCGTCGACGCGCGCGAGGGGATCACGACGGGGATCAGCGCGGCGGACCGCGCGCGGACGATCAACCTCCTCGCGGCCGCGGCGACCCGGCCCACCGAGCTCGTGAAGCCCGGCCACATCTTCCCGCTCCGCGCCCGAGAAGGCGGCGTGCTCGTGCGTGCCGGTCAGACGGAGGCCTCGGTCGATCTCTGCGTCATGGCGGGGCTTCAGCCGGCCGCGGTGATCTGCGAGATCACGAACCCGGACGGCTCCATGGCGCGCCTGCCCGAGCTGAAGAAGTTCGCGAAGAAGCACGGGCTGAAGATGATCACCGTCCGCGACCTCATCTCGCACCGCATGGCACGCGAGAAGCTCGTCGAGCGCGTCGCCAGCGCGCGCTTCCCGACGCGGTATGGCGACTTCACGATCCACGGGTACCGCGCGCGGTACGCGAACGTCGAGGCCGACCACGTCGCGCTCACGATGGGGGACGTCGCGGACGGCAGCCCGGTGCTGGTACGCGTGCACTCCGAGTGCCTCAGCGGTGACGCGCTCGGGTCACTGCGCTGCGACTGCGGCGAACAGATGGATGCGGCGATGAAGCGGATCGCGGAGGAGGGCCGTGGGGTGCTCCTCTATCTGCGCCAGGAGGGCCGCGGCATCGGGCTGATGAACCATCTGCGCGCGTACGAGCTGCAAGACCAGGGGCTCGACACGGTCGAGGCGAACGAGAAGCTCGGCTTCAAGGCCGACCAGCGCGAGTACGGGATCGGCGTCCAGATCCTGCTCGACCTCGGTGTCCGTAAGGTGCGGATCATCACGAACAATCCGGCGAAGGTCCGGGACATCGGCGCGCGGCCCTTCTCGGCCGAGGGCCAGCACTCGGTCGCGCTCTATGGCCTGGAGGTCGTCGAGCGCGTCCCGCTCGAGGTGCCGGTGCGGCCCACGACGCGCGCGTACCTCTCGACGAAGCGCCGCAAGATGGGCCACCTCCTCTCGGTCATGCCCGACGACGAGCAGGGGGCCGGTCCGAGCTAGTTGCCCAAGCGAGCGGCGGCACAGGGCCCACGTCCGTCGCGCGCTGCGCGCGTCGCCGTCGTCACGGCACGCTGGAACGAGGAGATCACCAAGAAGCTCGCGAGCGCGGCCGTCGCCACGGCGCAGGGCGCGGGGGCGAGCGTCGACTCGTTCACGGTCGCCGGCTCGTTCGAGCTCCCCGCCGCCGTCGCGGCGCTCGCGGACACGGGGCGCTACGACGCGGTCGTGCCGATCGGCTGCCTCATCCGCGGCGAGACGCCGCACTTCGAGGTGCTCGCGAACGCGGTCGCATACGGGCTCATGGAGCTCTCGCTCACCTATCCCGCGGCCATCCCTTTCGGCGTGCTCACCTGCGACACGGTCGCGCAGGCGAAGGCGCGCGCCGGCGGGCGCGAGGGCAATAAGGGGAGCGAGTGGATGGACGCCGCGCTCGGCATGGTGGCATTGCGTCAGAGCCTCTCGAGCCAGCGGCGCACCGCGCGCACGGCCTCGAGGGCCGCGGCCCGGTCCACCTCATAGAAGGAGAGCGCCTCACCCGGGATCGCCTGCGCGACGCGGCCGAGATCCACGCTGACGACGCTCGCGACGACCGGATAGCCGCCCGTCGTCTGGCCGTCGGCGAGGAGCACGATGGGCTCGCCGCCATGCGGCACCTGCACCGCGCCCGGTAGGACGCCGATCGAGAGGATCTCGGTGCCGCCCGCGTCGAGCGCCGGCCCCTCGAGGCGGACGCCCATCCGGTCGCTGCGCTCGCTCACGCGGTAGGGGCGGCCGCGCAGCAGCGCATCGGCGCCCGCGATGCGATCCGAGTGCGGCCCCCGGAGCACGAGGATCTCGCGGTCATCGGAACGCAGGGCCCCATGGCCGGCGGCCTCCGCGCCGCGGCGCGCCGGTCCGAGCGGCAGCGCGTCGCCGGCCGCGAGCGCGCGCGGGATCGGACCGATCGCGGCGGGGAGGTACGTCGCGCGCGATCCGAGGACGGGCTCGACGGCGATCCCGCCCGAGATGGCCAGGTACGCGAAGCGCGATCGCTCGCCGCCCTCGACCGTCGCCTCCTCCCCCGCTCGCACGAACGCCGATGTCCACCCCTGGATCGGCCCGCGCGTGCGCAGCCGGATGTCCCGACCCGTGACGGCGACGAGGCGCGGCGCGTCGAGCGTGAACCGGAACGGCAGGCCGACGATCTCGACCGCGGCGTCGCTCGGATCGTTGCCGACGAGCCGCTGCGCGGCCTCGAAGGCGAGCGGGTCCGCGGGTCCCGCGGCCGGGATCGCGCTGCGCAGGTGAGCGATCCGGCCGCGGTCCTGGATCGTCGAGCGCAGCCCCGCCTCGATGACGTGCAGCGTCATCGGGCGACGAACCGGACGCGGTCGCCGGGACGGATGAGCGCGGGCGGGTCGCGGTGCGCGTCGAAGGCGACGACGTCGGTGGTCCCGATGAGGCGCCAGCCGCCCGGCGATGTGGCCGGGTACACCGCCGTCTGGCCGTCCACCACGGCCACCGATCCAGCCGGCACGCGCGTGCGCGGCGACGGCAGGCGCGGCGCGATGATGCGCGGATCGAGCCCGCCGCAGTAGGCGAAGCCCGGCATGAAGCCGAGGAAGTACGCGGGGTGCTCCCGCGACGTGTGCGCGTCGATGATCTCGCGCCGCGACATCCCGGAGAGCCGCGCGACGTCGTCGAGGTCGGGGCCGTCGTAGCGCGTCGGGATCTCGACGAGCCGGCCCGCCAGCGGCGCCGCGGGCGCATCGAGGATCGCGCGCGCCGCCGCCGCCTCCGCGGCGCTCGCATCCAGCAC
>DASWDY010000224.1:0-9996 GCA_036395035.1 Candidatus Limnocylindria bacterium
GAGGCACAGCATCACTTCGAACACGCCGGGGGGTACGACTTCGACGCGACCGTGAAACGAGTGCTCGATGGGCTCGGCCTGGCCCCGCTCGCGGCCCGCGAGGTGCGCACGCTGTCCGGCGGCGAGCGCACGCGCCTCGGCCTCGCGCGCCTCCTGCTCGACGACCCCGACCTCATGCTGCTCGACGAGCCGACGAACCATCTCGACATCGCCGCGCTCGAGTGGCTGGAGCGTTTCCTCGTCGAGCGCGACACGACCGCATTGATCGTGAGTCATGACCGGTGGTTCCTCGATCGCGTGACCTCGCGCACGCTCTCGTTCGAGCGCGGGACCGTCGTCGAATACCGCGGCGCCTATTCGCACTACGCGCGTCAGCGCGCCGACCGCGACGCCGCGCTCACGAAGGCCGCCGAGCGCCAGGCCGAGGAGATCGCGCGCACCGAGGCGTTCATCCGCAAGTACGGCGCGGGCCAGCGCTCCAAGGAAGCCCGCGGCCGCGGGAAGAAGCTCGCGCGCGTGCAGCGGATCGAGGCGCCCGAGCGCCTCGCGCGCCACGGCTGGCGTCTCGACGCGGCGCACATGGCGAGCGACGCCGTCGTCGAGACGACCGCGCTCGCTGTCGGCCATCGCCGCGACACCCCCATCGTGCGCACGCCGCCGCTGCGCATCGCGCGCAACGCGCGTGTCGCCGTCGTCGGTCCGAACGGGGCGGGGAAGACGACGCTGGTGCGCACGATCATCGGCGACCTGCCCGCGATCGATGGTTACGTCGCGAGCGCGCCCACCGCGCGCGTCGCGTACCTCGCGCAGACGCAATACGACCTCGGCGGCGGCACCGTCCTCGACGCGATACAGGAAGCGACCGGCCTCCCGGAGCAGGGCGCGCGCGACCTCCTCGCGCGCTTCCTCTTCCGCGGCGAGGATGTCTTCAAGGACGTCAGCGTCCTCTCGGGCGGCGAGCGCTCACGCCTGGCCCTCGCGCGCCTCGCCGCGCGCGAAGCGAATCTGCTCGTCCTCGACGAGCCGACGAACCACCTCGACGTCGCCGCACGTGAGGCACTGGAGTCCGTGCTCCTCGACTACGACGGCGCCCTCCTCTTCGTCTCGCACGACCGCTACCTCATCGACAAGCTCGCGACCGAGGTGTGGCTCGTCGACCAGGGAACGCTGGAGAGGCACGAAGGGAACTGGACCAGCCTCCAGCGCGAGCGCGCACAGCGGCTCGGCGCCGAGGCGAAGCCGACAGGTCGAGCGGGTCGGGCGATCTCGCGAGCGGGAGTGGAGGGGTACCGAGCGCCCCGAGGAGCGAAGCGACGAGGGGAGCGCTTGGGGAGGCCGACCCGCGAGCGAGACGCCGACCCGCGAGGCAACGTGGCGGCGAGCCGAGGCGCCGAGAAGCACGTCCTTGCTCTCGAGCAGCGCATCAAGGACATGGAGGCGCGCGTCAAGGAGCTCGAGGACCGCCTCGCCGAGGTCGCGCGCAGCGGGAACTACATGGAGACACGGCGCGTCGGCGAGGAGCACGCGACCCTCGAGCAGGCGCTGCGCGCGCTGTACGAGGAGTGGGCGGCGCGCGACGGATGACCGCCTACGCCATCGGCCTCACCGGACCCATCGGCGCGGGGAAGAGCACCGTCGCGCAGATGCTGCGCGAGCTCGGCGCGAAGGTCATCGATGCTGACGCGATCGTGCACCAGGAGCAGAGCCGCGGGACGCTCGGCTACACCGCGATCGTCCAGCAGTTCGGCACGCACGTGCTGGGCGAGGACCGCGAGATCGACCGGAAGAAGCTCGCGGAGGAGGTCTTCGGCGATCCGCGGAAGCTCGAGCAGCTCGAGCGGATCATCCACCCGCGCGTCGTCGCGCGCGTGCTCGAAGCGCGCGCGATGCTCGCCGACGACGCGATCCTCGTGGTCGAGGCCATCAAGCTCCTCGACTCGGTCATGCGCGGCTCGTACGACGAGATCTGGGTCGTGCTCGCGCCGCGCGACGTGATGATGGAGCGGCTGCGCGAGCGCGGCATGTCCGCGGGCGAAGCGGAGGCGCGGCTGCGACACCAGCGGAGCGACGCGGAGTTCCGCGCGCGGGCACACGTGGTCATCGAGAACGCGGGGGACCGCGAGGCGACCCGGACGCAGGTCCGGGCCGCGTACGAGGCGTCGAAGGCTAGGGCGCGATCCTCTCGGGGAGCGGGAACTTGAACTGTGTGTACACGTTCGCGAACGTCGCGCCCGTCGTCGTGATCACGCGGTCGTCGGTCGGAGCGCGCAGCAGCATCTGCAGCTGACCGCCCGCGGCCTGGATGTACGCGATGCGCTCGGCGAGCGTCGCGTCGACGCGGATCGTGTACACGCTGCCGGCGCGTGACAGGATCGCCATCGGGCCGAGGATGATCTTCGCGACCGTGTCCGCGGCGATCTTCGACTGCGTCCCGGCCGCGCCGCCGGTGCCGGTGCCGGTCGCGCCGGGCGGCAGCTGGAGCTTCGCGGCGGGGTCGAACGCGAAGACGTACATGATGTCGACGTTGTCGCCGGGGACGAGGATGCCGCCCACGGCGAAGTTGTCGGGGACGCCGATCGTCATGACGCGGTAGTTCGGCGACCCGGCCTCGACCTTCTCGCCCGCGGGGAACACGGTGAAGGCGCGCTCGGCCGCGGCGAACTTCGAGGCGAGGAGCGGCTCATTGGTCGAGACGTTCGTGACGAGGACCTTGCCGATCGCGTCCTTCGGGTCCTTCAGGCCGGCGGGAGGCGCGACGTCGGCGTTCACCTTCGCGACCTTGACGTCAGCGGCGCTGATCGACGTGCGCGCCGGAAGCTCGCGCGCGGCGACGAGGACGTCGACCGTCGGTGCCGCGGGGGGCGGAGCAGCGGTCTGCGCGCCCGACGCATAGAAGAAGGTGCCGGCCCCGGCACCGAGCGCTAGCAGGACGCCCAAGATCAGGATGATGCGCGCGCGACGTCTCGGATCCATGTGAAAGACCCCTCCTCAGCTCGGCCCGGAAGACCTTTAACTCTAGTTGATTACGACGGTCACTCGACCGGGAAGACGCAGCCACTGCGTCTGCTGTGCGCCCTTCGACGTGTCGTCGGGCAGGAACGTGTCGAGCAGCGGCATGAAGATCTGCTGGTGGTACCAGCCGGTGACCTCCATGTAATAACCACGCCGGGCGTCATTCGATGTGACCCCCGTCGGGATCGTGTAGCAGATCGTGACGTCCCCGCGGAACGCGGCTGAGTTCGGGACCGGGCTCTGGTTGAAGCAGTCGGCGACGGCTGTGCTCGTCCACGTGCTGGTCGTGCCCGCGTTGAAGTTGTTCGTCGAGCTGCCGACCGCGGGGATGTTGAGGATGCCCCGGCCGGCGACGAGCCGCTCGAGGATCCCGTTCTGCCGCGCCGTGTCGTTCGTCGCCTGCGTCTGACTCGAGCTCGAGTCGTAGACGTAGATCGAGCCCCAGCGCGCGCCTTCGCGGACCGCGTTGTTGACCGTGATGTAGGCGGCGAAGATGAGCCCGAACTGCATGATCCCCATGAGGATGTACATGAGGATCGGCAGCAGGAGCGCGAATTCAACGAGGTTCTGGCCGCTGTCCTCGGCCATGAAGCGACGCAGCCTGGTCACAGGCATCGATCGTTGCGTAGGCCGGCTGTACGTCAAGAGCACGCTCGTCTCGTCCATCGCCCACATCGGGGCCGCGTTATGCGGTCGTAGACTGAAGCAGTACCCCCGGGCCGTCCGGACGACCGAACGCCTGTTCTAGGATGTGAGCGTGGACCCCACGGAAGTCCTCGATCTGCCCCTGGATCGACCTGCTGGAGCGGCGGACTTCCGCCTCGAGCTCCCGTGGCCGCTCGCCGGCGACCAGGAGAGCGCGTCCCGGTCCCTCGAGGAGGGCATCCGGGCCGGCAAGCGGGACCAGGTGCTCCTCGGCGTCACCGGCTCGGGGAAGACGGTCACGATGGCGAAGGTCATCGCAGGGTCGCGCCGCCCGGCGCTCGTGATGGCGCACAACAAGACGCTCGCGGCGCAGCTGTACGGCGAGTTCCGCGAGTTCTTCCCGAACAACGCCGTCCACTACTTCGTCTCCTATTACGACTACTACCAGCCCGAGGCGTACATCGCCCGCAGCGACACGTACATCGAGAAGGACTCGTCGCGGAACGAGGAGATCGACAAGATGCGCCACGCCGCGACGCGCTCGCTCTTCGAGCGCCGCGACGTGATCATCGTCGCGTCCGTCTCGTGCATCTACGGCCTCGGCGCGCCGGTCGACTACGGCGCCGTCACCGTGCGGCTCCGCCGCGGCGAGCGCGAGCGCCGCGACAAGGTCCTGCGTCATCTCGTCGACATCCAGTACGAGCGCAATGACACCGCGTTCACGCGCGGGACGTTCCGCGTGCGCGGCGACACGCTCGAGGTCTATCCGGCGTACGAGGACCTCGCCGTCCGCGTCGAGTTCTTCGGCGACGAGATCGAGCGCATCACCGAGCTCGACCCGCTCACCGGCGAGGTGCTCGCCGAGCGCGACAAGGTCGACGTCTACCCGGCGCGCCACTTCGTCACCCCCCGCGACAAGCTCATCGAGGCGATCAAGGACATCGAGGTCGAGCTCGCGGAGCGCGTCGCGGAGCTCGAGGGCCTGGGACGCCTCCTCGAGGCGCAGCGCCTGCGCCAGCGGACGAACTTCGACATCGAGATGCTCCGCGAGACGGGGACGTGCCACGGCGTCGAGAACTACTCGCGCCACCTGGCGCGCCGCCCCGCGGGCAGCCGCCCGTGGACGCTCCTCGACTACTTCCCGCCGGACTTCCTCGCGTTCATCGACGAGTCGCACATGACGATCCCCCAGGTGCACGGGATGTACGGCGGCGACCGCTCGCGCAAGGAGATCCTCGTGGACTACGGGTTCCGCCTGCCGAGCGCGCTCGACAACCGGCCGCTCCGCTTCGACGAGTTCGAGGAGCGGCTCGGGCAGGCCATCTACGTCTCCGCGACCCCCGGACCGTACGAGTCGGAGAAGGTCGGCGGCGAGGAGCGCTTCGTCGAGCAGATCATCCGGCCGACCGGCCTCATCGATCCCGTCATCCATCTCCGTAAGACGGAGGGACAGATCGACGACCTCCTCGGCGAGATCCGCGCGCGCGTCGACAAGGGCCAGCGAGCGATCGTCACGACGCTGACGAAGAAGATGGCCGAGGACCTCGCCGACTACCTCCGCGAGATGGGGGTGAAGGTCCACTACCTCCACTCGGAGATCGAGACGCTCGAGCGCATCGAGATCCTGCGCGACCTGCGGCTCGGCGTCTACGACGTCATCGTCGGCGTGAACCTCCTCCGTGAGGGCATCGACCTCCCCGAGGTGACGCTCGTCGCGATCCTCGACGCCGACAAGGAGGGATACCTCCGGTCGAGGGGCTCGCTCGTCCAGGTCATCGGCCGCGCGGCACGCCACGTGGAGGGCACCGTGATCATGTATGCCGACCGCACCACTGACTCGATGCGGCAGGCCATCGACGAGACCGACCGCCGCCGCGCGATCCAGGTCGCGTACAACACGGAGCATGGCATCGAGCCGCAGACCGTCGTCAAGGCGATCCGCGACATCGGCTTCAAGCTCCGCGCCGTGGCCGAGCAGGGGGAGCGCTACGAGAAGGGCGTCTTCCGCGCGAAGGACATGCCGCGTGACGAGCTCGTTCGCCTCGTGAAGGACCTCGAGGTGCAGATGAAGCAGACCGCGCGCGATCTGAAGTTCGAGGAGGCTGCCGCGCTGCGCGACGAGATCGTCGAGCTGCGGGGCCTGCTCGTGCTCGAGCAGAGCTCGCCGGAGGTGCGCACGCTCGAGCAGATGGCCGGGACGGCCACAGGCGACGGGGCCCGCACGAAGCGGGTCATCCGTGGACGGAGGGGACGACGATGATCCTGGGTGTGCTCGCGCCGATCGCGGTCCTGGCGACGCTCGCGCTCATCGTCGTGCTGTTCCTGCAGCGCGGCCGCGAGGGGATCGATCTCTCGCCGCGGGGGATCCTGCGGCTCTACCTGTACCTCGCGTCGCTCGCCGGGATCGTCGTGCTCGCGATCGGCCTCGCGTCCATCGTGAACTACGGGCTCGCGCGCGCCGTCAGCCTCGAGTTCATCTACGGCGGCGCCGGCCCCGTTCCGGCGATGGTCCGCTGCCCGCCCGAAGCCATCGGAAAAGGCTGCGTCGAGCCGACGCCGGAACAGCTCGAGCAGCAGCGCGTCCAGATGAAGCAGCAGACGGAGCGCCGCCGGGACGAGGATCTCATCCGCGGCATCACGTTCACCGTGTTCGGCGCGATCTTCTGGATCGCGCATTGGACCGCGCGCCGCGGCGTCGGCGAGGTCGACGCGACGATGTCCGGTCTTCGGCGCGGCTATCTCATGCTCGGCACGATCGTCTTCGGCCTCGCGACGATCATCCTGCTCCCGACCGGCATCTATCAGGCGCTCTCGAACGTTCTCCTCGCGACGCCGGAGACCTTCTTCCGTCAGGGCGCCGACGCGCTCGGCGGCGGCATCGTCGCGCTGCCCATCTGGCTCATCTACCTTCGGCTCGTCGTCACCGAGTTCCGTCAGACCGCGTAAGTGCTTCGCACATACAGGCGTCGTTCGTGCTCCAGCGTCAGCGAGCTGCCGCTGATCGCTCTCACTAGCCTGTGAGCGAGCGCACGGCGCTCGGCGCCCCGACGCACATCTACGTCAAGGGCGCACGCGAGCACAACCTCAAGGGCATCGACGTGCGGATCCCGCGCGACCGCATGGTCGTCATCACGGGCCTGTCCGGATCCGGTAAGTCGTCGCTCGCGTTCGACACGATCTACGCCGAGGGCCAGCGCCGCTACGTGGAGTCGCTCTCCGCGTACGCGCGCCAGTTCCTCGGTCAGATGGAGAAGCCGGACGTCGACCTCATCGAGGGGCTCTCGCCCGCGGTGTCGATCGACCAGAAGGGGACGACGCGCAACCCGCGGTCCACCGTCGGCACGGTGACGGAGATCTACGACCACCTCCGCCTCCTCTTCGCGCGCACCGGCGTGCCGCACTGCCCGACGCACGGCATCCCGATCGTCGCCCAGACCCCGCAGGAGATCGTCGACCAGATCGCGGCGTACCCGGAGGGCACGCGACTCCTCGTGTTGGCGCCCCTCGTGCGCGACCGCAAGGGCGAGCACCAGCAGCTCTTCGCCACGGCGCGCCGCGCGGGATTCGCGCGCGTCCGCGTCGACCGCGTGGTCCACGACCTCTCGGACGAGTTCCAGCTCGACAAGATGAAGAAGCACGCGATCGAGGTGGTCGTCGACCGCTTCGTCGTGCCTGCCGCGGCGCAGGCGGAGGAGGAGCGCCCGCGGCTGACGGACTCGGTCGAGACAGCGCTGCGGCTCGGGGAGGGCCTCGTGCTCATCGCATCGGCGGACGAGAAGCCGAGCGTGCCCGAAAGGCTGTTCTCGCAGCGCCTGGCCTGCCCGCACGGCGACTTCTCGATCGGCGAGATCGAGCCGCGCACGTTCTCCTTCAACTCGCCGCACGGCGCGTGTCCGGCGTGCACCGGCCTCGGCACGCGGCTCGAGCCGGACCCGGACCTCATCCTCGCGAACCCGGACCTCTCGATCCGGCAGGGCGCGATCCTGCCGTGGGCGAAGACGAGCGGCATGGCGCAGTACCGGCTCGCCGCGCTCACGGGCTTGGCGCGCAAGCTCGGGTTCTCGCTCGACACGCCGGTCCGCGACCTCCCGAAGAAGGCGGTCGACGCGATCCTCCACGGCACCCCGGACCCGCTGAAGCTCTCCTACGAGAACCGCTCGGGACAGCGGCGCTCCTACGAGATCGAGTGGGAAGGCGTCATCCCGCGCCTCGAGCAGGATCATCGCGAGACGACGTCGGAGCACATCCGCGAGGACATCGAGCGGTACATGAGCGAGCGGCCATGCCCGGTCTGCAAGGGCCGGCGCCTGCGCCCTGAGACGCTCGCCGTCCTCATCGGCGACAAGAACATCGTCGACGTCACGCAGATGACCGTGCTCGAGGCGATGGAGTGGTCGAACGCGCTCGAGCGCGACCGCGGACCGCTCGGCGCGCGCGAGCGGAAGATCGCGCGCCAGGTCCTCAAGGAGATCCGCCAGCGCCTCGGGTTCCTCGTCGACGTCGGTCTCGACTACCTCACGCTCGACCGCTCCGCGACGACGCTGTCGGGCGGCGAGGCGCAGCGCATCCGGCTCGCGACGCAGATCGGGTCGGGGCTCATGGGCGTCCTCTACATCCTCGACGAGCCCTCCATCGGCCTGCACCAGCGCGACAACGCGCGGCTCATCCGCACGCTCCTCGGCATGCGCGACCTCGGCAACACCGTGATCGTCGTCGAGCACGACGAGGAGACCATCCGGACCGCGGACTGGATCATCGACATCGGCCCGGGCGCGGGCGAGCACGGCGGGCACGTGGTCGCCGAGGGCACGCTCGACGCGATCCTGGCCGAGCCGCGCTCGATCACGGGCGCATACCTCTCCGGTCGGCGGCGCATCCCGCTCCCCACCGAGCGGCGGTCGCCACGGCGCGACGCGATCGTCGTGAAGGGCGCGCGCGAGCACAACCTGAAGGACATCGACGTGCGCATCCCGCTCGGCGTGTTCGTCGCCATCACCGGCGTCTCGGGCTCAGGCAAGAGCACGCTCGTGAACGAGATCCTGTACCGCCGCCTCGCGCAGGTGCTCTACAAGGCCAAGGACCGCCCCGGCGCGCACACCCGGATCGAGGGCGTGCAGCACATCGACAAGGTCATCGACATCGACCAGTCGCCGATCGGACGGACGCCGCGGTCGAACCCGGCGACGTACACGGGCCTCTTCGCGCCGATCCGCGAGCTCTTCGCGCAGGTACCCGAGGCGCGCCTGCGCGGGTACACGCCGGGCCGGTTCTCGTTCAACGTACGCGGCGGGCGCTGCGAAGCGTGCCAGGGCGACGGGGTCATCAAGATCGAGATGCAGTTCCTGCCGGACGTCTACGTGCACTGCGAGGTCTGCAAGGGCCGCCGCTACAACCGGGAGACGCTCGAGATCCACTACAAGGGGAAGAGCATCGCCGACGTGCTCGAGATGACCGTCGAGGACGCGCTCGCGTTCTTCCAGAACGTGCCCGGCGTGGGGGGCAGGCTGTCGACGCTGAACGACGTCGGCCTCGGCTACATCCACCTCGGCCAGTCGGCGACGACGCTGTCGGGCGGCGAGGCACAGCGCGTGAAGCTCGCGACGGAGCTCGCGCGCCGCGCGACCGGCCGGACGCTGTACATCCTCGATGAGCCGACGACGGGCCTGCATTTCGCGGACGTCGAGCGGCTGCTCGAGGTCCTGCACCGCCTCGTCGATGCTGGCAACACCGTCGTCGTGATCGAGCACAACCTCGACGTGATCAAGACGGCCGATCACGTCATCGACCTCGGCCCCGAGGGCGGCAAGGCCGGCGGCGAGATCATCGCGGAGGGCACTCCCGAGGAGGTCGCGAAGGTACGGAGGTCTTTCACGGGCCAGTTCCTGCGCGAGCTGCTCAGCCAGGGGCGGCTCTCGCCGGTGCGGCGCGACCTCGCGGGGGTCGCCAGTTGAACCCGGTCGATCTGCTCGTCGTGGCGGTCCTCGTCCTCGCCGTCGTCGGCGGCATCCGGTCGGGATTCATCGCCACGCTCTACGGGCTCGTCAGCTGGCTGCTCTCGTTGCTCGTCGCATTCGCGTTGCTGAGCAGCGCGGCGCGCATCGTCGTCGACCTCACGGGCGTCCCGGCGCCGGCGGCGCGCGCGATCGGCTTCGTCGTCGTGCTGCTCGCGGTCGAGGGGCTGTTCGCGCTCGGCGGCCGCTTCGCGATCTGGCCGCTCGTCCGCGCCGTCCACGCTCGCCGCGCGGCCCGCATCATCGACCGCGCGTTCGGCGTCGTGCCGTCCGTGCTGCGCGCGCTCGTCGTCACGTCGATCGGGCTCGCGGCGCTCATCGTCCTGCC
>DASWDY010000225.1:0-28643 GCA_036395035.1 Candidatus Limnocylindria bacterium
GATCGCGGTGAGCCCTGCGACCGTGGGGAACGCGAGGATGAACTGGGCCGCGATCATCGCCTCGCGCGTGCAGTACGCGTTCAATGCTCCGAGCGGGCCGCTCCGCCAGATGAACACGACGACGAACAGCCCGACGACGACGGGCGGGAAGCCCATCCCCGTGTTCACGAGCGACAGCAGCACGCTCCGCCCGCGGAACGTCGCGAGCCCGAGCACCGTGCCGAGCGGCACGCCCGCCACGACGCTCAGCGCCGTCGCCGTCCCGCTCACCGCGAGCGACGCGGTGACGGCGTTCATGACGTCGGGGTCGAGCGTGACGATGCGGTGCGCCGCGCCGGCGAGGCCCTGGAGGATGAGGTCCACTAGCGGAAGGCGTCCTCGGTCTTGCCGGCGTCGGGGAAGAAGAGCGGCTCGCCGTACTTGTCGACGCCGAACTTCGCGATGATCGCCTGCGCGCCGGGGGAGAGCAGGTAGTCGGCGAATGCGTTCGCGCCCTCGACGTTGAGGCCCGTGGACTTCTTCGGGCTCACCGTGATGACGTGGTAGATGTTGATGAGCGGCGGATCCTTCTCGATGACGATGCCGAGCTCGAGCTGGGCCTTGCGCGAGAGGTACGTGCCGCGGTCGGTGATCGTGTACGCGCGCTTCTCCGACGCGATCGTCAGCGTCTGGCCCATCCCGGTGGCGGCCTCGACGTACCAGGCGCCGGCGGGCGTGATGCCCACCTGCTGCCACAGGTCGAGCTCGAGGAGATGCGTCCCCGAGCGGTCCCCGCGCGAGATGAACGGCGCGCCCGCGGCGGCGATCCGCCGCAGCCCCTCGGTGACGCGCATGCCCTTGATCCCCGCGGGATCGCCCGGTGGTCCGACGATGACGAAGTCGTTGTGCATGAACAGCTGGCGCCGCTCGCCGTTGCCCGCGGCCATGAAGTCGTGCTCGGCCTTCGGCGCGTGCACCACGACGACGTCGGCGTCACCCTTCGCGCCGATCGCGAGCGCGGCGCCCGTGCCGACGGCCGTCGCCTTGACGCGATAACCGCTCTTGTCCTGGAAGTCCTTCACGAGGACGTCGAGGAGGCCCGAGTCCTGGAAGCTCGTGGTCGTCGCGAGGATGAGGTCGGGGCGCGCGGGATGCGCCTGCGCGCCGGGCCCGCACGCGGCGAGGAGCATCGCGAGCGCCGTGAGGACGATCGGGATCCTCATCGTCGCGCGGGCACCTCCACCATGACGTTCGTCGCCTTCACCACCACGACGGCCTCGTCGCCGATCTCGAGCGCGAGCTCGTCGACGGCCTCGCGCGTGACGAGGCTCACGAAGCGGTGCGGCCCACATTGGATCTCGACGACCGCCGCCACCGTGTCCCGCTCCACGCGCGTGACGACGCCGGTGAATCGGTTGCGTGCCGACTGCGCGACGACCGGCCGCCGCCGCGGCGCACGCCCGCGCCGCAGCCGCTCGACCTCGGTGAGCGCGACGCGCCGCTGGCCGCCCTCGGTGCGGAGCGAGCGCAGGCGCCCTTCCGCCTCCCAGCGCCGCAGCGTCGCGACGGACACGCCGAGGACCTCGGCCGCGCGGCCGATGCGGACGGTCGCTGTGGCGCTATCAGTACCTTTACGGGCCATAGGGAGTCACAGTATGTATATATCCGTCGCCGTTAGCCTGCCGGCGTGCTGATCCTCGCGTCCAGTTCGCCGCGCCGGGCCGAGCTCCTGGCGGTCCTCGGGATGCCGTTCGAGCGGTGCGCGCCCGAGATCGACGAGCGCGCGTTCGCGTCGCCGGCGCTCGCGAAGGCGCAGGCGGCGGCGCGACCTGGGGCCGTCACGCTCGCTGCGGATACCGAGGTCGTGCTGGACGGCGAGCGGATCGGCAAGCCGGCCGACGAGGCGGACGCCATGGCGATGCTGCGGCGGCTCGCGGGGCGCGAGCACGTCGTGCGCACGGAGGTCGTGGTCATCGGCGCGAGCGGTCGGGCGCTGCGCTTCGCGGTGCGATCGCGCGTGTGGACCAAGGAGCGCGACGACGACGCGTTCGCCGGCTACATCGCCACAGGGGAGGCGCTCGGCAAGGCCGGCGCGTACGACATCCACGGTCGCGGCGGCGACCTGATCGCGTCGTACGACGGCTGCTACCAGAACATCGTCGGGCTGCCGCTCTGCTATGTGTACTTCGCGCTGCGTCGGGCCGCCCTGGTGCCACCGGAGCGGCCGGAGCCCGCGTTCGAACGTACCTACGGCTTCCCGTGTCCGGGGTGGGAGCACGCGCGCTGGCAGTCGCGCGCGCTCTGGGGCGGCTACGAGTACGAGAGCTGGCGCGACGCGATCGGGAGACCATAGCCCGGTGACGGGAGCGCTCGCGCCGTTCCTCGCGGGCTGGTCGCTGATGATGGCCGCGATGATGCTGCCGTCGGCGGTCCCGATCATCCGGCTGCACCGCCTGAGCGCGGTCGCCTCCGGATGGGAGCGCGAGCTCGGCAGCGCCGCGTTCGTCGCCGGGTACCTGCTGGTGTGGTCCGTCGTCGGGATCGCCGTGTGGGTCGCGGCCGCGGCCGTCGACGCGCTCCTGCCGGCCGGCGCGCAGGCGCTCGCGGTCGCGGCGCTGCTGATGATCGCTGGCCTGTACCAGTTCACGCCGCTCAAGTCGCGCTGCCTCGGCGCGTGTCGCTCGCCGATGGACTTCCTGGTCACCCGCTGGCGCGGCGGTGCGGCCGGGGCGCTGCGGATCGGCGTCGATCACGGCGTGTACTGCCTCGGATGCTGCTGGGCGCTGATGACGGTGTTCGTCGGCGTCGGCGCGATGGCGGTGACGTGGGCGGCGGGGATCGCGGCGGTCGTCGCGGCCGAGAAGCTCCTGCCGGGGGGCCGCGTCCTCTCCCGCGCGCTGGGCCTGGCGCTCATCGCCGGCGGTGCGCTGGTGCTCGCGTGGCCCGATCTCGCGATGCTGCTCCCGGCGGGGATGTGAAGGAGGTCCACATGGCTGATGCGAAGGTCGCCTGGCGGATGAAGGGCACGGTCCTCGTCGCGTGCAACTGCGAGTGGGGATGCCCGTGCAACGTGAACGGCCGTCCCACGACCGGGAAGTGCGAGGGCGGTTGGGTCTGGCAGGTGGAGCAAGGCGCGTACGGCGACACGAGCCTGGACGGGCTCGGGTTCGCATTGTTCGCGAACTGGCCCGCCGCGATCCACGAAGGCAACGGCGTGGCGACGTACCTCATCGACGACCGCGCCAGCGGAGAGCAGCGCGGCGTCCTGCGCGCGCTCGTCGAGGGCACCGTCGGCGGGCCGTGGGGCATCTTTCGCAAGACGTTCACCGAGCTGCACGGGCCCGCGTACGTCGCCTTCGATGTGGAGACCTCGACCCTCCTCCCGCACGCGCGCGCCGGAGACACCATCGCGATCGAGACCGAGCACATCCGCAACCCCGTCACGAAGGAGACGGTGCATCCCCGCCTGGTCCTGCCCGAAGGGCTCGTGCTCAAGGAGGCGGCGCTGCTCGCGTCGCGGCACTTCCACGTCCGCGACGAGCACGTGTCCTACGACCATTCCGGGCGCTACTCCGCGACCGGCCCCTTCCAGTACTTCGGACCCTAGGGGTGCACATCGACCTCACCGGACGGCGCGCCATCGTCACGGGTGCCGCGAGCGGGATCGGCCGCGCCGTGGCGGAAGGGCTCGCCGGCGCGGGCGCGCGCGTGATGCTCGCCGACCTCAACGCCGAGGAGGGCGAGCGCGCCGCCGCCACGTTCGAGGGATGCGCGTTCCAGCGGACGGACGTGGCGGTGCGCGACGACTGCCGGCGCCTCGTCGACCGGACGGTCGACGCGTTCGGCGGCGTCGACATCCTCGTGAACAACGCCGGGCTGCAGCACGTCGCGCCGGTCGAGGACTTCCCCGAGGACCGCTGGGAGCACCTCGTCCGCGTGATGCTCATCGGCGCGTTCCTCCTCACGAAGTACGCGATCCCGCACATGTACCGCGGCGGGTGGGGGCGCGTCGTGAACATCGCGTCGCTGCACGGCCTCGTCGCGTCGCCGTACAAGTCCGCGTACGTCTCCGCGAAGCACGGGCTCCTCGGGCTCACGAAGACCGTCGCGCTCGAGGCGGGGGAGAAGGGCGTCACCGTGAACGCGATCTGTCCCGCATACGTACGGACGCCGCTCGTCGAGCAGCAGATCGCCGATCAGGCGAAGATGCACGGCATCAGCGAGGCCGAGGTGATCGAGAAGATCATGCTCGCGCCGGCCGCGGTGAAGCGGCTCCTGGAGCCGAGCGAGGTCGCGGCGTATGCGCTGTTCCTCTGCTCCGACGATGCGGCGGGCATCACTGGCGCGGCGCAGCTCATGGACGCGGGGTGGACCGCGCGCTGATCCCGCTCTGGCGGGCGGTCATCGCGCTCGCGCACGTGTACTCGACCACGCTCGCCGGACGCAGCGTCGTCGGCGGGCTCACCGCTCCGCCGCGGTACGGCGAGACCAGGGAGACGTTCGCGGGCGTGCCCATGCGCGTCGGATGGTGGCGCCCCGGACGCGGGACGGCGCATCCCGCTCTGATGCTCGTGATCGGCGCGGTCCCGGCCGGGATCGACTTCCCCGAGCTGCGCCTCGCCGCCGACGGGCTCGCCCGCGCCGGCTTCATGGTGATGATCCCCGACCTGCCGTTCCTGAAGGAGGAGCGCCTCGACACGACCGGCGGCGCGCAGATCGCGGCGGCGTTCGCCGCGCTCGCGGCGCATCCCGCGGCGGCCGGCCGCCCGGGCGCGATCGGCTTCTCCGTCGGTGGGGGCTTCCTGCTCGCGGCCGCCGGGCGCGAGCAGGCGCTCGCCGAGGCGAGCGCGATCGCGGTGCTCGGCGCGTACTTCGATCTGCGGACGTACATCGCGAGCGTCGTCTCGTGCGCGCAGCCGCGCGGCCGCGAGATCGCCCCGTGGGTGACGAGCAGCGACGTGCCCGGGCGGCTGGCCACGGCGGCGGTCCGGCTCGCGCGCGACGAGGCGGAGCGCGCGGCCATCCACGACGCGCTGGCGTCGCGTCCGTACGCGGAGGCGCTCGCGCGGATCGACGCGCTGCCGCGGCGCGTGCGCCGCGCGTTCGATGAACTGTCGCCGTCCGTCGCGTGGTCGCGGATCCGGCCGCCGGTATTCTGGCTGCACGACGAGCGCGACGGGTACGTCCCGGTCGCGGAGGCCAACGCCGCGCGCTCTGCGCGCCCCCGGCCCAGGCGCGTGCGCATGCTCGTCCTGCGCCTGCTGCAGCACGCGATCCCCGTCGCCGACGCCGCGCGCGGAGAGGGCATCCGCTTCTGGGTCAGCGAGCTCGGGCGCCTCGTCACGTTCGTGGCCTCGATCTTCCGGGCCGTGGCATCATCTCGGGCGCCCTGACGAAACTCATCGAGGTGAAGATCCGCGTCCGCGACGTCGAGCGGTCGCGCGCCTTCTACGAGCGGCTCGGCCTGCCGTGCGGGCCCGTCGACGCGGACGAGCCCGGCGGCCAGCGCCATGTCCATGCGCTCTGGGGCGAGTGGAAACCCGGTTCCGACGACTTCCTGATGCTGAACATCTATCCGGCCGACGGCGACGGCGCCGCCCGAGCGTCGATCGGCTTCGCGACCGACGACCTCGCCGCGCTGCACGCTCGTCTCGTCGCCGCGGGCGTCGAGGTCGTGCACGCGCCGGACGCTCGGCCGTGGGGCACGATGGCCACGTACCGCGATCCCGACGGGAACACGGTCTCGGTCTCCCAGCGCCCGCGCTGAGGCACGACCGGCCAGCATCGCTCTCCGAGTAGGCTCGCGCCCGTGGGCCTCGACGACACCACGTACCCCGAGATCCGCTCGGCGATCCGCGACATCTGCAGTGGCTTCGGCGACGCGTACTGGCGCGACCAGGATCGCCTGCGGCGGTACCCGAGCGAGTTCGTCGACGCCCTGACGAAGGCGGGCTGGCTCGCCGCGCTCATCCCCGAGGCGTACGGCGGCTCGGGGCTCGGGATCGCCGAGGCGAGCGTCGTGCTCGAGGAGATCCAGCGCCAGGGCGGCAACGCGGCCGCCTGCCACGCGCAGATGTACGTGATGGGCACGCTGCTGCGGCACGGCAGCGAGGCGCAGAAGCGCCGCTACCTGCCGCGCATCGCGACGGGCGAGCTGCGGCTGCAGGCGTTCGGCGTGACCGAGCCGACGGCAGGCAGCGAGACCACGCGCATCCGCACCACCGCGGTGCGCACCGACGACGGCTACGTCGTGAACGGGCAGAAGATCTGGACGAGCCGCTTCGCGCAGAGCGACCTCATGCTGCTGCTGGCGCGCACGACGCCGTACGAAGAGCTCGCCGACAAGACGAAGGGCCTCTCCGTGTTCGTCGTCGACCTGCGCGAGGCCGGCGACCACATCGAGGCGCGCGCGATCGAGGCGATGGTCAATCACTCCACGAACGAGGTGTTCATCCGCGACCTCAAGATCGCCGCCGAGGATCGCATCGGCGAAGAGGGCATGGGCTTCCGCTACATCCTCGACGGCTGGAACGCCGAGCGGATCCTCATCGCCGCGGAGTGCGTCGGCGACGGGCGCTGGTTCGTCGACCGCGCGGCGCGCTACGCGAAGCAGCGCATCGTCTTCGGCCGGCCCATCGGCCAGAACCAGGGCGTGCAGTTCCCCCTCGCGAAGGCCCACGCGAACATCGAGGCCGCCGACCTCATGCGCTGGAAGGCCGCGCGGCTGTTCGACGCGGGGAAGCCGTGCGGCCCCGAGGCGAACATGGCGAAGTACCTCGCGAGCGAGGCGTCATGGGACGCCGCGAACGCGTGCCTCGACACGCACGGCGGCTTCGGCTTCGCCGCCGAGTACGACGTCGAGCGCAAGTTCCGCGAGACCCGCCTCTACAAGGTCGCCCCGATCAACAACAACCTGGTGCTGGCGTACGTCGCTCAGCACGTGCTGGGATTACCGAAGTCCTATTGATCGGGCGGTAGCGCAGGATCGCGCGTCCGATCAGCGCCCGTCTGTCGACGCGCAGACGCTCGTGATCGGGCCGGTCGCTCGCGAGCGTGAGGTCGTCGCCGTCGACCTCGGCCACACGCTTCACGACGAGCCGGTCCAGGTCGCGCGGATCGCGCGCGACCACGACCGCGCCGATCGGCGGCCGCGCCGCGCGGATGAGCAGGAGCTCGTCGCCATGCGACAGCGCCGGCTCCATCGAGTGCCCGGCGACGCGGACCCGACCGAGCATCAGGCGGCCTTCGCCGGCTTCAGCACGCGGCTCTTCTCCATGCCGCCGGTCTTGCGCCACATGTCGTCGATGCGGTCGATGAGCTCGAGGAGCTTCGCCGCGTCGGCCTGATCGAGCGACGCCTTCACGACCGACGCCTGCTTCGCCGCCTTCCAGAAGAGGTCGTGCAGCTCGGGGAACTTCTCCACGTGCTCGGGCTTGAAGTAGTCGTGCCACAGCACGTCGAGGTGGTGCTTCACGAGGTCGGCGCGCTCCTCCTTGATGTGGATCGCGCGCGCCTTGAAGACCTGGTCCTGCGACCCGTGGTACTTCTCCACGATCTTGTAGCAGGACTCGGCCTCGATCCGCGCCTGGGCGGGGTCATACACGCCACAGGGCAGATCGCAGTGCGCGTACGCGGTGCGCGGGCGTCCGAAGATCCGCATGAGGGTCCCTCCTTCGCTGATGCCCGTCTCCGCAGCACTCGACATGCCCGTACGATGCCCGGCGTGACCCTGGCGCTCGACGGCGTGCGCGTCGTTGCCCTCGAACAGGCCGTGGCGGCCCCGCTCTGCACCCGCCATCTGGCCGATCTCGGCGCCGAAGTGATCAAGGTCGAGCGTCCGGAAGGCGATTTCGCCCGGCGCTACGACTCCGTCGTCCGGGGCCAGTCGTCGCACTTCGTCTGGCTGAACCGGGGCAAGCGGAGCATCGCGCTCGACGTCGCGGCCGAGCGCGCGACCTTCGAGGCGCTCCTCGCGCGCGCCGACGTCTTCGTGCACAACCTCGGTCCGGGGGCGGTCGACCGCCTCGGCTTCGGCTGGGAGGCCGTGCACGCGCGCTGGCCCCGCCTGATCTCCGTGTCGATCAGCGGCTACGGCACCGAGGGCCCCTACCGCGACCGGAAGGCCTACGACCTGCTCATCCAGAGCGAGAGCGCCGTGACCTCGGTGACCGGCTCGCCCAGCGAGCCGGCGAAGGTCGGCATCTCCATCGCGGACATCAGCGCGGGCATGTACGCGCTCGCGTCGATCCTCGCGGCGCTGCGACAGCGCGACCAGGGCGGCCAGGGACTGCGCATCGACGTCTCCATGTTCGATTGCCTCGCCGAGTGGATGTCGTATCCCGCGTACTTCCAGATGTACGCGGGCGCTCAGCCTGCGCGGACCGGGATGCGTCACAGCACCATCGCCCCCTACGGTCCTTATCGCTGCGCCGACGGGTACGTGACGCTCGCGGTCCAGAACGAGCGCCAGTGGAGCGCGCTGTGCGAGCTCGTGCTCGAGCGGCCCGAGCTGGCAGGCGACCCACGGTTCGCGACGAACGAGCTGCGCTCCGCGGACCGCCGCGAGCTCGAGGCGATCATCGAAGAGATCTTCAGCGCGTCGACGCGGCGCGAGATCGAGGCGAAGCTCGAGGCCGCCGATGTCCCGTTCGCGTCGCTGAACACGGTCGCGGACCTCGTCGCGCATCCGCAGCTCGTGTCGAAGTGGACCGAGGTCGGCTCACCCAGCGGACCCATCCGCGCGCTGCGGCCGCCCTTCGGCATCGAGACGCGCATGGCCGCCGTGCCGGGGCTCGACCAGCACGGCAGCGAGATCCGGCGGGAGCTGCGATGAACGTCGAGGAGCTGAAGAAGAGCCCACCACGGTCGTTCCTCTTCGTGCCGGCGCTGAGGGCGCCCGAGTGGATCCCGAAGGCGATCGCGACCGGCGCCGACGCGGTCATCATCGACCTCGAGGACGCGACCGCGCCGCAGGAGCGGCCGCGCGCGCGAGAGGTGGTGCGCGGGCTGACCCTCCCGACGACGCCGGCCATCGTCGTGCGCATCAACAGCTCGCCGCCGGACCTCGAGGACGACATCGCGGCCGCCGTCGCCGCCGGCGCGCACGGCGTGATCCTGCCGAAGGTGCAGGGCCCGTGGCAGGTGCGGCGCTGCGCCTGGTTCCTGGAGGAGGCGGGCGGTCCCGACCTCGCGATCCTGCCGATGATCGAGACGGCGCGCGCCGTCCTGCGCGCGCTCGACATCGCGGACGCCGATCACCGCGTCGTGTCGCTGATGTTCGGCGGCGGCGACCTCTCCGCGGTCGTCGGCTGGCGGCGCACCGCGGCCGGCGACGAACTCGCGGTCGCGCGGTCGCTCGTGGTGCTCGCAGCCTCGGCGGCGGGCATCGGCGCGGTGGACACGCCGTGGCTCGACATCAAGGACGCACACGGCGCGCGCGACGAGGCGCGCCGCGTCCGCGACATGGGCTTCACCGGCAAGTTCGCGATCCACCCATCGCACGTCGCGCCCATCCACGAGGGCTTCGAGCCCTCCGCCGAGCAGATCGCCGACGCGCGCGGCCTCATCGAGGCCTTCGAGCGCGGCCTCGCTGCCGGCACCGGCGTCACCACATATAAAGGACGCATGATCGACCGCCCGGATGCATTGCAAGCGGAACGGGTCTTGTCGCGGGCGCGCGCGTGAGGACCTTCGAGGACTACACGGTCGGCACGGTCTTCCACCACCCGGTGGGCCGCACGATCACGGACACCGACAACATCTGGTTCACGAACATCACGATGAACATGAATCCGGTCCACTTCGACGCGCACTACTCGTCGCAGACCGAGTTCGGCAAGCTGCTCGTGAACTCGTGCTTCACGCTCGCGCTCGTCACGGGCCTGAGCGTCGCGGACATCGACCACGCCTACGCGAACCTCGGCTGGGACGAGGTGCGCCTCCCTGCGCCGGTGTTCGCTGGCGACACGATCTATGCCGAGAGCGAGGTGCTCGAGGCGCGCGAGTCGCGGTCCCGCCCGACGGTCGGGATCGTGAAGCTGCGCACGACCGGGTTCAAGCAGGACGGCACCGTCGTGATCACGTTCACGCGGACCGTGATGGTCTACAAGCGCGGGCACGTCCCCGAGATCCCGCAGCCGCGGCCGAAGTGACGACCCTGGCGGCGACCGTGCCCGCGGTGACGGCGCTCGCGTCGTTCTGCGCCGACCTCACATGGGAGCGGATCCCGGAGGCGGCGCGCGCGCGGACCGCCGAGCTCGTGCTGGATCTCCTCGGCGTCGCCGTGCGCGGTCGCGCGGCCGCATCGTCGCGCGCGGTCGAGGCGTTCGTGCGCACGCAGCCCAGTGGCGCCGCATGGGTCGCGCTCGCGATGGGCGCGTCGGCGCACGCCATCGAGATGGACGACGTCACGACGGAGTCGTCGCTGCATCCCGGCGCGGCCGTCATCCCCGCGGCGCTCGCGCTCGGGCGGGAGCGCCGGGCCTCGGGGCGGGCCGCGCTCGAGGCGATCGTGAGCGGCTACGAGGTCACGATCCGCGTCGGGAACGCGCTCGGCGCGGCGTCCGCGTACCGGCGCGGATTCCACCCGACCGGCGTCGCCGGCGTGTTCGGCGCGGCCACGGCGGCGGGGAAGATCCTCGGGCTCGACGCCGCCGGCCTTGCGGACGCGATGGGCATCGCGGGGACGATGGCGTCGGGGTCGCTCGCGTACCTCGACGACGGCGCCTGGACGAAGCGCCTCAACCCCGGCTGGGCCGCGCACGGTGGGATCGTCGCCGCGGGTCTCGCGGCGACCGGCTTCACGGGCCCGCGCACCGCGATCGACGGCGCGCGCGGCTTGCTCGCCGGCTACACCGACGCGCCCGATCCGACGCGGCTCCTCGAAGCGCTCTCGGCGGACGATCTCCAGGTCATGCACGTGTCCATCAAGCCGTACGGCTGCTGCCGCTACTGCCACGGGATCATCGACGCGGTCCTCGAGCTCCGGGCGGCGCACCGCATCGCTCCCGAGGACGTCGCGTCGATGCGGCTCGGCGTCCTCTCGGGCGGGTGGCCGCTCATCGCGGACCCGCCCGAGCGCGTGCGCGACCCGCGCAACGTCGTGGACGCGCAGTTCAGCGCGCCGTACGCGGCGGCCGTCGCGCTCGTCCGCGGCCGCGCGGGCCTCGCCGAGTTCGGCGAGGAGGCGCTGCGCGACCCGCGTGTGCGCGCGCTCCTGCCGCGCATCGAGTGCGAGCGCGACCCGTCGCTCGATGCCGAGTACCCGAGGCGCTGGCCGGCCGCGGTCGCGCTGCGCCTCCGCGACGGCCGCGTCCTGCACGCGCGCATCGAGAACGCGCTCGGCGAGCCGGAGAACCCCGTCCCCCGCGACGCGCTCGTCGCGCGCTTCGTCGAGATGGTCGCGCGCCCGGACGCGCGGCTCGTCGCGGAGCGCGTGCTCGGCCTCGCGGACGAGCGCGACCTCGGCGTGGCCTTCTTCGCAGGGGGCTCCGCCCCCTCCCACCCCGGCGCGGGATCTCCGAGCACATGACGGAGGCGTACGACACGCGCGCGGGCCGCGTCGTCGTCGTCACCCGCCACCCACGCGCGGGACGCGAGATCGGTGCGCTCGGCGGCGCCGCGCGGTTCCGCGGCACGGACGTGATCGACATCGGCACGGGCAACGGCCGCCTCGCGCTCGACGCCGCCCGGTACGCGCGGCGCGTCGTCGGCGTCGACCCGAGCGACGGCGCCATCGAGATCGCGCGCCGCAAGGCCGACGCCCTCGGCGTGCGCAACGTCGAGTACCGCGTCGGCACGGCGCAGGAGCTCGACGCGATCCGCGAGCGTTTCGACATCGCGATCTTCTCGTGGTCGCTCTGATGAGTGCGTCCATCGGGCATGGTCGATGCCCTCCGCGCGGCACACCGGCGGGTGAAGCGGGGCGGCATCGTCATCGACGCGCGCCCTGACGCGAGGCGCCTGCCGCGCATCATCGCGCGGGGGCGCGTACGCGGCCACATCCGCCAGTCCGGGGATGCCGACGAGCGCGACCGCAGCGCCGACCTCGCGGTCGAGCGCGTCGTCGCGCGCGGGCTCCTGCGGCGGACCGGCGAGCGCGGCCACGTCTGGCACACGTTCCGCTTCGCGGATCTCGCGGAGCTCGACGACTACGTCAGCGATAGCGCGCGGTACGCGCGCTACGAGCGCGGCACGCGCGCGGCGCTCGTGCCGTTCCGGCGCGAGCCGCTCGTCGTTCGGCGCGCGATCCGCTTCGAGGTGCTAGAGCGCCCGTAAGGCGATGCCGACGACCGCGCCGCCCGCGATGAGCAGTGCCGGATGGATCCGTCCCTGGATCGTGAGCAGCGCGCCGACGGCCGCGAGCGAAAGCTGCCACCACGAGATCGTCGGCAGGACCAGCTGGATCCCGGTGGCGACGAGGAGCCCCGACGTGGAGAGGGCGACGCCGCGGACGATGCCGGCGGCCCACGGCGTGAGCAGCCAGCGGCGCACGACCGCGGCGAGCACGACGAGCGAGAGGGGCGGCAGCGTCGCGGCGGCGAGCGCGACCGCGGCGCCGACCCACCCGAGCGCGAAGTACCCGAGGCTCACCACGTAGAGGCCGGTCGGGCCGGTCGAGAGCCGGCCGATCGCGAGCGACTCGAGGACCTGCGTCTCCGTCACGTACCCGGGGACGACGAGCTCCTGGCGCAGGAGCGGCAGGCTCGATTGGCCGCCGACGGAGAGCGCCGCCGACTTCAGCACGGACAGGAACAGGTCGAGGGCGTCCATCAGGCGGTGCCCGGATCCGGGGCGGCGCGGCTCGGCTCGCCGCGCAGGAACGCGAGACCGACGGCGACGCCGACGCCGATGAGGACGATGGGCGTGAGGCCGCTGAAGAACGCCGCCGCGATGACCACGACCCAGTACGCGCGGTCGATCCACCCGCGCCAGCCGCGCCGCAGCGAGCCGTTCGCGAAGGCGTACGCGAGGCCGACGGTCATCCCCGCGGTGACCGGCGCCGCGCCGGCGAGGGCTGCGCGCACGAGGGGCTCGTCGCGGACGGCCACGTAGCCCGCGGTCATCACGGCGGTGATCGCGCCGGACGGCAGCAGGAAGGTCGCGAGCGTCACGGCCATCCCGGGGACCCCCGCGACGCGTATCCCTTCCATGGCGGCGAGGGCGATCTGGTTGATCCCGAGGCTGAGCTTCGAGAGGGCCCAGTCCTCGAGGAACTCGCGGTGGGTCAGCCAGCCGCGGCGGTCGATGAGCTCCCGGCGCATGAGATAGAGGGAGGAGGGACCTCCGCCGACCGACTGGCTCCCGATGACGAGCCACGCTTTGGCGAGCTCCCGAAGCCGCCGACCGTCCGCTTGCTTGGCATGCGAAATGCTACCGCCCGCTTTAGAGTCTGCCGACCTGCGGGGCATGGAGGGACCGATGGCCGAGCAGCGTAGCGGCGCAGCGACGATCGAGCCGGCGAAGGCGACCACCGAGGGCGTCTACGTCTACTCGATCGTGGAGCTGTCGGACGCGCGCGAGTTCGGCAAGATCGGCATCGGCGGGCGCGGCGACGACGTGTACACGGTCCACTACCAGGACCTCGCGGCGGTCGTCAGCCGGAGCCCGCTCGTCGTCTACGACCCGACCCGCGAGAACGCCCTCGCCCACGAGCACGTGAACGAGGTCCTCATCGACGCCGGCTTCACCCCCGTCCCCATGAGCTTCGGGACGATGTTCAAGACCGAGAAGGACGCGCTCGAGTTCCTGAAGGACACATATGACGCGCTTCGCGACGTGCTCGAGAAGATGAAGGACAAGCTCGAATACGGGCTGAAGGTGAACTGGGACCGCGACGCGGTCCTCCGCGAGATCGAGGCCTCGAACGAGGAGATCCGCCGCCTGAAGGAGCAGATCGTCACCGACCAGCAGCGCTCGACGTACTTCGCGCGCATGCAGCTCGGCCGCCTCGTGGAGCAGGCGCTCGCGGAGCGGTCCGACACCTACGTGCGCGACATCTACGACGAGCTGCGCGACGCGGCCATCGCGTCGCGGTCGAACAAGGTCATCGGCGAGAAGATGATCATGAACGCCGCCTTCCTCGTCGCCCGCGCCAAGGAGAAGGCGTTCGACGAGACCGTCCAGGCGATCGCGAAGCGGCACGAGGGCAAGCTGACCTTCCGCTACACGGGCCCGTTCCCGCCGTACAACTTCGTCACCATCCGCCTGCAGCTGGAACGGTCGGCGGGTCTCTAGTGCTCCTGAAGCTCCTCGCGCTGCCGGTCACGCTGCCGGCCGCCGGGATCCGCTATTGCCTCGAGCGCGTCATCGACATGGCCGAGGCGGAGGCGAACAGCGAGGAGCCGATCAAGGAGGAGCTGCTCGAGATGCAGATCGCGCTCGAGGAAGGGCGCATGGACGAGAAGGCCTACGGCGCGCGCGAGACCGTCCTCTTCGCGCGCCTCCGCGAGATCCGCGAGCGCCGGCGCGAGCTCGCGCGCGAGCAGGTCCAGGACGACGAGAGCGGCGGCTCGCGTGTCGTCGTCGAGATGCCCGAGGAGCTGCGGTGAGCCTCGTCTGGCTGTACGCGGTGACCGCCGCGAAGACCGCCGCGCTCACGGGCATCGAGGGCCGCGCCGTGCGCGACATCGAGGAGGCCGGCCTCGTCGCGGTCGTCTCGGACGTGCCCGAGGACGCGTACGACCAGGCGGCGCTCGACGAGAGCGTGCGCGACGGCGAGTGGCTCACGCCGCGCGCGACGGCGCACCAGTCCGTGAACGCCGCGGTGCACGCCGCGACCGACGCGGTACTGCCGGTGCCGTTCGGGACGATCTATCGCACCGACGAGCGCGTCCGCGAGATGCTGCGCACCCGCGCCGACGAGCTGCGCGCGAAGCTCGAGGCCGTTCGCGGGCGCGCCGAGTGGGTCATCGCGCTCTACCGCGACACGGTGCAGGCGGCCGAGCACCTCTCGACGGTGCGCGACGCGCTCGAGCACAACGAGCCCGTCGCCGCGGGACCCGGGCGGCGCTACCTCGAGGACCGCAAGAGCGAGAGCGCGCGCCGCGGCGAGCTGCGGCGGCTCGACGAGGAGGCCACGAACTCGGCGCACCACGCCATCGGCCGCGTGAGCAAGCTCAGCTTCGAGGAGCCCGTCGTCGACACGGCGGCGGATCTCGTCGCGCGCACGACGTACCTCCTGCGCCGCAGCGACGAGCACCGGATGCACGACGCGATCCGCGGCTTCAACGGCGACTGGCAGGAGCGCGGGTATGAGCTCCGCGCGACCGGACCGTGGCCGCCGTACCGCTCGAGCGGGGTGACGGCATGACGGCGGCGAGCGACTACACGCTGCTCGACGTCGCGGACAGGCTCCTCGACACGGGCGTCGCGCTCACGGGCGAGGCGACGATCTCGGTCGCCGACGTCGATCTCATCTACCTCGGTCTCGATGTCGTCCTCGCGTCCGTTGAGAAGATCCGCGGGAAGGGCAACGTGCCGATCGTCCCCTTCCCGAGGTGGCCGGATGAACTGGGCGAAGCACGTCCCCCAGGCGCGCAGACCGAGATGCGAAGCGGCGAGGTCGAGCACCTGGGCCGAGCGAGCGGCTTTGCCGCGAGCGAGGTCAGAAAGGGACCTGGCGCGATGAGCTCCGCGACCTACCCCGAGGTGAACGCCGTGCCCGAGCGCATCGACGTCGATCCGGACGAGGTCGAGCGGGGCCTCGCGAAGCTCGTGCTCACGATCATCGAGTTCATCCGCCAGCTGCTCGAGCGGCAGGCCGTCCGCCGGATGGACGGCGGCGGCCTCACGGACGCCGAGATCGAACGCGTGGGCATCGCGCTCATGCGTCTGGACGAGAAAGTGGGTGAGATGGCAGGTCGTTTCGGACTGAAGCGGGACGAGCTCAAGCTCGGTCTCGGGCCGCTCGGACAGCTCGTATGACGCTCGGCCAGCCACGCTCGCCCACGCCGTCCGTCAGCGTCATCGACATCCTCGACCGGGTCCTGGACAAGGGGCTCGTCGTCGCGGGCGACATCTCGATCTCGCTGGCGAACGTCGAGCTCCTCACGATCCGCATCCGGCTCCTCGTGTGCTCCATCGACAAGGCCGAGCAGATCGGCCTCAACTGGTGGCGCTACGACCGGCACCTCGTGGCGCCGGCGGCCGCCTCGGCGACCTTGGCGAACGCGACCGCCATCGAGCAACGGCTCGACGCGCTCGAGCGGCGGGTGAACGGCCCGGCGACGAAGACGACGAAGCGAAAGACAAGGTAGGAGGGATCTCGACATGCCGGTCGAACGCGCAGCTGGCGGGACCAGCCTCATCGACGTCCTGGACCGCATCCTCGACAAGGGCATCGTCATCGACGCGTGGGTCCGCGTGTCCCTCGTCGGGATCGACCTGATCACCGTCGAGGCACGCGTCGTGGTCGCGTCGATCGACACGTACCTCCGCTACGCCGAGGCCCTCGGGATCACCACGCCCGTCGCGCGCCCGGCGGCGCCGCCGCCGGCGCGTGAGGAGCTGGGGACCGGCTTCGAGATGCCGCTCACGACGCCGGCGCGTCGCGAGCGGGCGGAGCGGTAGCACGCGACAGGGCGCGGTCCGATGACGGATCTCTTCGAGCTCATCGAGCGCACCCCGCGCCAGCCCACGTCGGGGCTGGCCGAGACGCTCGTGCCGATGCTCGACGACCTCGCGCGCGCGTTCGGCTGCGACCGCGGGTTGATCGCCGTGTACGACGAGCGCCGCCATTCCCTCCGCGGCGTGTCGGGGCACAACCTGCGGCCGGAGCTGGTCGAGTCGCTGGACCTGCGGCTCGACGAGCGCCCCAGCGTCATGGCGACCGCGCTCGAGACGGGGGCGCCGCAGCGCATCGACGACATCGCGCACGACGCGCGGCTGCACGAGGCGACGCGGCAGATCCTCGCGGAGGCCGGCTTCCAGCGGACCGTCATCGTGCCGGTCACGGGTCCAAAGGGCGACCCGGTCGGCATCGTCGCGCTCTCCCGGCCGAGCACGTTCAAGCCGGAGGAGCTGCGCGCGCTCGTCGCGATCACGAACCGAACGCGAGACGTCCTCGCGCGGGCGCGCGACGCGGCCGACCTGCGCGACCCCGGCGAGGGCCACGCCGTGGAGAAGGAATGGCTCTGGTGGATGGTGAACGCGGTCGACGACCCGGTCATCGTCACCGACGAGAACAACGAGATCGTCATGCGCAACATCCGCGCGGAGCTCCTCTTCAAGGCGCACGAGGACGACAGCGAGGGCCGCCGTCACGCGGTGTGGATGAACAACTTCCTCTTCACCGCGGCGCTCTCGTCGTGGAAGCTCGAGCCCGCCGCGCGCGCGACGGGCCGCGAGGTGACGCTCGTCGACCCCATCGAGGGGACGGAGATCGTCTTCGAGGTCATCGCCCGGCCCGCCACGAACTACCGCGATGGCGGGCGCGGCATCGTCGCCGTGCTGAAGGACGTCACGCAGCTGCGCCACGTGAGCGAGGAGCTCGCGCGCGGCCGCGAGCAGCTGCAGACGGCCGACATGGCCGTGCGCCTCGAGCGCGACCGCCTCGAGATGATCCTGCGCAGCGTCCCGAACCCGGTCGTCGTGCTCGGCGACGAGGACGAGCCGATCACGATGAACCCGGCGGCCATCGCGCTCTTCGGCGCCGAGCGCGACCGGCCGATCCCCGTCTCCGACCGGCGCCGCCAGGTCGTGCTCGCGAACGAGACGCGCTTCACGTCCTTCATCAGCCAGCAGCGTCTCGAGCCGGGGGCGCGCAAGCAGGGCGAGATCGCGCTCATCGATCCCGAGACCGAGGAGCCGCTCGAGATGGCCGTGACGCTCGGTGACATCCGCGATGCCAAGGGCGCCGCGGTCGGATTCGTCGCCGTCCTCCAGGACATCGGCCGGCTGCGCGAGCTCGAGCGCCGGCGGGTCGAGCAGGTCCTCTTCGACTCCGAGAAGCTCGCCGCGACGGGGCGGCTCGCGGCGTCGATCGCGCACGAGCTGAACAACCCGCTCGAGGCGATCCAGAACTCCCTCTACGTCCTCGTCGAGCGCACGAAGGAGGAGCATCCCGACCACCGCTTCCTCGAGATCGCACGGCGCGAGACCGCGCGCATGTCGCGGATCCTGCGCGAGATGTTGGGCTTCTATCGACCCGCTTTGGAGATGAGCGACACCGACCTGAACGCCCTCATCGCCGAGGCCGAGGGGCTCCTCGCGAAGCGCCTCCGCGAGCGCGGCGTCCGCGTCGAGGAGAAGCTCGACACTCACATCCCGCTGCTCAGGGCATCCGCGGACCAGCTGAAGCAGGTCGTCCTCAATCTCCTCCTGAACGCGGCGGACGCGATGCCCGACGGCGGGACGATCTCCGTCGCGACGACGCTCCTGGGCGAGCGCACGCGACTTGGCGTGCCGAGCGCGCGCAGCGTCCAGCTGCAGGTGCGCGACAACGGCGCCGGCATCGCCGAAGAGGACCTCCCGCACATCTTCGAGCCGTTCTTCTCGACGAAGGGGAAGAGGTCGAGCGGCCTCGGCCTGTGGGTCTCGTCCGGCATCGTGCAGGCCCACGGCGGCGCCCTCCAGGTGCGCAGCGTCAGCGGGCGCGGCACGACGTTCACGATCGTCCTGCCGCTCGACGGTCCGTCCGCCGTCACGAAGAAGGCCTCGTGAGCGGCGAGCGGATCCTCGTCGTCGACGACGAGGAGAACGTCCTCGTGACGATCCAGGCCATCCTCGAGATGGACACGTACCAGGTCGACACCGCGCAGACGGCCGAGGACGCGATGGCGCTCATCCGCGGGAACGACTACGACGCGGTGCTCACGGACCTGCGCCTCGGTGACGCGAGCGGGCAGGACGTGCTGGCCGAGGTGCGCAGGCAACGGCCAGAGACCGTCGCGATCATGCTCACCGGATACGCCTCGCTCGAGAGCGCGATCGCCGCGCTGCGCGAGGGCGCGTACGACTACCTCATCAAGCCGAGCGACCCCGAGGAGCTGCGCGCGACGGTCCGCCGCGCGGTGGAGCGCCGCGGGCTCGGCCGCGCGCTCGACCAGCGCGTGCATGAGCTCGAGGCCGCGAACGAGCGGATCGCCGAGCTGAACGCGGACCTCGAGCGCCGCGTCGAGGACGCCACCGCCGAGCTGCGCGCCGCGGTCGCGCGTCTCGAGGAGCTCGACGAGCTGAAGAGCCAGTTCCTGTCGATCGCGTCGCACGAGCTGCGCACGCCGATCACGGCCGTGTCGGGCTTCGCCCAGCTCGCGCTGCGCGGCGTGCGCGAGCGCCTTGGGACCCCACAGTCAGCGGAGCAGCCGGGCCCGGACCTGCAGCGCCTCATGCGGCAGCTCACGATCATCCACGACCAGTCCGCGAAGCTCGGTCGGCTCGTGCGCGAGCTCCTCGACGTGTCGCGCATCCAGTCGGGTCGCCTCGAGTTCGACATGGCGCCCGTCGACATCGGGGAGATCGCGCGGCTGGTCGTGGAGCAGTCGCAGATGACGTCGCCGGCGCATACCTACGAGGTGAGCAGCGAGGGGCGCGTCGTCGTCATGGGCGACCGCGACCACCTCGAGCAGGTGATCGCGAACCTCATCGACAACGCGGTGAAGTACTCGCCCGACGGCGGCCCCGTGCGCGTGCGGTCGTGGGCCGAGGGCGAGCACGTCCGCCTCACGATCGCGGACGAGGGCATCGGCATCCCGGCGGAGCAGGTCGGCCGCGTGTTCGAGCTGTTCTTCCGCACGCACGAGGCGGAGGCACGGCGCACGCCCGGCCTCGGCCTCGGCCTCTACATCACGCGCGGGATCGTCGAGCGCCACGGCGGGCGCATCTGGGCGGAGAGCGAAATGGGGAAGGGGACGTGTGTGCACGTGACCCTGCCCGCACAGCCCGTGCAGCCACCGGGGCCCGAGCCGTCGCGGCCGCGCGCGGAGGCCGCGGCCGGCTAGACCCGGTCGGCCTCGCGATCGAGCTGCGCGCGCACGGCGTCGAGCAGCATGTCGATGTCGAACGGCTTGATGACGAAGCTCGCCGCGCCGATCTCATCGGACCACTCGCGGCCGTCGCGCGCCGCGCACATCGCCACGATCGGCGCGTGCGGACCATCGGTCGCGCGATATTCGCGGGCGAACATCGTCCCGTCGCTCTCCGGCATGAGCTTGTCGAGCAGGATGAGGTCAGGCCGCCAGACCGCGACGCGCCGCAGGCCGTCGCGCCCGTTCGTCGCCGCGATCACCTCATAGCCCGCGTCGGCGAGGATCTCGACGATCAGCTGGCGGATCGCTTCGTCGTCCTCGACGAGCAAGATCCGTTTCCCGCCACCCACTACCGCTTCAAGAGTACGGACTGACGGGCGAGCGAGCGCTCGCGCCGGATCGACCGATCGTTGACCCGCCGTTGTCCGATCGTTGACCGTTCCCCTCGCAGACTCGGCCTCCGCACATCACCGGCTGGGAGGCAACTGTGTCGAGATCCCGCTACGGGGCGATCATCGTCATCCTGCTCGCGACGCTCCTCACGTCCGGTCCCGGCATCGCCGGGACGGCCTCGATCTCCATCGACGCCGTCGGCGGACGCAAGATCGTCGACGGTCAGGTCACTGGGACGCTCTTCGGCAAGGTGCTCGTCCAGGGGACCGCCGTCCCCGGCAGCGCGATGCCCGCTCCGCCGCAGGCCAAGCCACTCGTCGCGGACGCTGGCGACTCGGCATTCGTCTCCAGTGGATCCACGTTCACGCTGCTGGGCATGGGCTTTGGCGGAAGCACTCCGTACACCTTCGCGTGGACCTCGTCGGCGGGCACCCTCGGGGGTGCGACCTCGGCCACCGCTCTCGTCAACACGACGGGCCTCGCGGCCGGCAGCTACAGCGCACGGCTCACGGTCACCGACCGCACGGGCGCGACCGCGAGCGACGACGTGAGGTTCATCGTGTACGGCGGGCCGCAGACGATCCTCGACGAGAAGAAGGTCGACAGCACGCCCGGCATCCTCTCGGGCACGATCGACTTCCCGTTCACGGTCGCCTCCGGTACGGCCAAGATCGCGGTCCACGTCGACTGGACCAACGGCCTGAACGACTACGACCTCCGGGTACTGCGTCCGGACGGATCGCAGGCCACGAGCTCCGGCCATGGGGCAGGCGAGCCCGAGGACGCCTCGGTCAATGATCCCGTGCCCGGCACGTGGACCGCGGCCGTCGACAAGTTCACGACCCTCACCGACACCGTGCATGTCACGGTGGTCGCCACGATCGCGCCGGTCGATCCGCGTCCGACCGTGAAGAGCGGCGGGCCGTACAGCTTCGCTCTCGGCGCGACCCAGACGATCGCTGGCACCGTCACGGCCGGCACCTCCGCCGTCACCTCGGGGTGGGACACCGACCTGGACGGCGCCCTCGATCGGAGCGGGACGTCGTTCACTGGCTCGTTCGGCGAGGGACAGCGCCTCATCACGCTCAAGGCGACCGACGCCAACGGCTACGAGCGCCGCGAGACGACGAGCGTGCTCGTCGCGACCGCGGAGCGTCTCGCCACGGTCACGACGCCGTTCACCGTCATCGCCGTGAACGACACCGGCGTCAACGCGTACCACTCCGAATTCTCGGCGGAGACGTACCCGGATCCGTACGTGCTCGCGCTCACGAAGAACTTCACGCGTCACCCGTCCGAATACATCCCGGGCTACCCGAAGGACGCGCAGGCGATCCCCATCACGCTCGGCAAGGGATACCTGCCGGCCGAGGACGCGCACCTGTGGGATCTCCGATCGGCGACCAGCCCGAACGGCCTCGAATACGGGAAGCTGTACTGGATCCCCGGCACGAAGGTCATCGGCGCCATCCAGCCGGGCGAGCTGTCCTGCAGCAACTGCGAGGGTGGCGCGCACGTGATCATCGACGAGGACGGCCACGGCTCCGGCTCGACGTCCGTCAGCGTCGGGAACCGCTACGGGTACTGCCCGACGTGCCTCCTCGTCATCGGCAAGGGCCTCGGCAACGCGATGAGCGTGACGACCGCGTACCCGTGGGTCGACGTCAACTCGAATAGCTGGGGCACCATCGCGAACGCCCCGCTGGACCTGCTCCTCGACGACGGCTCCACCACGAGGACCGCGGTCGAGCGCGGCCAGTCCGTCCTGTTCGCCGCCGGCAACGGCACCGCGAACGCGTTCGATACCCCGAGCCCGACCTACGGGACGGCGACGACCGGCCCCGACTGGAACGTCGTCGTCGGCGCGATCCGTCGTGACAACTCGCGGGCGATCGTCGGCGACGGCACGCCTGCGCATCTCTCCTCCTGGGGCGACGGCAACCTCCCGTCGGCCTGCCGCACCGGCACCGTCTCGCAGTGCGCCTTCGGCGGCACGTCCGCCGCGACGCCGTACACGGCGGGCATCTTCGGCAACGTCCTCACGGAGGTGCGTCGCCGCATCGGCGACACCAACGTCGGCCAGCGGGCCGGACAGGTCATCGCCTCCGGCTCGGCCCTCGCCGACAGCCGGTATCTCGCCGACGGCAAGCTCACGCGCGCCGAGCTGCGCGAGGCGATCCTCAAGACCGCGCTCCCCCTGAACCAGGAGAACGCGCAGACCATCCCGATCTTCCCGTATCCGCTGACCGCGCCGTACGTCGGCGACATCAACGTCCTCTTCGAGGGCTACGGTGCCGCGACCCCCAACTCCGCGCGTCGCGCCGTCGACGTGCTCCTCGGCAAGGCGTCTCTCCCCGTGCGAGAGGCGGAAGACCGCTGGTTCGCCGTCGATCGCCAGATCCGCGACTCCATCTGGGGCGGCTACGATCGCGACGGCGACGGCACGCGCGACACCGCGGCGGCGCTCGGCGCGTTCGGCTTCGCCGCCTCCGACCTCAGGACCGTCGCCGCCCAGGAGGCGGCCATCTGGCTCGTCTCCGCCAAGATCTCGGCGGCATCGCTCACACAGGCGACCGGGACCAACGCCGCTACGTACTGGCTCCACCAGACCTCCGATCCGGCGGTGGCGGGGTCGCCGTGCGCGAACCTGGTCCGCTCCATGGACCAGAGCGACACCGCCGGCGATCCCGAACCCTGCTTCGAGAACCGCGCGACCAGCGTCCTCGCCGCGTACCGGCCGCTCGGGATGTGGCCGACCTCGACCGACCCCGACTTCGCGATCCCGACCGGCTCGAACGTCACCGTCGAGCTCTACCTCACGACCTCCGAGGTCTCGGTCGTCCGACCGACCGGCGTCCTCATGGCCGGCGACCGCGTCCTCGGCACCGGGTCGGCGACGCCTGGTCCGACCGTCGGGAGCGGTCCATTCGTCGTCCAGGGCTCGCCCGTCGGACTGCCCGAGCCGTTGCCCGAAGGCGTCGCCATCGACGAGCAGCAGTGCACGACGCTCGGTGAACTGTGCTGGACCCATTTCGGGTGGTCGTTCGCGACCACGCGTCCCGCGATCGCCGGAGAGCAGCTCACCTTCCAGGTGCAGCTCATCGGCGCGCGTGCCTGGTCCTTCGGCTACGAGGGGCAACACCGTTCGAAGATCACGATCACGCCGGCGGCCATCCCCACCGACGGCAGCCTGAGCTTCGCGGCTTCCTTCGGCGAGCCGGCCGAGGGCGCGAAGTTCCCGGAGCAGACGGCCTTCTCCGCGTCCGGCTACGTGAGCTTCCCCGACCTCGGCACGACCGGGTCGGGCGACCACCCCGCCGTCAAACGCGTCGACGTCTCGGTCGACGACGCGACCTTCGCGAAGCCCATCCCCGCGACGCTCATGCTGAACACCGTCGGGACCCAGGGGAGCTGGAGCGCGCCGATCCCGGGCCTCACGACCGGCGCGCACACCCTCTATGCACGCGCGCAGATCGGCGAGAACAAGAGCGCTGCGAGCGAGCGCCATCTGACGGTCGAGGACACGAAGACCTCACCGCGCGTCCAGTGGCAGATCGTGCCTGCGGGCGCGTCGCCCGCGGCGGATCGCTGGACGGCGGCGAACGGGCTCCTCTCGTGGAGCTTCCAGTTCGACACCCGTACGTACGGCAAGGGCGACTTCGACATCTACACCCGCCTCCTCGAGGGCGGCGTGCAGACCGCGATCACGTCCGTGCGATCCAAGTTCCGCTAGTCCCTCTCATCCCCCCAGCCAGAGCGGGGTCCCGGCCATGTGCCGGGACCCCGCTTCACTTTGTACACACGCCACAGCGACGAGCTGATCGTCTGGGCGACGGTCACGAAGTCAAGAGCAAGGACCTTCTTGCTTTGACCCAGCATTGCTGATCCCTTCACCCCGTGTTGATCGACGGCGACATCCCTTGGGCCAAAGTCATTGACGTGCCTGGGAAAAAGAGGAGATGAAAATGAACCGGACGCTCTGGCGAGCGCCGGCAACCGGAGCGGCTACTCCCGAACCGCTTTCTCGGCATCTCTCGAAGGGGCTCTCGTCCGGCCGGGACCCCGCTCATTTGTTCGCTACTGTTCGCCCTCAGGGAGGGACCGCCCCGTAGGCGCATCCGACGAGCTCGCGCTGCCTCGAGGCTTCCGCGACATCCTGCCGACCGAGGCCCGCGAGCTCCACCTCATCCGCGACACGCTCATGCGCACGTTCGGCTCGTACGGGTACGTCCCGCTCGAGCCGCCGAGCGTGGAGTTCGCGCGCGCGTCGTCGGTCGACGAGCGCCGCATGATGCGATTCCTCGATCAGGGCGACCTCCTCGCGCTGCGCCCCGACGTCACGACGGCGATCGCGCGCGTCGTCGCGCAGCGCTACCGCGACGCGCGCGGCCCGCTGCGCCTCTCGTACTTCACCTCGGTGTTCCGCCAGGAGCGCTCCATGCGCGGATCGGAGCGCGAGTACGACCAGGCCGGCGTCGAGCTCATCGGCGCGGCGGGCACGCCCGGCGACGCCGAGGTCCTCGCGCTGCTGAACGAGTCGCTCATGGCGCTCGGACTGCGCTCGTTCACCATCGAGGTCGGCCACATCGGCGCGATCCGGCAGCTGTTCGGCGGGCTCCCGTCCGACGCGGTCGAGACGATCCTCGGCCACCTGCGCGCGGCCGATCACATCGAGGCGTTCCGCGCCGCCTCGGCCGCGGGGCTCGACGGCGCCGGCGTCGAGCGCGTCCGCCGCGCCCTCAGCGCGCGCGGCCGCGACATCGAGAACGTCGACGTGGCCGCGGCGATGGAGCTGCGCGAAGCGATCCACCAGGCGCGCGAGCTCTTCGCGGGCGAGCCGCTGTGGGGCGTGCCGGACCTCTCGGTCCTGCCCGCCCTGCCGTACTACACGGGCGTCGTCTTCGAGGTGGTCTCGCCGCACGTCGGCGCGCCGATCGCCGCGGGCGGCCGCTATGACGGGCTGCTCGCGCTCGATCGGCCCGCGACGGGCTTCGGCATCACGATCCCGCTCCTGCACCAGGCGCTCGTCGCCGACGGCTGGAAGCCTCCGGCCGAGCGGCCGGTCATCTCCCTAGAAGGAGGAGAGGACCGCGCGCGGCTGCGCGTGGCCTCGGCCCTGCGCCGCGACGGCTTCGCCGTCGCCCTCGGCGGTCTCGCCGACAGCGCTGGCCGCGACGTTCGGTCCGTCCGTGTGGTCGACGAGGCCACCGTGGAGCTCGACGGCCGCCGCCTGTCGGTGCGGGACCTGGGGGGTGTGCTTTGAGCATGTATGTGAGATCGCGCGGAAAACGCGCGATCTCGGACGGAATCGCAGTAGATCCGCATGCACCGCTGAGAGAGGACCCCCGAGGGTGACGAGGGCCCTGCGGATCGCATTGCCCCAAGGCACGATCTTCGAGGAGACGAAGGCCGCCCTCGAAGGCGTCGGCCTGCCGGTGGACGGCCTGACCGGCCACCGCCGTCTCCTCCTCAAAGGAGAGAACGCGAAAGGGGATACGGCCGAGTACATCCTCGCCCGTCCATCGGACGTGCCGACGTATGTGGCGCATGGCGCCGCGGACCTCGGGATCGTCGGACGGGACGTCCTCATGGAGTCGGACGAGGACGTGATCGAGCTCGTCGACCTCGGGTTCGGCGTGTGCCGGTTCGTCGTCGCGGCGCCCGCGGGGTCGCTGGACCGGTCGCTCGACGAGTACCGCCACCTCGGGTCGCTCGAGGTCGCGACGAAGTATCCCCGCGTCTCGCAGCGCCACTTCGACGGCCGCGGCATCCAGGTCGAGATCATCAAGCTGAGCGGCGCCGTGGAGCTGGCGCCGCAGGTCGGGCTCTCGGACTGGATCGTCGACCTCGTGAGCACCGGCCGGACGCTGAAGGAGAACGGGCTCGCCGTCGTCGAGGAGATCGCCACGTGCAGCGCGCGGCTCATCGCGAACCGCGCGTCCTACGCGCGCGACCGCCGGCGCATCGCGGATCTCGCGGAGCGCTTCGCCGCCTGGGCCTCGTCGCGCGCGTGATGCGCGTCGAGACGCTCGCCGCGTTCCGCCGCCGCGCGCAGCGGCAGCGCACTGCCGTGCTCGATCCGCGGGTCGTCGAGAGCGCCCGTCGCACCATCGCCGCCGTACGCCGGCGCGGCGATGACGCGGTCCTGGCGGACGTCCGCCGCTTCGACTTCCCTGGCGCGCGCGCCCGCGACCTCTGGGCCGGCAGGCGCGAGCTGCGCGCCGCGTCGCGCGCGTGCCCGGCCGAGATCCGCCGCGCCATCGACCGCTCGTACGCGGCGATCGTCGGCGCGCATCGCAAGCAGCGGCCGCGCGCCATCGCGCATCCCGGCCGCCCGTTCCGCGTGGACCTGGTGCCCGAGCCGCTCGACCGCGTCGGCGGCTGCGTGCCGCGCGGTGCCGTCGGGTATCCCTCGACCGCGTTGATGATCGGTGCGCCCGCGAGCGTCGCGGGCGTCGGCGAGCTCGTGCTCGCGTCGCCGATGCCGTCGGGCGGCGCGCTCGATCCGGTCCTCGCGTACGCCGCGCTGACCGCGGGCGCGATGGGCCTCTATCGGGCGGGCGGGGCGGCCGCGGTGGCCGCGCTCGCATACGGGACCGGGACGCTGCCACGCGTCGACACGATCGTCGGCCCGGGGAACGCGTACACGACCGCCGCGAAGTGGCTCGCCTCGGCGGACGTCGGCATCGACTCGCTCGCGGGACCGAGCGAGCTCGTCATCATCGCGTCGGGCGACGCCGACGCGGCCGCGGTCGTCCTCGACCTCGAGGCGCAGGCGGAGCACGGCGGCGGTCCGTTCGCCGCGCTCCTCAGCGACGACGCCGCGCTGCTGCGCACCGTCGCGGTCGCGGTCGCGCAGCTCGGCGCGCCGCGCGGCACGATCGGCCTCTATCGCGCGCCCTCGCTCGAGGCGGCCATCGCCGCCGCCGCGGAGGCGGCACCCGAGCACCTCAGCCTCGCCGGGCGTCGCGCGGAGCGCCTGGCATCGCGCGCACGCCGCGCGGGCGCCGTGTTCGTCGGGACGCGCACGGCGGTCGCGTTCGGCGATTACGTCGCGGGATCGAACCACGTCCTGCCGACCGGCGGCACGGCGCGCTGGGCATCGGCCCTGCGCGTCGAGGACATGATCCGCTGGACGACCCGCGTGCGCGTGACGGGTCCGCTGCGCGCCGCCGCCTACTGGGGCGCCGAGGTGGCACGCTATGAGGGCATGCGGTTCCACGCGTCGTCCATGGAGCTCCGCGGATGAGCGGCGAGGTGCTGCCCGTCCCGCGCGCGGACCTCGCGGGCTTCGCGCCGTACCGCACGCAGCAGATGGATGCCGAGGTGCGCCTCCAGGCGAACGAGTGGGCCGAGTCCAACCCCGCCGCGCGCTCCATCACCGAGGACGAGCTCGAGCGGGTGCTCTTGAACCGGTATCCGCGCGCGGCGACGGAGCTGCTCGCGGCGCTCGCGGCGCGCTTCGACGTCGCGCCCGAGCAGATCGTCCTCGGGAACGGCAGCAATGAGGTCCTCCTCTATTCGTTCCTCCTCTTCGGCGGGCACGGCCGCTCGACGCTGCTCTTCCAGCCGACGTACTCGATGCACGGCCGGCTCACGCAGACCGCGGGCGGCACGGTCATCGACGAGCGCATCGGCCTCCCGTACGCCGTGTCGGCGCAGCGCGCGCTCGCCGCGGTCGAGCGCCACCACCCGGAGATCGTCGTCATCTGCTCGCCGAACAACCCGACGGGCACGCTCATCGGCGAGGACGTCGTGCTCGCCGTGGCGACGGCGGCGCCGCGGTCGCTCGTGCTCGTCGATGAGGCGTACGCCGACTTCGCAGGCTTCACGGTCCTCCCGCTGATCCGCGACCACCCGAACGTCGTGGTCGTGCGGACATTTTCGAAGGCGCGCGCCGCCGCGGGCCTGCGGCTCGGCCTGCTCATCGCGCACCCGAAGGTCGCCGCGATGTATCGCGGCGTCCAGCTCCCGTACAACGTGAGCTCGCTCACGGCCGCCGTCGGCGCGCGCATCGCGGCCGACGAGGCATCCGTGCGGCGGCGCGTCGAGCAGTGCCGGACCGAGCGCGAGAAGGTCATCGCCGCGCTCCGCCGCGTGCCGAGCGTCGAGGCCTTCGACTCGGTGACGAACTTCGTCCTCTTCCGCCTCCGCGGCGGCACGACCGAGGAGGTCCACGCGCGCTTCCTGCGCGAAAGCGTGCTCGTGCGCGACGTCTCGTCGTGGCCGGGCTGCGAGGGCTGCCTGCGCGTGTCGATCGGAACGCCCGCCGAGAACGACCGCTTCATCGCGGCGCTGGGTGCCGTG
>DASWDY010000226.1:0-3157 GCA_036395035.1 Candidatus Limnocylindria bacterium
ACCGACGAGGCGATCGCCTACCGGATCCTCGCGCTGAACACGGAGAAGGCGCACAACCTGCGCGACAAGAGCATCGAGGTCATCCGCATGGCGCGCGCCCTCGCGAAGGAGCACCCGCGCGCCACGGAGCAGGACAACGCGGCGAGCTTCGAGGAGCCGTACTTCCTCACCCTCGGCGTCGCGTACGAGACGCGCGGCCGGTTCAGCGGCTCGTCGTACACGTCCATGCTCCGGCGCGTCGACCGCTTCCTCGACGCGACGCTGCCGAAGGCGCTCCGTCAGCGCGAGCAGTGGGCGCAGCGGATCATGGACATCGACGACCGCGTGGCGCAGCACGTGAAGGCCCTGCAGGAGATGGGGTTCAAGAGCCCGTATCTGCGCCAGCTCGTCGTCGCCCGCTGCAACCCCGTCCGCTGGATCCCGCTGAAGCGCGGGGAGACGAAGCCGCCCATGCCGCTCGCCGAAGCGCTCACGCGGATGGCTGCCAGCGTCCGGAAGTTCGAGCCACGCTCGGTGCGCGCCCAGGACCTCGCGCTGGTGGCCGCCGTGGCGCCCTCCGAGGAGTAGCCCGCCCGGAGGGCTGTCGGCCATCCGTTCGGGCCGATATTGACGTGGGATACACGTTCCGGGGATACCGAACGCCTTCCCTGGCGCGTTAGAAAGGTGTCGTGCTGGACCGGCTACTGAGGGCGGGGGAGCTGGAGCGCGCTGCCCGGCGCGCTCGCATCGTCGTGCTCGCGCTCATCCTGAGCCTGCTCGTCGTCATCGTCCCGAGCGGCCCGACCGCCACCGAGCTCGCGCCGACCGTCTACGGGCTCTTCGTGGTCCAGGTCGTCCTGGCCATCGGCGCGCTGGCGCTCGAGCTCATCAAGCTCGCGTACGCGCGGGCCGAGCGCAGCGCCCTGCAGAAGCACGCTCTCGCCCTGATCGCGGCCCACGACGAGCGCCGCCGCGCCGTCGAGGAGCGCGACGAGCTCAGCCGCACCGTCGCCGGCCTTCGCTCGCTGAACGAGCACCTGCGCGACGAGCTGCGCGAGCGGGACGACGCCGTCGCCTCCGCCGTGCACGAGCTGCGGACGCCGCTCACGTCGGTGTCGGCCTACGGCCAGCTCATGTCGCGCAACCTGCAGGCCGTCCAGCGGCAGGTGGAGCAGCTCGAGCGCCTGATCAGCGATCTCCTGGCGCTCCCCGGCGCCAAGCCGTTCGCGACCGAGGAGGTCGACCTCACCCGAGAGTCGCGCGAGGCCGCGCACCGGATCCGGATCGTGTCGGACGTCGAGGTGCGCGTCAACGTGCGCGACGACGGCCCGCACATCGTCCGCGGCGACCGCGGCCGGCTCGGCCAGGTGCTCGACAACCTGCTGCGCAACGCGGCGAAGTTCTCGCCGGCCGGGCGCCCGATCGACGTCGAGGTCGGCCGCGACGGCGGAGAGATCGTCGTCGCCGTCACCGACCGCGGGTCGGGGATCCCGGCGGACGAGCTCGCGCTGATCTTCGAGCGGTACTACCGCGGGTCGGGCCAGCGCCGCGCCGTGCCGGGCGAAGGCATCGGCCTCGCCGTGAGCCGCGAGATCGTGCAGGCGCACCAGGGCCGCATCTGGGCGACGAGCCCGGGCCCGGGTCGCGGGAGCACGTTCTCGATCGCGCTGCCCGTCGCGATCACCGAGGCGCCGATCCCCGAGCCGGCCGAGGTCGTCGCAGGGCGCTAGAGCGCTCCGAGCACCTCGGCGGCGTGCCCGTCCGCCGACACGCCGTACCACGCGCGCTCCACCGTGCCGTCCGGCGCGATCAGCACCGTCGAGCGGATCACGCCCTCGCCGCGTCCCGGACGGTCACCCCACGCGCCGTATGCCTCGTGCGTCCGATGGTCGGGGTCGCTGAGGAAGGTGAGGTGCAGGTCGTACTTGTGGCAGAAGTCATCGAGCGCATGCGGGTCGTCCCGCGACATCCCGACGATCCGCACCTTCTGCCTCTCGAACTCCGATAGGCGCTCGTCGAACTGACGAGCCTCCGTCGTTCAGCCGGCGGTATCGGCCTTCGGGAAGAAGTAGAGGACGGTGCGCGTGCCGCGCAGCGTCGCGGAGTCGACGTCGTTGCCGTGCTGATCCTTCGCGCGGAACGCGGGCGCAGGGTCGCCGGGATGGAGCTGCGGCACGGGTGCGCAGCGTACGCTTCTCGACGTGATGATGCGGTTCGGCTTCGGATGGGGTGGAGGCCGCGGGAACGAGCCGCCGAAGGAGCACGGCGGCCTGCGCAACCTGCCGCGGCTCATGCGCACGGCCTTCCTCATGGTCTTCGAGGCTGACCGCCGGCGCGCGAGCGAAGCGTTCGCGCTGCAGGTCGTCCTCGGCATCGCGACCGGGATCCAGCTCCTCATCACGCGGAACCTCATCGCCGCCGTCCTCGACCCACGGGTCGCGCGCGACCCCAGCCCGCTCGTGACGCAGCTCGCGCTCATGGTGGTCGTCGAGACGACGAGCCAGTTCGTCTCGCTCTACCAGCAGCAACAGCAGCAGGTGCTCATGGAGCAGATCCAGCGGCGCGCGGGGCTGCGCGTCGTGGACGTCGCCTCGCAGGTCGACATGGCGCAGTTCGACACTCCCGAGTTCCAGGACCGGCTGACGCGCGCGCAGCAGGCCATGGGGCGCCTCTTCCAGGTCACGTTCAGCACGATCGGCCTCGTCCGGAACCTCGCGACGATCCTCGGCGTCGCCGTCGCGCTGTTCCTCCTCGAGCCGCTGCTCCTCATCGTCATCGTCATCGGCTTCGTCCCGACGTGGATCACGAGCATGGCGATCAGCCGGCGCGTCCATCAGTTCACGTGGGAGATGACGCCCAACGACCGCAAGCGCGGCTACGTCATGAGCCTGTTCACGGGGCGCGACCAGGCGAAGGAGGTCCGCGTCTTCGGCCTGACCAAATACCTGCGCGCGCTGTACGAGCTGCTCTCCGACGAGCGCCTCGCGCGCCTGCTCCAGCACCTGCGCGACCGCGCGCGGCTCTCGTTCCTCGGGAGCCTCGGGTCGTCGCTCCTCCAGGCCGTCGGCTACGGGCTGCTCGGGTACCTCACGGTCACCGGGCGCCTCGGGCTGCCCGAGGCCGGGGCCGCGGCCGCCGCCGCGGGGCAGCTGCGCGGCGGGCTCGGCGGTCTCGTCGG
>DASWDY010000227.1:0-8223 GCA_036395035.1 Candidatus Limnocylindria bacterium
CTCGAGTACGGCACGCAGGTCGTCGCCGGCGTCGGCCCAGGGACCGGCGGGACCGCGCGCGATGGGATCCCGATGTACGACACCGTCGCGGCGGCCGTCGACGCCACCGGTGCGAACGCGTCGCTCATCTTCGTGCCCGCCGCGGGCGCGGCCGACGCGATCCTCGAGGCCGTCGACGCCGAGCTCGACCTCGTCGTGTGCATCACCGAAGGCATCCCCGTGCACGACATGCTGACCGTGGCGGCGGTGCTGGCCGAGACGTCCACGACGCTCATCGGCCCGAACTGCCCCGGCGCGATCACTCCCGGCGCGTGCAAGATCGGGATCATGCCCGGCGAGAACTTCGCGCCTGGTCCGGTCGGCTTCGTGTCGCGGAGCGGCACGCTCACCTACGAGATCGCCGACGCGCTCACGCGCGCGGGGCTCGGCCAGTCGACGTGCCTCGGGATCGGCGGCGATCCCGTCATCGGTCTGCCGACGCCGGACGCGGTGCGCCTCTTGAACGAGGATCCGGGGACCGGCGTCATCGTCATCGTCGGCGAGATCGGCGGCAGCGCCGAAGAGAAGGCCGCCGAGTACATGCGCGCGTTCGGCAAGAAGCCCGCGGTCGCGTTCATCGCCGGCCGCTCCGCGCCGCCCGGGAAACGCATGGGGCACGCGGGCGCGATCGTGTCCGGCGGTCAGGGCACCGCGGAGTCGAAGGTGAAGGCGTTCGAAGCGGCCGGCATCCCCGTCGCGAACGCGCCGAGCCAGATCCCCGCCATGGTGAAGCAGGCCCTGCGCGCCTGATGGCGCGCGCCCTCCGCTTCTCGACCCAGCTCGGCGGCGCGGCCTCAGGTCAGGAATGGCTGGCGCGCGTCCGCGCGCTGGAGCAGATGGGCTACGGCACGATCGTCATGCCCGACCACGTCATCGGCGGCACGTGGTCGCCCATCGTCGCGCTCGCCGGGGCAGCGGTGGCGACGACGACGGCCCGGCTCGGCACGCTCGTCATCGACAACGACTTCCGCAACCCGCTGATGCTCGCGCGCGAGGTCGCGACGCTCGACGTCCTGTCGAACGGGCGCTTCGAGCTCGGCATCGGGGCCGGCTGGGCGATCCGTGACAACGAGAGCCTCGGCATCCCGTACGACCGCGGCCGGGTCCGCGTGGAGCGGCTCGCGGAGGCGGTGCCGCTCCTGAAGCGCTTCTTCGCGGAGGACGAGGTGACGCACCGTGGCGCGTACTACCGGCATGAGAAGGCGCAGTGCCGACCGCGCACGATCCAGCGGCCGCACCCGCCGATCCTCATCGGCGGCGCCGGCCCGCGCCTCCTCGCGCTCGCAGGTCGCGAGGCGGACATCGTCCAGATCTTCGGAAGTGTCAAGCCCGATGGCTCATGGCGCGATCTGCGCGACGTGACGATCGAGGCCGCCCGCGAGAAGATCGGCCTGGTCCGCGACGCCGCGCGCGGCCGCTTCGATCGGATCGAGCTGTCAATGGTGCAGGACGTGGTCCTGACCGACGATCCCGAGCGCGCGATCGATGAGCGCGCGCGGGAGACCGGCATGCCGCGCGACCTGGTCGCGTCGTCGATCTACCGGCCGATGGGGCCTGTCGACCAGGTGCGCGCGCACGTACTGCGCCTGGCGGCGGAGCTCGGCGTGACGTACTTCACCATCCGCGGTCCGCACGTTGACGACCTCGCTCCCGTGGTCCGCGAGCTGACGGGGACCGCCGTCTAGCCTCGAGCCTGAGCGCCTGGCACGCACTTAGCATGTGCGTGCGCTGGTGATCACACGTCTGCTCGCCGTCGTGTTGATCGCATCCGCCTGCGGCCCTGGGACGATCGCGCCTTCGCCATCGCCGCTCGAGGCGTCGCCCTCGGGGGCGGTCGCCGCGCGGCCCTCCCCGACGGTCGCGCCGCCGACCGCCACACCGACGCCGACCCCGAAGCCCGTCTACTGGCCGCTCACGGGCATGCTCGCCCAGGACCCGGCCAAGGTGAAGCGCCGTCCCCTCAACATCCGCCTGCCGAACGACGCATCGGGCCGGCCGCAGGTGGGCCTCGCGAAGGCGGACCTCGTCTTCGAGATGATCGTCGAGGGCGGCATCACGCGGTACTCGGCCATCTTCCACTCGCAGGACCCGAAGGCGGTCGGGCCGACGCGCAGCTACCGCTTCAGCGATCTGCACATCACGCAGATGCTCCGCGGCGCGCTCGTGGCGTCGGGCGCGACGGTCGAGGAGCGCGACGCCGTCACGCGCTCCGTGCGCGCCGGGAACATGATCAGCGTCGACGCCGAGCGCGACGGTCGCGGGTACTACCGCGTGACGGGTCGCGGCGGCCTCAACAACCTCTTCATCGATCCCGAGGTCGTGCGCGGGTCGGTGAACGACGCCGGAGGCAAGGACCCCGTCGACGTGCCGCCGCTCGCGTTCTTCCCCTCCGTCGAGCATGACCCGATGGCGGGGGGCGGTCGCTCGAGCACGCCAGCGACGACCGTGACGATCCCGCTCCGCGAGCCGGCGACGTTCACGTACGACGCCGGGTCGAAGGGCTACCGCCGCTCGCAGGGCGGCGCGCGCACGGTCGACCCGGACGGTGACGTCCCGATCCTCGCCCGCAATGTCCTCGTCATCCACACCGACTACTGGGAGACGAGCGTGGTCGAGGACATCTTCGGCTCGAAGGGCCTCGACTACCGCATGACGGGAGGCGGCAAGGCTTCGGTCTTCCGCGACGGCCGCCGTATCGATGGCACGTGGAAGCGCGACGCGGTCCTCGACATGTTCAGCTTCCAGGACCAGGCAGGCGAGCCGGTCCTGCTCTCACCCGGCCAGAGCTGGGTCTACTTCCTCCTGCCCACCCTTAGCGTCACGTCCGCCGGCGACTAACGTTCGTCTGAGCGGTGAGGAAGGGAGCGTTCTTCCGGAGCGTCGCCATGGCCGCGGCCGTCTGCCTCGGCGTCGGCATCCTCCTGCCCGCGAGCGCGCCCGACAGCCACACTGCCGCGGCCCAGTCGCTCGGCGAGGGCCTCACCGTCTCGGGCGACTTCAAGGGCACCGGTCACGCCCAGATCGCGTCCCTGTTCGATCTGAAGGAGGACCTCGGCCTGCGCATCCAGGTCCTCGACCGCGCCGCGACGGCCGACACCTTCACGGCGGAGCTCTGGACCGTCTGGGGCGCGGGCTCCTTCGACACGTCGCGCGCGATGGCGGCCGCCGCCGACGTCGACCGGGACGGCAGGGCGGACATCGCCGTCCTCTACAACGACGGCGGGACCTCGGTGCGGATCCTCGTGTTCCGCTCGACGGGCACGTCGTTCCAGTACCTCGGCGCGTGGTGGCAGTCCAGCGGCTACGCCTTCACGCGGGTGAAGGCCATGCTCGCCGGCGACTTCTCCGCCGTCGGCAACACCGGCCTCCTCCTCATCTACCAGTACGACAGCTTCCAGATGCGGATCCACTACTTCGAGTCCGACGGGACGAGGTTCGTCTTCAACGGGAACGGCGGCGTGTACGACTCCGGCCCGGGCCAGTACGACACAGCGCGCGCGCGGTTCGCCATCGGGCGCTTCACGCGCGCGAGCGGGTTCGACCAGATCGCGTCCATCTACCAGTACCCGAACGCCCGCATCCGCATCCACGTCTTCGACCCGAGCCCGAGCGGGCTCGTGCCCGTGAACGGCTGGTCCGGCGTGTACGACTCCGGCGACGGGCAGTACGACCTCGCGAAGATGCGCGTCGCCGCCGGCGACGTCGACGGCGATGGCAAGGCCGATCTCGCGTCGCTCTACGGGTACGCCGACGGCTCGACGCGCGTGCAGCTGTTCAGCGGCGCGACCTCGCTCGCTCCGGTCGGCGGCGCCGCGGGCATCGGCTACACCGCGCCCGGGCAGCTCGCCTGGGGGACGTCGGCCGTCCTCGCCGGCGACTGGGACGGCGACAAGAAGGCCGACCTCGCCGCGCTCGACGCGCGCTCGGACGGCACGACGCACGTCGCCATGCTGAAGAGCTCGGGCGCCGCGATGGCCTTCGTCGGCGATGCCTGGGTCACGCCCGCGGGCGAGGTCTCGCGCACGACGTGCGGCGCGGAGTGCTGGCCGCTCACGGGCATGCCCCTCGCGGGATCCACCGGCGCGCGGCGCGGGATCAACGCGCGCATCGACAACTCGATCGCCGCGCGGCCCCACTACGGGACGAGCGAGGCCGACATGATCTTCGAGCTGCTCGTCGAGGGGAACATCACGCGCTACTCGGCCATCTTCCACAGCAAGGACCCCGGCACGATCGGCTCGATCCGGTCCGCGCGGCTCTCGGACCGCTACGTCACGCCGATGGTCCGCGGCGCGCTCGTGTACTCGGGCGCGACCATCGAGGAGACCGACGCGATCCGCCGCGATGCCGCGACCGGGGCGTACTACGACATGAACGCCTCGTACGTGAGCGCGGGCTACTACCGCGTCTCGTCGCGGCCGGTCCCGTACAACATGTTCACGTCGTCGGACGCCGTGCGCGACGCGCTCAACCGCATGTCCGGCGGCGCGAACGCCGTGAGCATCCCGCGGTGGGACTTCCTGAAGCGCGCCGACCACACACCGACGGCGGGCGGCTTCGGGACGAGCACCGCCGCGACGACGATCACCATCCCGTACCGCGCCGGCGCGACGGTGCGCTACGACTACGACGCGACGGCGCGGACCTACGCGCGCTACCAGGACAACGGGGGCATGCAGCGTGAGGTCGACGCGTCGAACGGCGCCGCCATCGCCGCCCGGAACGTCGTCGTGATCCACACGGACATCTGGCAGACCACGATCAACGAGGACATCTTCAACTCGCGGGGCCTCGACATGAACCTCGTCGGCGAGGGCGCGGCGCAGATCTTCCGGGACGGCCGTCGCCTCGACGGGCGCTGGGCCCGTGCGTCGATCTGGGAGGCGTTCCACTTTTACACGAACGCGGGCGAGCGCCTGTACCTGTCACCCGGCCAGACGTGGATCCACCCCGTGTACAAGGACTGGGTCATCCCCTCGAGCTAGCTGGCACTTCCCATGCAGCGGACCGCGATCCGAGCGACCTGGCGCGGTCCTCCATGCGACGTCTTCCGGGCGAGGGGATGTCCGGGCAGGATCCCGGGTCGCTCGGTGTTCTATTCCGACCGACCCTATGGACGCGGGATGAGCATCGGGACCTGACGCGCGTAGCGGTCGTATGCCTCACCGAGCTCGCGCCGAAGCAGCGCCTCTTCGGCGGACGCGCGCTGGTACAGCAGTGGGAACGAGACGAGCAGCGTGCCCGCGATGAAGATGAGGTTGCCCGTCGCGAGGCACGCGCCGAGGAAGTGCAGCGCCATCCCGGCGTAGATCGGATGCCGGACGACGGCGTACGGCCCCGTGCGCACCACCTCGTGCGCGCCGTGGACGAGCACCTCCACGTCGAAGTGGCGCCCGAGCGTCGCGGCGGACCAGATCATGAACAGCGGTCCCGCGACGACGAGCGCGAGGCCGATCCAGCGCAGCGCCTCGGCCACGTCTATCTCGGGACCCGGCCGCAGCGCGAGCACCGCGTACGGCACCCAGATGAAGTACGGGCTATTGCGCGCGAGGCCGCCCGCCTCGGCGACCGCCGGCGGCCGCGCCCTCACCGCGCGGCTGCGCAGGCGATACGCGGCCACGCCGTACGCGAGCATCGAGCCCACGGCCACCGCGGTGATCAGCTCACCCCCCTCACCCTTCTGAAACTAGGGCGCTACGCCGCCAGGCCGCCGGCGAGGAGCAGCTCCCGCAGCCGCACCGCCGCGACGCCCATCTGACCATCGTTGTCGTGGCGCAGGTAGCAGTACACGTCCTTCCCCGCTCGGACCTGCTCCGCGATCACGGTCGCCCAGCGCGCGATCGCGTCGTCCTCGTAGGGCGTCTCGGAGCGCAGGCGCAGATATGCGAAGGGTGCCGTGGCGCCTGCCGTCTCGAGCGGGGACGGGGCGTGCCCCTCGCCGTCGTCGTGGACCAGCGCGACGCCACGCGTCGCGAGCAAGTCGTAGACGGCGGGGTCGTACCACGAGGCGTGCCGCACCTCGAGGGCGCAGCGGTGCTCGGCGGGGAGCGACGCGATGAACCCGGCGAGCACGTCGTCGTCGCGCTTCAGCGTCGGCGGCGTCTGGAAGAGGATCGGCCCGAGGCGATCGCCGACGAGCGCGGCGCGCTCGAAGAAGAGCGGCAGCGTCTCCGCGGGATGCTTCAGGCGGTCCATGTGCGTGATGCGCTCGGACGCCTTCAGCGCGAAAACGAAGTCCACTGGTGTCGCCGCGAGCCAGCCGGCGGCCGTCTTCTCCGTCGGCAGGTGGCGGAACGTGTAGTTCACCTCGGTCGTCGGGAGGCGCGTCGCGTAGTACGCGAGCAGCTTCGACGTCTTCACCTCGGGCGGGTAGAACTTCGGCTTCCACGTCGCATACGCCCAGCCGGATGTCCCGATGAACGCGCGACTCAGTTCGCGGCCTCCTCCGATGGCGCCGCGGCCGCCTCGTGCGCGCCGTTGCCGTTCACCCCGGGAAGGTGGCGCCCGAGGACCGCGTAGGCGATGGCCGTCGCGAACGAGTTGATCTGCCGCAGCGCGAGCAGCACGTCGAGATGGATGCTGGAGGTGTCGATCGACTCCTTCAGGCCCGCGTGCAGCCGCTCCATGTGCGACTGGCGGTAGCGCCGCTCGAGCGCGCTGATGGGCGACTTGTGGCGCAGGACCTTCTCCGCCACCGAGGTGTCACCGGCTGCGAGCGCGCCGAGCGCGAGCTCGAGGTTCTCGACGACTTTGGCGTGCAGGTCGTGGATCTCGGCCATGCCCTGCTTGCTGAAGGTGTGGCTGCCGCTGATCTTCTTCTCGGCGAGCTCCATGAGCTGCTTGTCGATGACGTCGCCCGTCGCCTCGAGATCGACGACGACGAACAGCAGCGCCGTCTCCCGCTCGGCCTGCTCGGGTGTCAGCGCCTGCTCGCGCAGCTTCGTCAGGAACTGCTTGATGTCCTCCTCGAGGCGGTCGATCTGGTCGTCGCGCTTCACGATCGCGGCCATGAGCGCGTCGTCGTTGCGCTCGAAGACGGCCATCGTGTCGCGCAGCGACCGGACGACGAGGTCGCCCATGCGGAGCGCCTCGCGGAGGGCCTGCCCGAGCGCCACTGCCGGCGTATCGAGGACCTGCGGGTTGAGGTAGATCGCGCCCTCTTCGGTCCGGCGCGTCTCCGGGATCATGCGCGTGATGACGTCCGCGGCGAGGTACGCGCCAGGGAGGAAGAGGATCGCGAGCGCGACGTTGAACAGCGTGTGCGCGTTCGCGATCTGCCGCGGGACGTCGCTCGAGGTCGCGCGGACGGCGTCCTCGAAGACGTCGGACAGCCCGACGATGAGCAGGAAGATGACCACGCCGAGCACCTTGAAGGCCGCGTGCGCGATGGCCACGCGCCGCGCCTCGACGTTCGCGCCGGCCGACGCGAGCAGCGCCGTCCCGGCCGTGCCGACGTTCGCGCCGAAGATGACCGGGATCGCGCCATCGAGCGGCATGAGCCCGTTCGTCGAGAGCGAGATCGCGAGCCCGATGACCGCGGCGCTCGAGTGCACGAGCGCCGTGAATGCCGCGGCGATGACGAGCAGCACGATCGGCTGACCGACGAGCGCCGCGAGGACGTCGCGAAAGAGCGGGCTGTCCTTCAGCGGGACGGTCCCGTCCGAGATGAGCTTGATCCCGAGGAACAGGAAGCCGAACCCGAGCACCGCGCGGCCGACGTAGCTGATGGTGCCCTTGCCGAGCGCCGAGAGGAGCCAGCCGACGAAGACGATGGCCGGCGAGACCGCGAGCAGGTTGAAGGCGAGGAGCTGGACGGTGACGGTCGTGCCGACGTCAGCGCCGAGGATGACGCCGATCGTCTGGCGCAGGGAGAGCAGGCCGGCCGAGGCGAAGCCGACGAGCATGACCGTCGTCGCGCTCGAGGACTGCAGGACCGCCGTGACACCGGCGCCGACGGCGAGCGCCTTGAACCGGTTCCCGCTGAGCTGCTGGAGGATCTGCCGCAGGCGCGTGCCCGCTGCGCGCTGCAGTCCTTCACCGACGAGGCGCACGCCGTAGAGGAGGAGCGCAGTGCCGCCGAGGAGCGCGAAGAGGACGCTGTTGGCGTCGGTCACGTTCGCGGCAGGATACGCGCGGAGCGCGCTACCTCGTCGAGACGGTGAGCGTCGCGCGCGCGCTGGTCCC
>DASWDY010000228.1:0-4757 GCA_036395035.1 Candidatus Limnocylindria bacterium
GAGCGGCACGGAGGGGCACGTCGATACAGTACGCAAGTGACCCTCGATTTCGAGCAGCTCGCGTTCATCGAGAAGTGGCGCACGCGCGCATCGCGGGGCGTGGTCGTCGCGCTCGACGGGCGCCGCGGCGACATCGTCCTCACCGTGCGCGTGGGCGAGTTCGGGCAGCAGCTCGACCTGCGCGGCCGGGATGCCACCGGGGCCGTGCGCAAGTCGCGCCTCACGATCGGCGACCGCGTCACGATCGCGATCGAGTACGCCGCGAAGGACCCCGTTCCGGGCGGTGGCGGCTTGAGCGTGACCGGCGACCTCGTCGCTCCGGGAGCGGTCGTCGAGGGCACGATCGCCTCGACCGGCGACGTCACCGTCGTCCAGTGCGGCGCCGACGTCCTCCTGCGCGGGGAGACGCTCGCCGGGTTCGCGGCCGGCGACGCCGTGCGCTTCACCGTCGCCGACGAAGGGAAGGCCTACCTCATCCCGACGAGGTGAGCTTCTTCAGCTCCTCCTCGATCTCGGCCGTATCGGGCACCTCGCGCAGCGTGTGGACGTCGATGTAGCGGACGATCCCGTCCCGGTCGACGACGAAGATCGCGCGCTCCGGCCGCCCGATGTCCTCGTTCAGCACACCGTACGCGCGCGTCACGGCACCGTGCGGCCAGAAGTCGGAACAGAGCGGGTACTGCAGGCCGCCGAGGTGCTCCGCCCAATCCTTCAGCGAGTACACCGAGTCGCATGAGATGCCCACGACCTGGGCGCCGTCCGCGCCGAGCCTCTGCTGGAGGTCGTTCAGCGCGGGCGCTTCGCTGTTTCAGGTGTTGGTGAAGGCGAAGGCGAAGAACGCGATCACGACGGTCCGGCCGCGCAACCCTTCGAGCGCGATCTCGCGGCCGTCGTGCGAGCGGAGCGTGAACGCGGGGGCCGCGTCGCCCACCTTCAGCGTCGACGTCGCGGTGGCCATCTTCGTCCGTCCGACGGGGGCGACCATCGCACGTAGAGTACGTGCGTGACCCCCGATCTTTCGAAGCGCCGCATCGACGCGGACCGCGCGGACTTCCTCGCCTATGAGGTGAAGTGCCCGTTCGACGGCACGACCGTCGGGCCGCGCTTCGTCACGAGGGAGCATCTCGACGTCCCACCGAACCCGCCATACGCGGCGACCGTCCGGTGCCCGACGGACAAGGAGCTGTTCGAGGTCGTCTTCCGGATGTAGATGCAAGCGCGGCCCGCCCGCCGCGCCCGCATCAAAGAGCGTGAGTTACTTCTTCTTCGCGCTCTTCTTGCCCTTCTTGGCAGCCTTCTTCTTCGCCGGCATGTATGTCACCTCCCTCCTTCCAAACTGCCCGACGGTCCACGTCAGAACAGTCGGCGCTGACGCCCGGCCAAACGCGAGGCCTGGCCCGAGCGGGACAGCCACTCTTCGAACTCCCGGCGTGGGATCCGCCAGACGCGACCGACCCTGACCGCGGGTATCCGCGCTGGGTCCGCGTCGTCCATCGCGCCGAGACGGCGCAGGATGGTCGTGGGGTGGACGCGCAGGCGCCTCGCGACCTCTTCGGTCGTGAGGTATTCCTTGTCTTCGCCTGGCCCGACTGCGCTGGCTGCGATAGCTGCGTCTCCGGGCCCTCCCTGCTTCACCTGCGCAGGGACATTCTGCGTGCACCTGTCAAGTCCTGCCAGTGGGCACGACGAGCGGGCAGGCATACGCTCGTCGCGGTGGTCCGATCCTCCCGGCGGTACGTTCACTAGTCGCATGCCCGAGACCACCGGCGACCGCCTCGTCCGTGGCGACAAGGGCAAGTGGCTCGATGCCCTCGCCGGGCTCTTCGGCGCCGTCGTCGGCGGCTTCTACAGGATCCCCGGCACGCGCCCGATCAAGGACATCCTCCACGGGACGTGGGTGCTCCGGCATCCGCTCCACCCCGCCGTCACGGATGCCGTCGTCGGCGGCTACACCGCGGTCGCTGCGCTGGACATCGTCTATCTGTTCCAGCGCGACGCGGATCTCTGGAAGGCAACGGACATCGCGCTCGGCGTGTCGCTCGCGTTCGCGATCGTCTCCGTGCTGAGCGGCTACACGGATTGGAACGACACGTTCGGGAACGAGCGCCGCCTCGGGATCTTGCATGGCAGCGTGATGTCGCTCATCACGATCGGGTACGGCGTCTCGCTGTGGATACGGCTGAACGCGTACCCGGCTCCACCCGGCGCGCGCGACCCAGCGGTGTACCTGGCCCTCGTGCTGTACGCGCTCGTCGCCATCTTCGCGCACCTCGGCGGCGAGATGGCATTCGGGTATGGCACCGGGGTGAACCGGCAGGCGTGGGCCGACATCCCGCCGAAGTGGCAGAAGCTGTCGGTCGCGGCCGCGGCGCTCGAGGACCGCAAGCCCGTGCGCTCGCAGCTGAAGAACGGCTTCGCCGTCATGATCGCGAAGATCGACGACGAGATCAGCGCGATGGGCGCCGTCTGCACGCACGCCGGCGGCCCGCTCGACGAAGGCGAGTTCGTCGGCGGGGATCGCCGCGACATCAAGTGCCCGTGGCACGCCTCCGTGTTCTCGGTGCGGACCGGCGCGGCCCTGCACGGGCCCGCGACGATGGACGAGCCGACCTTCGAGACGCGCGTCGCCGCCGACGGCACGGTCGAGGTCCGTTCGAGGGTGCCCGCCGCGCACTGAGCCGTCGCGGCCGAGCGAGGGCACCCGCGGTCATCGCGGGTAAACTGGCGTCAGCACGGGGTGTGGCCCAGTCCGGTCTAGGGCGACAGTCTGGGGGACTGTAGATCGAGAGTTCAAATCTCTCCACCCCGACAGGAGAAAGCTCGTTCACAAGGCCCGCAGCAGCCCGCGCTCCGCGGGCGCGAGCGGCAGACGATGCATCTCCGACAGCGGCACGAAGCGCGGCCGCAGCACGAGCGGCTCATCGCTCCCCTCCAGCGGATCGTCGATGGTCTCCGCGACGTAGATCAGCTGCAGGAAGTCCGGATACGGATAGCGGTAGCGCTCGTCCTTCGGCGTGACGTGCCGGAACCGCAGGAAGCCGATCAGCCGCGGCTCCGCCGCGACCGTGCACGCGCACTCCTCCCGCAGCTCGCGCACGAGCGCGTCGAGCGGGGACTCCCCCGCCTCGATGCGACCGCCCGGCAGGATGTGCGTCCCCTCGGGCTCGTCGAACGCGAGCACGGCGTCGCCCTTGCGGAGGATCGCACGCACGCCGCTGACCAAGTCCATGGGCGGCAGCCGCTCGGTGAGGTACCCGGTGATGTCGAGCACGACGCCGCTCGGCCACGTCTCGCGCTGTGTACCGGTCGGCGTCAGATCCGCAACGAACGCGAGCAGGCGCGGGTCCGACGGCGCATCCGACCCCATGTGCGCCGCGGAAAGTACGTCCCGAGGCACGCTCCCTGCTCGGGCAAGCGTCCCATGGACCTTCCGCCGATCGCGATGGAGGACGTGACGCGCCGATTCGGCAAGCTCGTCGCCGTCCGCGGTGTCTCGCTGGAGATCGAGCCGGGCACGATCCTCGGGCTCGTCGGGCCGAGCGGATCGGGCAAGACGACGATCGTCCGCATGCTCACGGGCACGCTGCGGCCGTCCGCGGGACGGATGCAGGTCCTCGGTGAAGCGCCCGGGCGCTTCCGCGCCCACACCCGTGAGCGCATCGGCTACATGCCGCAGCAGTTCGTGCTCTACCCGGACCTCACCGCGCGCGAGAACGTCTCGTTCGTCGCGGCGCTCTTCGGCATGTACTTCCGTCGCCGTAGCGAACGCGTCCGCGAGGTCCTCGAGGCGCTCGGCCTCGGGGCGGCGCGCGACCGCCTCGCGCGCGACCTCTCGGGCGGCGAGCGGCGCCGCCTCGCCCTCGCCGCGGCGCTCGTGCACGAGCCCGACGTCCTGTTCATCGACGAGCCGACCGCGGGCATCGACCCCCTGCTGCGCTCCGACATCTGGGACCAGCTGCGTGGCCTCGCCGGCAGTGGCCGCACGCTGCTCGTCACGACGCAGCACCTCGACGAGGCGGAGCGGTGCGACGCGGTCGCTGTGCTGTCCGACGGCGAGCTCCTCGCGCTCGCCGAGCCCGACGTGCTCCGGGAGCACGTCTACGGCGGCGAGATCCTCGACGTCCGCACGACACGGAAGCTCGACGCGCGCGCGCTCGGCGACATCCCCGGGATCCGGCGGGTCCGGCAGCGCGGGGAACGGCAGTTCATCGTCGTCGCCGAGGACGCGGCCGCCGCCACGCCGCGCATCGTCGAGGCGGTCCAGCAGCGCGCCGGCGTCGTGGCCTCCATCGAGCGCTATGACCCGAGCTTCGACGAGGTCTTCGCCGCCCTCGTGGAGGACCATCGCTCCAAGCCGAGGGCCGCATGAGGATCTTCCGCATTCCTGTCCGCGTCTCCGCCGTCATCCGCAAGGAGCTCCGCGAGATCGGGCGCCGCCCGGGCGCGATCGTCAGCCTGGTCGTTGGTCCGATCCTCGTCATGGCGCTCTTCGGCGCCGGGTTCACCGGCCAGCGGCAGCCGATCGAGACGATGGTCGTCGTCCCGCAGGGCATCGACATCCCGCGCGACGCCGACATGTACCAGCGCATCGCCGGCAAGTCCGTGCATGTCCGCGGAGTGACCGATGACGCCGGTGCCGCCCGCGCCATGCTCGAGCGCGACGAGGTCTACATGGTCGTCATCGTGCCGACCGACGCGCTGCAGAAGATCGAGCGTGGCGAGCAGCCCACCCTCACGGTCGAGACGAACGAGCTCGA
>DASWDY010000229.1:0-4533 GCA_036395035.1 Candidatus Limnocylindria bacterium
CCTCGTTCCCCGAGAGGAGGACCGCCCCGACGTCCATCAGAGCTTCCTGCGGTCGACCACGCGCAGCGCCTTCCCTTCGCTGCGCGGGATCGCGTGCGGCTCGAGGACCGTCACCTCGACCGCGATGCCGAGCATGTTCCGCATGAGATGGCCGACGCGCTCGGTAAGGCGCTCGCCGTCGCCACTGACGCGCGCCTCGACCTGGACCTCGACCGTGTCGAGAGCATGCTCGCGGTCGACGACGATCCGGTACTGCGGCGCGAGCTCCGGGACGCCGAGGAGCACGCCCTCGATGTCCGACGGGAACACGTTGATCCCGCGGATGACGAGCATGTCGTCCGCGCGGCCGCAGATCTTCGCCATGCGCCGGGACGTGCGACCGCATGAGCAGGGACGGTCGTCCATGACCGAGATGTCGCCCGTCCGGTACCGGACGATCGGCAGCGCTTCCTTCGTCAGCGATGTGAACACGAGCTCGCCGATCTCGCCGTCGGGGAGCGGCTCGCCGCTGCGCGGGTCGATCACCTCGACGATGAAGTGGTCCTCGAACACGTGCAGGCCCTTGCGCTCCTCGACGCACTCGCATGAGACGCCGGGACCGATCGCCTCGGCGAGCCCGTAGATGTCGATCGCCTTCAGGTGCAGCTGCTCGTCGATCTCGTCGCGCATGCCCTCGGTCCACGGCTCGGCGCCGAAGATGCCGGCACGCGGTGTGAGCTCGTCCGCCGGATAGCCCTCCTCGCGCCACGCCTCCGCGATGTGGAGCGCGTACGACGGCGTGCAGCAGAGGATGTCCGGCCGGAGCTCGCGCATCATCCGGACCTGGCGCTGCGTGTTGCCGCCGGACATGGGGAGGACGGTGCAGCCGAACCGCTGCGCCCCATAGTGGAAGCCGATCCCGCCGGTGAACAGCCCGTAGCCGTACGCGTTGTGGACGAGGTCGCCGGGCTTCGCGCCCGCGCAGCCGAAGGTGCGCGCCACGAGCTCGGACCACATGTCGACGTCGTGCGCGGTGTAGCCCGTGAGCGAGATGGCGCCCGTCGTCCCCGACGAGGCGTGCAGCTCGCGCAGGTCCGTGCGCGGCACGGCCAGGAGCCGCCAGGGGTACGCGTCGCGGAAGTCCTGCTTCCGGATGAAGGGGAAGCGCCGCAGGTCGTCGAGCGTCCGGATGCGCTCGGCGCTCACGCCGGCGCGGGCGAAGGCCTCCGTATAGAAGGGGACGCAGGCCTGGGCGCGCGCGACCGTGTTGCGCAGGCGCTGGAGCTGGAGCTCCCGAAGGGTGTCACGCGGAAGGCATTCATTGGCCGGATCCCACACCATGCAACCGCTCCTCCCGGCGAGGGCCAGGCGGCCCTCCCGCTAGGGCTGGGTGTAAGAGGGATCCATGTCCGTTCCAAGTCAGCGGGCGAGCCGCGTCAGCCTCATCGGGTCGGGGTACCCGGCAGATGCAGCAGGACCTCGACGTCCGCGACGCCGGGGATGCGGCGCACGCGCGCTCGGATGTCCTCGATCTGGTCGGGATGCTCGACCTGCCCGCGCAGCTGCACGATGCCGTTCTCGGCGTTCACGTTGATGCTCCCCTTCGGGATGCGCTGATCGCGGAAGAGCTCGGTCATGACCTTCTGGGCGAGGACCGCGTCGTTGGGCGGCGGCTCCTGACCCTCCGCGGGGTGCGACAGGCGCTGCGACATGCCGTACGTGTCGGACACGACGCGCCGCTGCGTGCGCTCGCTCACCTCCTGCGCGCGCCGGAGCGTGCCCGCGGTGCGGTCGCGCGCGAGCGCGCGACGCCGCTTCCCGCGGTCCGGGTCGAGGAAGAACATCGCGGCCGCGCCGGCGAGCGCGGCGAGCAGGAACTGGAACATGGCGCCCCTCCTGTCAGCTCTTCTTCCGGCCGCCCTTCGTTTCACCCTTGCATATGTGCACCTCCTCTCTCCGAGACTTTCGTACGTTCCCGCGAACTGCGTGCCAGGAGGCGAGAGATGGCCGATCAGCGAGCAGGCGATCCGCGCACCGCGCCGAAGGGCGACGCGACCGCGGGTCAGGAAGAACGCGACCCGACCCCTAGGAGACGATGAGCGCGGTCACCATCCCGAACATCCCGTCATGCCCCTCCGCGTGCGGGAGGATGTGGCAGTGGAACGCCCACACACCCGGCTCGTCGCAGTCGACGACGACGTCCCAGCGCTCGCCGGGGTTCACTCCGAGCGTGTCGCAGGTGAAGGCGGCGCTCCCGAGGGGATAGCCATCCCGAGCGACCACGTGCATCGGCGTCCCGTGCAGATGCCAGGGGTGCATCAGCACGCCCTCGTTCATGAAGCGGATATAGATGCGCTCGCCGAGCTTCGCGACGATGGGCTTCGTCGCGGGGAAGCCGCGGCCGTTGATCGTGAACCCGCCCAGCGTGTCGTTGCTGATCCACACGATGTCCTGCGTGACGCCGTACTTGCGCTCGGGGCGCTCGGCCGGATCCTTCGGGTCGACGATGAAGGCGCCGAGCAGCCCGCGGCCGACCTGATCCGTCGCGTTGTGGTGGGAGTGGTACATGTGGGAACCGGTCGTGCGCGCGACGAACTCGTACGTGAACGAACCGCCCGGCTTGATCGGATCCTGCGTCACGAGAGGGACGCCGTCCATCTTGTTCGGCAGGCGCTGGCCGTGGAAGTGGACGCCGGTCGTCTCGGAGAGGTCGTTCTTGAAGGTCGCGCGCACGAGATCGCCGGCAACGACGCGGAGGGTCGGACCCGGCCAGGTGCCGTTGAAGCCGAGCGCGTTGGTCGGCTCCTTCAGCGCGTCGAGGCGGTGCTGGATCGCGGTGATCGACATGTCGAAGACCTTCGCGTCGCCTTCGAGGCGCGGCGCGAGCGGCTGCGTCCCATAGGGCTTCACCTTCTCCCACTCGCCTTCGACGAAGCGCTTCACCGCCGATGCGGCGACCGCGTCATGGTCGACCACCGCCGGGGTCGGCCTCGGCGCCGCGCTCACGGCGGGCGTCGGGAACGGCGTGTGGCCTGGCGCGCGCGTCGCGGCTGCGCCGGCGCTCGTCGGCGCGCCGATGCCGTTGCCGGTCCCGCCGAGCACCGCGGCGACGAGGCCGCCGATGCCCGCCAGCCCGACCGTGCCGATGAGCGCTCGACGCGCGATGGTGCCGCTCCTGTCGTCGTTCGAGGTGGAGCGGTCCGGCTCCGTCATGGCCGCGACCCTAGGCGCCGGTCGCCCTCGCGCCGACGTCCGAAAGTCCCCAGCCGCCGATCCCCATCAGGCCTTCGAGCAAGGTGGGGCAGAAACCCTCGACCAAGGGAACAACGCACAAGGTGGGGCAGAGAAGCGGCGGACCAAGGCACGTCACGCGCTTTCGCACCGTACTTAGAACATGGGCCGCGTCGGGCCTTCTGCGGCAGGTCCGACGGGCCCACGTTCCGGAACAGAGGGGATGGACGTTGTGTACGCGGGAACCTAGGTGACGGGTCCCCGGTCGCGCGAGCGGCGACCGGACGGTCGTAGTGGGTCGTTCGGCACTGTCGGGTCACCCGGCCCGCGCAGACGATCCCGCCGATGGGCGCCCCGGTAGCGCACGGCAGAGAAGTGCTGATCGTCAGCCCGTCCGAGGTACGCCGGAACGACTGGGCCGCGGTGGTCACGGACGACCGGACGACGGTCAAGACATGCCCCGGCCCGAGCGAGCAGTGCGTGCTCCTCCGAGGCCTCGAGACGTGCCCGCTCCTCGCTAGCTGCGACGCGGCGCTGTACGACTTCGACGCGACGCCGCCGACGTTCCTCGCGACCGTCCTTCGGGCGCACCGAGACGCGGAGATCGTGCTCGTGCGTGACCGGATGGTGCGGGGCCACCACCGGCCGAGCGTCGTCCTTCGGCGCCGCCCGCGCGGCACCGCATTCGAGGCGATGCTCTAGCTCTACGGGATCCCGACGGCGACGATGCCGTGCGGCGCCGTCACCGTGATCCTCTGGACGATCGCGCGCGTCGCGAGATCGATCACCGACACCTGATCCACCGCGTTGCTCGTCACGAGCAGCCGGTCCCCCATCGGGTCGTACGTCGTGTGGAACGGCTGCGCGCCGACCTTCGTCTCGCCGACGATGCGCCGGCTCGCGGTGTCGACGAACAGGAGCGCGGGCCCGCCGTGGTCCGAGAGGAGCATCGGCGTGCCGGCCGGCGGGAAGTAGATCCCGTCGCGGAAGCGCTTCATCGTGTGGAAGGGATACCGGCCCGCGAAGTGCAGCTCTTGCTTCTGGACCTTCTCGATGGGGTCGGAGACGACGAGGCGGTCGGACATCATCTCGATGAATCCCGACGAGGTCGTCCAGATCTCGCGCTCGTCCGGCGAGAAGAAGACGTCGTGGACGTCCTGGACCTTGAGGCGTGTGATCTGCCCGCTCGCGAGGTCGTACATGCGCAGGTGGTCCCACTGCTCGCTGTTCGTGACGGAGAAGAACAGCTCGTTCGGTCGCGCCCCGGCCATCGCGAGGTCGTGCTGCGGCACGCCGACCATGAGGGGCGGGAGGAGCTTCCAT
>DASWDY010000230.1:0-2735 GCA_036395035.1 Candidatus Limnocylindria bacterium
GCGCTCGACGGCGCGTCGATCGTCGAGGCGGCGACGGGCTCGATCGACGAGCCGCGCGTGGCGAGCGACCTCGCGGCGAAGCTCGGCGAGGCCGTCGCGGGTTTGGAGCTCCGGTCGTCCGATGCGGCCGCCTCCGCACCATCGTCGCTCCCGGATCATTGGCGGGCCGGGATAGGGCGTGACCTCGGCCCGGCCACGCCAACACGATCCGGATCGCGACGACGGTTCGCGGCGGCCGCATCGGACACGACATCCGAGGCCGCCGCTCCCGAGTCAGGAGTCGACCTCGAGGTGGAGATCGCGCGCGGCCTCCGCGTGAAGAACCCCGTGCTCACGGCGTCGGGGACGTTCGGGCAGGGTGTGGAATACGCCGAGCTCATCGACGTCAGCCGGCTCGGCGCGATCGTGAACAAGGGGACGACGCCGCACGCGCGGCCGGGCAACCCGCAGTACCGCATCGCGGAGACGCCGTCCGGGATCCTCAACTCGATCGGCCTCGAGAATCCCGGCGCGGCCGCCGTCGCGAAGAGGTACGGACGCGCGTGGGCCGAGCTCGGCGTGCCCGTGATCGTGAACGTCGCGGGGTACTCCGTCGCCGACTACGTGACGGTCGTGCGCGAGATGGAAGGGACGCCCGGCGTCGTCGCGTACGAGCTCAACGTCTCGTGCCCGAACGTGAAGGGCGGGATGCTCTTCGGCTGCGACCCCGGGCTCGCCGCGGAGGTGACGCGCGCGGTGAAGGACGAGACGGACAAGCCCGTGATCGTGAAGCTCACGCCGAACGCGCCGGACGTCGTCGCGGTCGCGCTCGCGTGCGAGGAAGCGGGCGCCGACGGGCTCACCGCGATCAACACGGTGCTCGGCATGCGCATCGACACCAAGAAGCGAAGGCCGGTGCTCGGCACCGGCAGCGGTGGTCTCTCTGGTCCGGCGATCCGCCCGATCGCCGTGCACATCACGTATCAGGTCGCGCAGGCGGTCTCGATCCCCATCATCGGAGCCGGAGGGGTGACGAGCGCGGAAGACGCGCTCGAGTTCCTCATGGCCGGCGCATCCGCGGTCCAGGTCGGGACCGCCACCTTCGCGGATCCGCTCGCGCCCATCAAGATCGTCGAGGGGCTCGCGCGCTACGTGCGCGAGAACGGCCTCGCGTCGATCCGCGAGGTCATCGGCGCGGCACAGCGGAAGCGGCCGAACGAGCCCGACACGGAATACCGCGAATGAGGTCGGTCTCCTAAGCCGCGATCTCCATCAGGGCCCGCTCGCGCGTCCGGCCGCCTCGCTTCAGGGCAGCGGTGCGCCCGCGCGGAACCAGCGCGCGATGAGCTCGCGCTCCGTGTCCGTCATCCCGGTCTGGTTCCCGAGCGGCATCACGCGCGTGACGACGACCTGCTGGTACATGCGGCGCGCGTTGGCGCGCACCTGCTCGGGCGACTCGAGCACGAGCCCCTTCGGCGGCGCGGTGATGCCGGGCTGCGTCGGCGCGCGCGAGTGGCACGGCACGCACCGCCCCTTCACGATCGGCATGACCTCGGTGCGGTCCGCGGCGCTCAGCTCCGATGCTGCCACCGTCCCGGACGGTGCGATCGCGACCGCCACCGCGATCGCGACCACGCCTGCGCCCGCGAGCACCGGCCACTGCGTGCGCCCCTGGTGGCGCAGGTTGAGGAAGTGCTGCGCCGTCGCGCCCGACGCCATCAGCCCGAGGAGCACGAGCGGCGCGGCCACGTGCCCGTACGTGAACGGGAAGTGCTGGCTGATCATCGCGAACAGCACCGGGAGCGTGAGGTAGTTGTTGTGAACGGAGCGCTGCTTCCCGCGCATGGCCCAGCGCGCGTCCGGCTCATGCCCCGCGTGTTTCGCCGTGACGAGCTCGCGCTGCCCCGGAATGATCACGAACAGGACGTTCGCGGCCATCCACGTCCCGAGCGTCGCGCCGGCGTGGATGTACGCCGCGCGCGAACCGAACACCGCGCTCGCGATGAACACGACGCCGACGACGACCAGGACGAGCGCGATCGCGAGCGCGCGCGGCCGGTCCTCGAGCGCGCGCGCGAGCTGGTCGTACGCGATCCAGCCGAGCCCGAGGAGGGCGACGCTCGCGGCCACCGCTTGCCACGGCTCGAGGTCGAGCACGCGCGGATCGATGAGGAAGCCGTACGGATCGAGGTAATAGAGAAGGATGAGGAGCGCGAATCCCGTCAGCCAGGTGAGGTACGCCTCCCACTTGAACCAGCGCAGCGAGAGCGGGATCCGCTCGGGGGCGAGACGGAACTTCTCGATCCGGTAGAAGCCGCCGCCGTGGATCTCCCACGCCTCGCCGACGACGCCGGGGGCGCTGCTCGGGATAAGGCCGAGGTCCAGCGAGATGAAATAGAAGGACGTACCCACCCAGCCGATCGCAGCGATGAGATGTCCCCAGCGGAGCAGCAAGTGCAGCCAGTCGCCGACGTACGCCGCGAGGTCGGTCACGATCCCGCGGGGGTGGAAGGGGGCGGACCCCCTTGCGAGGAAAGCCGGTCATTCGCGATGGCCAGGAACTCGCTCAGGCCGGTCGCGAGCTCCTGCTCGCGCGTGTTCCGCAGACGGCGCTCGAGGACCGGGACGATCTCGGATCGGCGGCGGCCGGCGACGCGGACGACGAAGCGGAACCCGAACGTGCGCTCGTAGCCATCGTTCAGCTCAGCGAGTCGGGTGAGGACGGGCGGATCGTCCTCGTCGGTCCCCTGTTCGCG
>DASWDY010000231.1:0-4952 GCA_036395035.1 Candidatus Limnocylindria bacterium
CGACGGGCTCGGCACGCCGCGGCCGGTGCGCAGCGTCGGTGTCGTCGGGCTCGGCTTCATGGGGTCGGGCATCGCGCAGGCGGCGGCGGTGGCCGGCATGTCGGTCCGTGGCCGCGACCGCGACGCTGCCGCGGTCGCGAAGGGGATCTCGACCGTGCGCAAGCTGACGACGGACGCCGCGAAGAAGGGCGTCTTCGAGCGGCGCGAGGCCACGCGCATCATCGGACGCGTCTCGGGCGGCCCCGACCTCGCGGGATTCCGGCACGCCGACCTCGTCATCGAGGCCGTGTTCGAGGACCTCGCCATCAAGCGGCGCGTCATCGCCGAGCTCGAGGACGTGCTCCCCCCCGATGCGGTGATCGCGACGAACACCTCCGCGCTCCCGATCGCGGAGATCGCGCGCGACGCGCGGGCGCCGGAGCGCATCGTGGGCATGCACTTCTTCTCGCCCGTCCACAAGATGCCGCTGGTCGAGGTCGTGCGCGCGGACCGTTCCGATCCCGCGGCGGTCGCGACCGTCGTCGCGACCGCGATCGCGATGGGGAAGACGCCGATCGTCGTCGGCGACGGCCCCGGCTTCTACACGACGCGCGTCATCAGCGCGATGATCGGCGATGCGTTCGCGATGGTCGAGCAGGGGATCGCCGTCGACGCGATCGACCGCGCGATGACGGACTTCGGCTGGCCCGTCGGGCCGCTGAAGCTCGCCGACGAGGTCGGGCTCGAGGTCGGCGCGCACGCGGCGGAGACGCTCGCGAAGGCGCGCGGGACGAGCGCTCCGGCGGTCCTCGCGCAGCTCATCGGCCAGGGCTTCAAGGGCAAGGGCCGCGGCGGCGGCTTCTACCTCTACGACGGCAAGAAGCAGGTCGTGAATCCTCGTGTGTACGAGCTCGTCGGCGTCAGCGCGCCGTCCGGAGGGCGCGGGATCGCGGAGCGGCTCACGCGGACCTTCGTCGACGAGGCGCAGCGCTGCCTCGACGAGGGCATCCTGCGCTCGCCCGAGGAAGGCGACCTCGGCGCCGTCCTCGGCCTCGGCTTCCCGCCGTTCCTCGGAGGGCCGTTCGCGTACGCTCGCGCAAAGGGCGCGCGGTGACGACGAACTTCTTCAGCGAGAACGCCGACCTCGTCGAGGTCTTCGACAAGGTCGTTCCCTGGACACGCGTCGTCCGCGCCGCCGGCGGCGCGGACGCGGACGTCCACGAGACCGTCTCGACGTGGCGCGAGGTGCTCGACCTCGCGGGCCGCTACATCGGCGCGGAGGTCGCGCCCCGCGCGGCGAAGGTCGACGAGATCGGCGTCATCCGCGACGACGGCCGCGTGCGGATGAACGAGCCGATGACCGAGAGCCTGAAGGGCCTCGCGGACCTCGGGCTGGCGTCGCCGTCGGTGCCCGAGCAGTTCGGCGGGTCCGGCCTGCCATTCAGCGTGGGGATGATGCTCGCGGAGATGCTCGCGCGCGCCGACCTCGCGACGCAGGTGCAGCACGGCATCGGGTGGAACTCGCCGGCGGCCCTCGTCTTCCGGTTCGGCAGCGACGATCAGAAGGCGCGGTACCTGCCACGGCTCGCGAAGGGCGAGATCATGGGCGCCGTCGCGATGACCGAGCCGCAGGCCGGCTCGGACGTCGGGCGCCTCGCGACGTCGGCGACCGATGTCGGCGACGGCTGCTACCTCCTCCGCGGCCGCAAGCAGTTCATCTCCGCCGGCCAGGGGGAGTTCGTCATCGTGCTCGCGCGCGCGCCCGGGTCGAGCGGCCTCGACGGCCTCGGCCTCTTCATCGCCGAGCGTGAGGGGGACAACTACCTCATCGAGCGGGCCGAGCACAAGTTCACGATCCGCGGCTCTCCGACGTGCGCGCTCGTGTTCGAGGGCACGAAGGCGTTCGCGCTCGGCCGGCCCGGGGACGGTTGGAAGCAGATCCTCACGTTCATGAACGAATCGCGCCTCGGTGTCGGCATCCAGGGCATCGGCGTGGCGCAGGCCGCGTACGAGAAGGCCTCGGAGTACGCCGCGCAGCGCGTCCAGATGGGCAAGCCGATCCGCGAGCACCCGATGATCGCGGACATGCTGCTCGAGATGCGCACGATCGTCGCGGGCGCACGCGCGCTCGCGTACGAGGCGGCGGCGCTGCAGGACCTCGTCATGTTCGCGAACGACCAGCGTGCCGCGCGCGACGTCCGCGAGACCACCCCGCTGGTGAAGTGGTACGGGACAGAGGGCGCCGTCCGCGTGTGCCGCCTCGCGCTCCAGGTGCACGGGGGCTACGGCGTGATCGACGAGTACGACGTCGGGCGCTTCATGCGCGACAGCCTCATCACGCCGATCTACGAGGGCACGTCGCAGATCCAGTCGCTCATGGCCGTGAAGGACCTCATGAAGTGGACCCTGCAGCGGCCGGCCTCGATCGTGCGCAGAGGCCCGAGCCGCCTGCTCGCCGGCGCCTCGTTCGACGGGCGCGTCGGCGCGGACTTCGACGCCGCGCGCGGGCACGTGCTCGGCGCGCTGCGCCTGCTGCTCGGCCGGCTCGTGCGCCGCAAGGGGCTGGGCGCGCTGCGGGGCGCGCAGCTCAGCGACGAGGACATGGGCCCGATCCTCCTGCACGCGGAGCGGCTCACCGAGGCGCTCGCGCACACCCACGTGGCGCGCGTGCTCGGCGAGCGCGCGAAGCTCGTGCCCGAGCGCCGCGCGCTCGCGGAGCGTGCCGCGCGCACCGCCCGCCTCGTGGCGGAGCGGAACCGTCGCGCGATCGCGATGGACGATGGCTCCGTCCTCGAGCAGATCGCGGAGTGGCGTAAGGAGCGGGTCTAGCTCGGTCCTCGCGGTACGCTCGCGTCGATGGGACGCGGGCTCGCGCCGATCGTCCTCGGAGCCCTCCTCGGCCGGCGCCTTCCGGTGACCCGCGGCTCGATCGCCGTCGACGGTGTCGCCGGCGCGGTCACGATCCGCCGCGATCGCTGGGGCATCCCGCACGTCGACGCGACGACGGACGATGACGCCTGGTTCGGCCTCGGCTTCTGCGAGGGGCAGGACCGCGCCTTCCAGCTCGAATCGCTCGTGCGCGTCGTCCGCGGGACCGTCGCCGCTCTCGTCGGGCCGATCGCGCTGCCGGTCGACCGCCTGTCGCGACGGATCGGCTTCGCGCACGTCGGGCGCGCCGAGGTCGGCATGCTCCATCCCGGCGTGCGCGGCTCGGTCGAGGCGTTCGCGCGCGGCGTGAACGCGGGGCGCACGCGAGGCCTGCGTCGCCGCCCGCACGAGCTCGCGCTCCTGCGCGCCCGGATCACGCCGTGGACGGCGGCGGACGTCGTGGGGGTCCTGAAGCTGCAGTCGTTCGCGCTCTCGTCGAACTGGGACGTCGAGCTCGCGCGCCTGCACATCCTGCTCGCCGACGGTCCCGAGGCCCTGCGCGATCTCGACCCGGAGTACCCCTCGTGGCAGCCCGTCGCCGTACCGCCGGGCGCGCGCGCCGAGGGCGTCGCTCGCGCCCGGGAGGCCGCGGCGGCGCTCACGGGCCTCAGCGGCATGGGCGGCTCGAACAGCTGGGTCCTCGCGGTCTCGCGTACGGCGACGGGCCGGCCGCTGCTCGCGAACGATCCGCACCTCGGGCCGGTCGTGCCGGGTCCGTGGTACCTCGCGCATCTGCGCACGCCCGACTGGGCGATCGCCGGCGCCGCCTTCGTCGGCGGGCCGGCGTTCCCGATCGGCCACAACGGCCACGGGGCATGGGGCGTCACGGCGGGGCTCGCGGACACGACGGATCTCTTCATGGAGGAGATCGGCCCCGATGGCGCGAGCGTCCGCGAGGGCGACGCGTTCGTGCCCTGTGAGGTCCGCCTCGAGCGGATCGAGGTGAAGGGCGCGAGCCCGGTCGAGGAGCGCGTCCTCGTCACGCGGCGCGGTCCCATCGTCGGGCCCGCGCTCGCCGGCGAGGTCCACGCCCTCTCGCTCCGCGCGACATGGCTCGACCCCGCGCCAGCGGACGGCCTGCTCTCGCTGCACCGGGTGCGCTCGTTCGACGAGTTCCGCGCCGCGTTCGCGCGGTGGCGCGAGGTGTCGCTGAACATGGTCTACGCCGACGTCCGCGGGACGATCGGATACCAGCTCATCGGCGAAGTTCCGCGCCGCCTCCAGGGTGATGGCTCGATCCCGCTCGACGGACGCTCGAGCGGCGCGGGATGGCGCGACGACCCCGTCCCCTACGACGCGATGCCGCACGCGACCGATCCGGCGAGCGGCTATCTCGCGACGGCGAACACGAAGCCCCAGGCGGACACGCCCGACCTTGGCGTCGACTTCATCGACGGGTACCGGCTCGGCCGCATCGTCGAGCGCCTCGAGGAGCGGCGCGACTGGGACGCGCGGACGACGCGCGAGCTCCAGATGGACGTGACGTCGATCCCCTGGCGCGAGCTCCGGCCGACGCTCCTCGACGCGATCGCGGGCCATGCCGAGCTCATCGATGCGGCCGGGCTCCTCGAGCGCTGGGACGGCCGGGTCGCGGCGTCGTCACCGGCCGCCGCGCTCTTCGAGCTGTTCGTCGCGGACGTCTCGGTCCGCGTGGCGGAGCTGCGCGCGCCGAAGAGCTACGCGTACGCGGTCGGGAGGGGCTTCGACGCGATCGTGCCGCTCACGATCCTCGCGGTGCGCCGCGTCGGCCATCTCGTCCGGATCCTGCGCGAGCGGCCCGAGGGCTGGTGTGGGCACCCGTGGCCGGAGCTCATCCGCGCGTCGATGGCGTCGGCGTGGACGTCGCTGCGCGGCCGCTCGAAGGACGGGCGCGTTCCCGCCTGGGGCGAGATCCGCCCGCTCCGGCTGCGGCACGCATTCACCGGACGGCGGCCGATCGACAAGGCGTTCGCCCTCGGGCCGTTCCCGTGGGGCGGCGACGCGAACACGGTCGCCCAGGCGGCGGTGGACCCGCTGCTCCCGACGTCGAACCCGCTCGCGATACC
>DASWDY010000232.1:0-4745 GCA_036395035.1 Candidatus Limnocylindria bacterium
CCGGGCACGGTCGAGGTCCATCTCGTGCCCTCGCTGCCGGAAGGTGTCGACCCGGCCGGCGTCTCCGCCGAGCAGCTCGTCACGCTCCAGACGGACGGCGCTCTCGAGCGCGTCCGTACCGTGCTCGATGAGCGGCGGCCGCTCGGCACGAGGTCGCTGGTCGAGTGGGCACGCTACAAGACGGTCCGCGTGCGAGCCGAGATCGTCCTGCACCGCGAGGAGGACGCGGCCGAGGTCCAGCGCCGCGTCGATCGCCGCTTGCACCAGACCGTGAATCCGCTGCCGACCGAGCTGAACGCAGGCGGCTGGACCTTCGGCGGATCGCTGTACGCATCGAGCGTCTACAAGATCATCCTGTCGGAGCCGGGCGTGCGCTACGCCCGCGACGTGCGGCTCCTCGTCGACCCCGTACCGCAGCGCGATGTCCGCGCGATGGCTGCCGACCCGTTCCAGGATCGGACCTGGTACGCGGGCGCAGGCGACACGCTGTTCCGCTCGCTGAACGACGGGCGCGGCTGGGAGGCGATGACCCGCGCGGACGGAGAGACGATCGTCCGCGCCCGTCCACATCCGGGGCGCCCGGGCATGGTCGCGATCGCCACGCGGCTCGCCGAGCGCGGCTCCCGGATCCACTTCTCGCGTGACAGCGGCGCCACATGGGTACCGGGCCGTCCGGCCGGGATGCAGGTGGAGGACATCGCCTGGATCGATCGGGCCGACGGTCCCGCCATCCTCATGGCGACCGACGTCGGCCTCTTCGAGGTCGCGGCCGATCCCAGGGCGGACCTGCGGCCCGTGCTGGTCGAGCCGTCCGATCAGGACCTCGGCTTCTACGCCGTCGTCGTCTCGCGCGAGGCGCGCGGCGAGGTGAGCGTCGCCGTCGCCGCGCACGAAGCGCGGGGCGTCTACGTCTCGAGCGATGCGGCGGCGACATTCCGGCACGTCGGCCTGAAGGGGAAGGACATCCGCACGCTCGAGATCCGATACGAAGGACCGAACCGGTTCCTCTGGGCCGGGGTCGCGACGCCGGGCGGTGATCAGCCCGGGGAGGGGTGCCATAGTTGGCAGCTCCTCTTCGGTGGCGAGGATCCGGTCGAGGGATGGCGCGCCTGGGGCACCGGCTGGCACGGCGGGAGCTGCTGGGCCGTCGCGTTCGTCGGTGACCTCGTCCTCGCGGCGAGCCACCAGGCGGGCGTGCTTCGGCTCAACACGCGGTCGACGTCGCCGACCTGGCAGGCCTCGACGGTCGACAGCGGCCTGCCGCTGCGCGATCCGGGCCGGTTCTTCCCGGTCGACGCCGTGGTGAGCGACCTCGCCGGCGTCGTCATGGCCGGTGGCGCGTGGGGGATCCGGCGGAGCGTCGACACGGGCGACCACTACGACGATCCCTCGCAGCCGGTGTTCGAGCACGAAGTGACGATCCCGCCGACGTGGGTCCTGGTGAACGGCGAGAACGAGATCCAGGTGACGAGCGATGCGTAGCGAGGAGATCGCCAGGTTCCTGCCCGATGTGTACCAGTACACGCTGACGGCGACCGTTCCCGGTGTCACGGAGCCCGATCGGCGACTGATGGCCGCGCTCGCCGCGATGGAGGTCCTCCACGCGCCGTCTGAGGAGGTGCTCGACGCCCTCGACCGTTTCGTCGATCCGCTGCGCACGCCCGAGCGGTTCGTGCCGTATCTGACGACGTGGGTCGACCTCGATTGGCTCCTCCGTCCCGCGACGGGGGAGGACGTGACCTCGGAGTCGCTCGCCAGCGGCGTGGGGACCCTCCGCGAGCTCGTCGCGGCGGCCGCGGAGTTCGCCCGCTGGCGCGGGACCGCGCGGGGCCTCCTGGGATTCCTCGACACCGTCACCGGGATCCCGGGCTTCCGGGTGGAAGAAGGGGTGACCGGGGACGATCGCGTACCTCGCCCATACCACCTGCGCGTCGTCGCGCCTCCGGAAGCGGAGCCGTTCAAGCCGCTCATCGAGCGGGTGATCGATGCGCAGAAGCCCGCGTACACGACATCGGAGCTGGTGTTCGCGGCGGTCGGGCCGTCGCGAGGGCCATCGCGCCAAGAGCAGAAGGAGGAACGCACATGAACCGTCAAGCGGCAGCGAACCCGACACAAGCGCTGTTCGAGCGGATACTCGGATGGCTTCCGGCCTGGCTCGGCTTCATGCTCATCATCCTCGCCGGGGTCGCCGCGATCGTCGTCGGTGCCATCCAGCCGAGCGCAGGGCTCATCGCGTTCGGCGTCGCCGCCATCGCGAGCTCGGCGCTCGCGTGGTGGTCGGGGGCGAAGAGCGAGCCGCGCGTGAACCCGATCGAGCGCAGCTTCGGCGGCGTCGTCTCGAGGGTGGATGGCTGGGTCTGGCTCGTCGTGTTCGGGCTCTTCCTCGCGGCGTCGATCATCGCGATCGTCACACGATGATGGCAAGCTCGTACACGATCACCACGCAGACGAACGCGCTCCTCCTCGACGTGGAGCGGCGCGGGCTCGTCGTGTTCACCGTCGCGAATCAGACCGGCCGTTCCGTGCGCGCTCGGATGAGCGTCTCGCCCTTCCCGCCCGCTTCCGAGGGATGGTTCTGGATCGAGCCCGAGGGCAACAGCTCCGACCGTATCCGCGCGGTCGAGCGGCTGCTGCCGCCCGGCGCTTCGGAGACATGCAACGTCCGGATCGAGGTCACGCCCGACGCGACCCCCGGAGCGCAGGCCGTCCGCCTGGACGTCGTCTCGGTCGACCGGCCGGACGAAGAGTGGGCGCACGGCTCGGCCATCGGCTTCGAGATCCCCGCCCCGGTCCAGCCGCCGCCTCCGCCGCCGCCCGGGTACATCGAGACGGTCGGTGGCGCCGTGGCCGGCGCGATCGCCGCGATCGCGCTCGGCAGCATCATGGGGCTGGCCATCGCGCTCGTCTCGGGCGTCGACGTGCCGTCCAGCCTCACGTTCGGCTTCGCCACCGTCTTCGGCGGCGGCCTCGTGGCCGCCGCCGCGCTGGGCGGCGCGATCGGCGCCTTCGCTGCGCTGATGGTGCGGGCCATCCTGCGCCCGGAGCCGTGGAAGACCGCGCTCGCCTACTTCGTCCTGGCGCTCGTGCTCGGCACGGTGCTGCAGCTCGTGGCCGCCCTCGCGTCGCCCAAAGCCGCCCAAGCCCTCCTCCAGCCAATCGACCAGATCGTCATCGGTAGCCCCATCATCTTCCAGACGTTCAGCCCGATCTCGACGGGGATCATCATCCGGACGATCGCTCCGCTGACGCTGCCCCCCGTCACCGCGCCTCCTGCTACCACGCGCCCGCCGACCGCGGCTCCGACGGCCAGCCCGACTCCGACGCAGAGCCCCATCCCGTCGGTCCAGAAGCCGGACATCTCACTTCCGATCACGCTGGCCCTCGCGTTCGTTGGCACCGTCCTCGCCGCCGGCGCCGCGCGAGCCTTCACGCGCTGGCGCGACCTCGGGACCCTCTGAGCGTGGCCGGGTTCGACATCAGCTCGTCGACCAACACGTTCCCGCTTCGCCGGACGCGAGACGGCACCGCGACCGGCGAAGCGTCCTTCACGGTCGCGAACCAGACGGGCCACGCCGTACGCGCGCGGGTGACGCCCGTGGCGGAAGCGAGGACCGACCCGGCGTGGCTGGATCTCGCCGAGCCCGGCGCCGAGCGCAACTTCAAGAAGGACGGGACCGACGCGTTCATCGTCCTGATCACGGTCCCCCCGACGGCGACGGCGGGCGACCACCTGTTCCGGCTGGACGCGGCATCGGTGTCCCTTCCCGACGAGGAGTGGGGACGCGGCAACCCGGTGCGGTTCCAGGTGCCCGAGACGACGGAGCCCGAGCCGGAGCCGGAGGAGGAGCCGCCGGGGTACGTCGAGACCGTCGGCGGCGCGCTGGTCGGCGGGGTCGCGGTCGCGGTCCTCACATTCGGCATCGGCCTCGCCATCGCCGTGGCCACGACGGCGGCCGGCGGGGGCGGCGGGACCGGGGGCGGCGACATCGGCGAGATCATCGGCAACGCGATCGGCAGCGCCATCGCGTTCGTGATCGTGCTGGCATTCATCGCCATCGCGTTCGGCCTGCTCGGCGCATGGCTCGGTCCGGTCGCCGGCGCGTTCCTCGTGCTGCGGTTCCGCGGCTTCAAGGACCCCTGGCTGACGGCCGGGCCGATGGTCATCCTCGTGCCGCTCATCGGCCTGCCGATCTTCATCGCCGGGAGCGCGGTCGGCGACGCCACCGGCATGAGCGGGGCCATCCAGGGGATGTGGCTCGTGCTCGTCGGGATCCTGGCGCTCAGCGCACCGGCCCTCGCGGCGCGCGCCTTCGCGCGCTGGCGGCAGACCGGTCACCTCTGAGCTGACCGGTCCATCCCGTGAACCTTCCGCGGTGGCTTGTGATCGTCGGGATCCTCGTCATCGTGCTCGGCATCCTCGCGTGCGGGATCGGAGCTGGCCGCGCGCTGGACGAGGGGCGGCCGCGGGCCACGCCGTCGCCCTCTCCGACCGCGCGGAAGGACCTCGACCTCATCCCCCTCGCTGCGGTGCCCGCGGGCGACATCGTCATGAGCGGATCCTGCGCGCGCGGGCAGACGGCGTCCGGGGCCACGCAATTCACCGGCACTGGCTGCGTCCTGACGGTCGAGCCGTCCGGGCTGTTCCCGCGCGAGCTGCGACTGCGCGTCGAGGCCGGCAGCGGATCCGTGACGGTGGGACAGGTGCTGCGCGGCGAGCCGCAGGTCTCGACGCGGGGTCTGCCGAC
>DASWDY010000233.1:0-12614 GCA_036395035.1 Candidatus Limnocylindria bacterium
CGCATCGTCGCCCCGTCCTCCGTCGCGCCGACCAGGTCATCGTGCTGAGAGCGGGCCGGGTGGACGCCCAGGGCCCGCTCGAGGAGCTGCTGCGCGACTCGGAGGAGATGCACCGGCTCTGGCGCGAGGAGGCGCGTGCTAGTGATGGAAGAGGCGGAGCCCGGTGAACGCCATGACCATGCCGTGCTCGTCGCACGCGGCGATCACATCGGCGTCGCGTGCGGAGCCGCCGGGCTGGGCGACGTACTTCGCGCCTGCCGCGCGGGCGCGGTCGACGTTGTCGCGGAACGGCAGGAACGCGTCCGAGACGTAGCTGAGCGGCGCGATCCTCCCGAGCCACTCGCGGCGCTCCTCGGCTGAGAGGCGCGATGGCTCGCGGTCGAACGCGGCGCCCCATGCCGCGAGCTCGGGCGGCGTGAGGTCGTCTCGCAGGTAGCCGTCGATCGCGTTGTCGCGCTCGGGCCTGCTCAGCCCCTTGCGCAGCGGGAGCTCGAGCACGCGCTGGTGCTGGCGCAGCCACCACAGCTCCGCTTTCTGCGCAGCCAGGCGGGTGCAGTGGATGCGCGACTGCTGACCGGCGCCGATGCCGATCGCGGTGCCGTCGAGCACGAAGGCGACGGAATTGGACTGGGTGTACTTGAGCGTGATCAGACCGACGAGCAGATCGCGTACATGCCGCTCGGGGATCGCCTTCTCCTTCGTTACGACGTCCTTCAGGAGCGACGCGTCGATCGCATGGTCGTTCCGGCGCTGCTCGAGCGTCACGCCGAACAGGTCACGCGTCTCGGTCGGGCCGGGGGTATACGTCGGGTCCACCTCGAGGACGAGGTAGGCGCCGTCCTTCTTCTTCGACAGGATCTCAAGCGCCTTCGGCTCATATCCGGGTGCGATGCACCCATCGGACACCTCCCGCCGGAGCGCGTTCGCGGTGCGCTCGGTCACGGTGTCCGAGAACGCGGCGATGTCGCCGAACGTCGAGATCCGGTCGGCGCTCCGCGCACGCACGTAGGCGGTGCCCAGCGGGTTCAACACATCGGTGGGCGTCGGGAACGCGCGCAAGAACTTCGAGTCGACGGCGAACGCGAGCCCGACACCGGCCGGACTGACGTGCTTGAACGAGGCAGCCGCCGGGTGACCCGTTGCCTGGCGCAACTCGCGCACGAGCTGCCACGCGTTGAGCGCGTCGAGCAGGTTGATCATCCCGGGCGCCCCGTTGCGCACCGTGAACGGCAGGTCGCCGGACGCGAACGCGCGTGCCGGCTTCTGGTGCGGGTTCAGCCCGTAGCGGAGCCCGATCTCCTTGGGCATCGCCTAGCCGAGCTCGAGGTAGCGGAATCCCTCTGCGGCCTCGAGCCCCCACGCCCGGCCGGTCGTCGCGGCGAACGAGCGCATGCGATCGAACGTCCCCGGGTTGCGGATCTGGCTGACGTGCTCCTTCAGTGCGCCGATCTTCTTGTCCATCGTGCTCGCGACATCGAACCAGATGTTCGGCTCGGCCGTGCCGAACAGGAGCACGCGCGGGACGCGGTGGTGCGTGAGGCCGCTCCGCAGCTGCTCCGGGAAGAACAGGTGGTCGCGCGCGGCGATGACGCCGTCCATCGCGCTCCAGCCCGCGACGCGGTGGTCGGGGTGGATCTGGTACGGCCGCCAGGGATCCTGCGTGAGCACGAGGTCGGGCTTGCACTCGCGGATGGCGCGGCAGACCTCGCCGCGCATCGCCATCGAGACCTCGAGCTCGCCGTCGTCATGACGCAGGAAGACGAAGTCCTTCACGCCGATGACCGCGCCGGCGGCGCGCTGCTCCTTCTCGCGCATGCGCGCGAGCCGCTCGGCGGGCATGTCGGGGTCGTGGGTGCCCTTGTTCCCGCTCGTGAGCAGGCAGTAGATCGTGTGAACGCCCATCTCCGCGAAGAGCGCCATCGTCGCGGAGCACCCGAACTCGGCGTCGTCGGGGTGGGCGAAGATCGCCATCGCGCGCTTCGGCAGCTCGAACCCGTCGCGCGCCATCAGACCCTCGCGGGCGCGTGCCCGGCGAGCACGCGGTCGTAGAGCATCTCGATGCCCTCGCCGACGCGCGACCACGTGAACAGCTCGGCACGGCTGCGCGCGCCGTGGGCGAGGTGCATGCGCAGCCGGTGGTCCATGAGGACCTCTTCGATCGCCGACGCGAGCGCGTCGCGATCGTTCGGCGGCACGAGCAGGCCGGACTCGCCGTGCTCCACGACCGTCTGGAGCCCGCCGACGCGCGTCGCGACGACCGGCGTGCCGGACGCCATCGCCTCGAGCGCGACGAGGCCGAACGATTCGCTCAGCGACGGCACGGCGCACACATCCGCGGCGTCGTACCAGAGCGCGAGGCGCGCCTGGTCGACGGAGCCGATGAAGTCGACGTTGTCCTCCATGCGGTGCTCGTGCACGAGCCGGCGCAGCTCCTCGAACTTCGTGGTCTCAGGCGCGTCGTCGTCGGGGTCGAGCGCGCCGCCCACGACGACGAGGCACACCTCCGACCGCAGGTCGGGACGGCGGCGGAAGAGGACGCCGAGCGCGTCGAGGAGGACGTCGATGCCCTTGATCTGCTCGATGCGGCCGACGAAGAGCACCAGCCGCTCGCACTGGTCGCGGCCGAGCGCCTCGCGCGCGTCGACCTGGCGCTGCGGGCGGAACATGTCCGTGTCGACGCCGCACGGGAGGACGCACACCTTCGCCGGATCGGCGCCGTACAGCTGCATGAGCTCGCTCGCCTCGATCTCGCTCGCCGCGACGAGCGCGCTGCTGTCGCGGACGGCGCGGCGCTCGATCGCGATGCGCTCCTCGCTCTCGCCGTCGGTGTCTTCGTCGATGACCTCGCGCTTCACGAGCCCGAGCGTGTGGAACATCTGCACCGTCGGCAGCTCCCACGTCGCCGCGAGCTGACGCGCGACGACCGCCGAGAGCCAGTAGTGGCTGTGGATGAGGTCATAGCTGCGGCCTTCGGCCTCGATGTGGCGCTCGAGCTGCGCGGTGAAGTCCCCAATACGGGCAAGCACCTCGGTCTTCGGGATGTAGCGGATGGGGCCGGATTCGATGTGGATCACGCGCGCGCCGGGTGCGAGCTCCTGGATCCGCGGGTCGGCCGGCTCGCGCCAGCGCGTGAAGACGTCGACCTCGGTCCCCCGCCGTGCCAGCTCGCGCGACAGCTCGCGGACGTACACGTTCATGCCGCCGGAGTCGCGCCCGCCGAGCTTCGCGAGGGGACACGCGTGGACGGACAGCATCGCGATGCGCCGCGTCAACGTCCGTACAGTACCGGCCCGTGACCGCCGACGCGGTGCGACCGCGGCGCGTCCTCATCGCGCCGCAGGCGTTCAAAGGGAGCGTCGATGCGGTCCGCGTCGCCGCCGCGATCGCGCGCGGTCTGCGGCGCGCCATGCCCGATCTCGAGTGCGACGAGCTCCCGCTCGCCGACGGCGGCGAGGGCACCGTGCGAGCGCTCGTCCACGCGACCGGCGGGACGACGCGACGCAGCCGCGTGCACGACCCGCTCGGCCGCGAGATCGACGCCGAGTGGGGGATCCTCGGCGACCGTCGCACCGCCGTCGTCGAGATGGCCGCCGCGAGCGGTCTGCCGCTCCTGCGCGAGAGCGAGCGCGACCCGCGGATCACGTCGACGCGCGGGACCGGCGAGCTCATGCTCGAGGCAGCGACGAGCGGCGTGCAACGCGTCGTCATCGGGATCGGCGGGAGCGCGACGAACGACGGCGGGACCGGGATGGCGCGCGCGGTCGGGTTCCGGTTCATCGACCGCGACGGCAACGATCTGCCGGAGGGCGGCGCCGCGCTCGCGCGTCTGCACCGGGTCGAGGGACAGGCCGATCCGCGGTTGCTGCGTGTGCAGATCGAGGTGGCCTCCGACGTGCGCAATCCGCTCGTCGGAGCGGAGGGCGCGTCCGCGGTCTTCGGGCCGCAGAAAGGCGCGACGCCGGAGGTCGTGGCGGAGCTCGACGCGGCCCTCACGCGCTATGCCGACGTCGTGCAGCGCTTCCTCGGGCGCGACATCCGTGACGTTCCCGGCGCGGGCGCCGCGGGCGGTCTCGGCGCGGGCCTCATCGCGTTCGCGGACGCGAAGATGCGCTCCGGCGCGGACATCGTGATGACGGCGACGCGGTTCGCCGAGCGCGCGCGGCGCGCCGACCTCATCGTCACCGGCGAGGGCCGCATGGACGTGCAGAGCGCATACGGCAAGCTCACCGGATCCGTGATCGCGAAGGCGAAGGAGCTCGGCCGGCCGGTCGCCGCGATCGTCGGAGGCCTCGGCAGCGGTGCCGATGCGGTGCTCGGACTCGGGCTGACCGCGATCGAGGTCTCGAGCGAAGGTGCCGCGTCCGTCGACGATGCGATGCACCGCGGCGAGGAGCTCATCGCCGCCGCGGCGGAGCGACTTGGTAGTAGGCTGTCCGCCGGATGGCCGTAGGGGAGCAGCCTCGGCTCGTGGAACGCGCGAACGGCTCCGTCGAACAGCCACGGATCCTCGACCTCGTGCGCATCACGGAGGCCGCGGCGATCGCGTCCGCGCACCTCCTCGGCCACGGCGACAACACGAGGGCCGACCACGCCGCGGTCGAAGCGATGCGCCGGACGATGGACACGATCCCCTTCGCCGGCCGGATCGTCATCGGCGAGGGCGAGCGCGACGAAGCCCCGATGCTGTTCATCGGCGAGCACGTCGGCCAGGGCGACGGCGCCGAGCTCGATATCGCGGTCGACCCGCTCGAGGGTACGAACCTCGTCGCGAAGGGCCGCGCGAACGCCATTGCTGTGCTCGCCGCCGCGGAGCGTGGCGGGCTCCTGCATGCGCCCGACACCTACATGGACAAGCTCGTCGTCGGCGCGCCCGCGAAGGGGAAGGTCGACCTCGACCGGCCCGTCGCCGAGAACCTGAAGATCATCGCCGACTCGCTGAACCGCGACGTCGACGACCTGACCGTCATCGTCCTCGACCGCGACCGCCACAAGAAGCTCATCGCGGACATCCGCGCCGCGGGCGCGCGCATCAAGCTCATCGACGACGGCGACGTCATCGCGGCCATCTCCGCCGTCGTCGCCGGCACCGCCGTGCACGTCGTCATGGGGATCGGCGGCGCTCCGGAAGGCGTGCTCGCGGCCGCCGCGCTGAAGTGCGTCGGCGCGGAGATCCTCGGGCGGCTCAAGTTCCGCAACGACGACGAGCGGCGCCGCGCTAAGACGATGGGCATCACCGATGAGGATCGCGTCTACCGCACCGAGGACCTCGCCCCGGGCAAGGAGCTGCGCTTCATCGCCACGGGTGTGACCGACGGCGACATGCTCCGCGGCGTGCGCTTCTTCAACCGCGGCGCCCGGACGCACTCGATCGTCCTCGACCACCAGGACGGCAAGCTCCGGTTCATCGACACGACGCACTTCGAAGACCCCAACAACCCGCCCCTCATCCGTCTCAACTAGCCGTGCGGCGCTCTGCCGGGTGTTGATATCCCTGTCAATCGGCTATTGACAGCCGTGTAACAGCCGTCTACGGTCCCGCGCGATGCCTGCTCGCCCGCACGTCCGCCGCCGGGTACCAGCGCCGGTCAGCCAGTCGCTGGACCGGCTGGGCGAGCGCCTGCGCAAGGCACGCATCGAGGCCGGGCTCAGTCAGGCGCAGCTCGGCGCACCGCACTTCACCCGCGCGTACGTGAGCGCGCTCGAGCTCGGGAAGATTCGCCCCGCGATGAAATCGCTCGAGTTCATCGCCGCGAAGCTCGGCAAGTCGGTCGCGCACTTCATGGACGACGAGGAGAAGGAGCAGAAGCGCCGCGAGCGTGAGTTGTCCCTGACGCGCGCGAATCAGCTCATCGCACAAGGCGCCGCGCGCGAAGCGATTCAGGAACTCTCCGCAATACCGACAGAAGACCTGTCGCTCCCAGAACGCCTGTCCATCAAGCGGACGCTGGGTCGCGCATATCTCGAGGCTGGTCAGGCGGGGCGCGCGGCCGCTGTGTTGACGGATGCCGTTCGCGGGTACGAGGCGTCGGGCGATGAAGAACAGGTGGCGCGGACGCGCGCTCAGCTCGGCGGCGCGCTGATCACTCTGATGGACTACTCAGAAGCGGAAGGCCACCTGCAGGCTGCTCTCGGGTCCACGGCGAGGGGCGTTGTAAAGGATCCGCTGTTCCGCGTCCACGTGTTGCACAACCTTGGTCTCACGCTGTATCAGCGTGCCGACTACAACGCCGCCCTCGAACACTTCGAGCGCGCAGTGCATGAAGGCGCTGACGTTGGAGACCAGAAGTGGTTGGCCTCGGTGTTCGCCGCGATCGGGATGTCTCGCCGACAGATGGGCGACTACGAAGGGGCGATCACATGCCTTCTCAAGAGCGAGGCCCTCTTTGATGCATTGCACAACAAGGCACGGGTCGCTGAGATCAGATTCCAGACCGGGCGCACGCTAAGGGCTCTTGGCAACAAGACGCGCGCGGAAGAAGTCCTCGGTGAAGCCCTTCGTGCCGCGCGCGAAGCTGGAAGCGAACCTCTGGCAGTCCGCATTGAGGCGTTCATTGGCTTGACCGAGGCACAGGACGGTCGCTATGGCGAAGCAAGGGAACGGCTTGAACAACTCGTCTCGCGCGCCGATCGCGTCGATGACCCAGGCGCTCAGTTCGCAGCGCGATTCGCACTTGCGAAGACATTGACGAATGTCGATCCCGAGCACTCGGTCAGTCTCCTACGCGAGCTTGCCCGTGTACTGGAAGAGCGTGCCGCTGCGACTGACCTAGCGGACGTGTACGACGAATTGAGCAAGGCCCTCGGAAAGCAGGGCCGGTCCGAAGAAGCACTCGCGTATGCGCAGCGCGCGTATGCGACGAGTCTGCATGCGAAGGGAGGTGTTTGAGTGCGCGTCAGGATGGTGGCGTTCGCATTCGTGCTCGCCGAAGGCTTTCGTGCCCTTTGCGACCTTGTCCCTCCGCTGATGGGGTGAACCGTCGCGATTCCTGGATGGTGGCAGGCGCCGGCGACAAGCGAAACGGAGTCGCCGGCGTCCGCTCCAGCCTCAATGCTGGAGCGTGCTCTCCGCCGCGGTGACCACATTCCGCAGTAGCAGCGCCGTGGTGACGGCCCCGAGCCCGCCCGGCACGGGACTGAGCGCGCCGGCGACCGCGCCGACGCTCTCGGCGTCGACGTCCCCGGCGATCCCCTGCGGCGTGACGTTGATCCCCGCATCGATGACGGTCGCGCCCGGCCGGATCATGTCGCCCTTCAGCGAGCCGGCGCTCCCGACCCCGACGACGACGATGTCGGCGTCGCAGGTGTAGCGCTTGAGGTCGGCCGTGCGTCGGTGGGCGATCGTCACCGTCGCGTCCTCGCGCAGGAGGAGATAGGCCGCGGGTCGTCCGATCACGGTGCTGCGGCCGATGACGACCGCGTGGCAACCGCGCATCGGGATCTCGTAGAAGCGCAGGAGCTCGACAACAGCCTCGGCGGTGGACGGCACGAAGCGCGGGCGCCCGTCGGCGAGCCACCCCACGCTGAACGGATGCATTCCTTCGACGTCCTTGGCCACGGCGATGTGATCGACGATGTGGCCTTCGTCGAGCTTCCCCGGCAGCGGCGTCATGAGGATGATCCCGTGGACCGATCCGTCGCGGCCGAGCTCTTCGAGCGTGCGCACGAGCTCGGCCTCCGTGGTCTCGCGGGGGAGCGAGGCGGTCTTGATCGCGATCCCGGACGCATGCCCGGACCGGGTCAGCCGCTCGGTGTACGTGAGCGCGGCGGGGTCGGGGCCGACGGAGACGACGGCGAGCTGCGTGTGCACCGACCGCGCCACGAGCGCTTCGACCCGAGCGCGGGTCTCCGCCTTGATCCGCTCGGCGAGCGGCCTGCCGTGGAGCAGCCGGGCCATCGCTATCGCGCGATCCGCGATTCGACGAACTCGACGACGCGCACGCGCTGCTGCTCCGACCCCTCGAGGGCCCTATCGAGCTCCTCCGACAGGGCCTTCACCTGGGCCGCGTCGTCGAGCGACGCCAGGTTGATCATCACGTTCATGGCGGCGCCGCGGAGGGCCGTCTCCGCCATGAGCGCGCCGACGCCGACGTCGCTCACGGTCATGGGCGAAGCGTCGCTCACGGCGTGCTCGCACGTCTCGAGGAGCCGGCGCGCCGTCTTGGCGACCTCGAGCGGCACGCGCGCAGCCCCGAGCAGCGACGCCTGCACGCGCTCGGCCCGCCGCGCCTTCTCGTCGTCGGTCCTGCGCGGCAGCTTCATCGCCTCGGACACGCGGGCGAACGCGGCGCTGTCGTCGTCGACGAGGCGAAGGAAGTCCGTGCGCAGGTTGTCGAGGTCGGCGATCCGCGCGGCGAACGGCTCGGGGTCCTTCTTCGACGAGATGCGGAGCACCATCGCGCACAGCGCGGCACCGAGCGCGCCGGCGTAGGCGGCGGCGCTGCCCCCGCCGGGCACCGGCCGCTCCGAGGCGAGATCCTCGCTGAAGGCGCGCAGGGTCCGCTCGATGAGCCGGTCGGTCATGGGGCGTCGAGCGTAGCGGAGCGGATCGCCGTTGCGCCGCCGCGGCGCCACCCATACTCTGAGGGCGAGTCCATCCGCGACCTTTCATCCAGAGCGGCAGAGGGAACGGCCCGTTGAAGCCGCGGCAACCAGCGGAGTCCCGCTCGGTGCCAAATCCGGCCCCCGCGAGGGAAAGATGAGAGAGGTCCCATGAAGACGACCGTCATCGGCGCATTCCCGAAGATCTCCGACGACCCGCGTGGTCAGGAACTGCGCCGCGCGCTCCATCGCTTCGACCGCGGCGAGGTCGACGACACCGCCCTCGATGCTGTCTTCGACACCGTCACGCGACAGGCGATCGCGGAGCTCGAAGCGGCGGACATCGACGTCCTCAACGACGGCCACATCCGCTGGGACGATCTCTTCGCGCCCTTCGCGCGCGCGTGGGGCGGCGTCTCGCGCGGGCCGCTCGAGCGCTTCTACGACAACAACACGTACTTCCGGCAGCCGGTCATCGAGAAGGCCATCACCACGCACGGCCGCACGCTCGTGAGCGACTACAAGATCGCGCGCGCGGCGACGAAGCGGCAGCTGAAGGCCGCCGTGTGCGGCCCGCTGTCGTTCGCGACGCTCACGGCGGAGGACAGGGCCTACAAGACGCTCGAGGAGCGCACGCTCGCCGTCGCGGACGCGCTCGCGGCCGAGATCGCGGGGCTCGGCGCGGCGGGCGCGACGCTCGTCGACGTCGAGGATCCCGCCGTCGTCGCTCGGCCGGAGCTCATCGGCCTCGCGCGCGCCGCGTACGAGCGGCTCGCGAAGGCGAACGTCCCGCTCGCGATCCAGCCGTACTTCTTCCCCGCGGACGCGGTCCTCGAGCAGCTCGCGACGTTCCCGGTCGCGCAGGTCGGCATCGATCTGCGGAGCCGGGACACGAAGGTGCTCGACGCGCTCGGGGCGCTGCGGACGCGGACGGTCGTGCTCGGCGCGGTCGACGCGCGGAACACGCGGCTCGAGACGGAGAGCGAGGTCGCGCGCACGGTCGAAGCGGCCGCGAAGGTCCTCGGCACGGACCGCGTGTGGGTCGCGCCGACGACGGGGCTCGAGTACCTGCCGCACGACGTCGCGTCGAAGAAGCTGGCGGTGCTCGTGAAGGGCGTCCGCGCGGCGATGGGGGTGCCGGCATGAGCCAGATCCTGCTGACGACGACCGTCGGATCGTTCGGCAAGCCCGAGTACCTCCAGAAGGCGCGCAACCAGTTCGCGAAGGGGAAGCTCTCGCGCGAGGAGCTCACGAGGCTCGAGCGGCAGGCGACCAGCGAGTGGATCCGCCGTCAGGAGGAGGTCGGGCTCGACATCCTCGTCGACGGCGAGATGTACCGCGGCGACATGGTCGCGTACTTCGCGGACCTGATCGAGGGGTACCGCGAGGGCGGTCTCGTGCGCTCGTACGGCAACCGCTACTACCACAAGCCGATCATCGCGGGGAAAGTGCGGCGGCCGGAGCCGATGACCGTCGAGTGGTTCCGGTACGCGCAGTCCCTCACCGGCAGGCCCGTGAAGGGGATGCTCACGGGCCCGTACACCATGCTCGACTGGTCCTTCAACGAGGCCTACAGCACGCGGCGCGACGCGGCGCTCGCGCTCGCCGAGGTCATCCGCCAGGAGGCCGAGGACCTCGAGAAGGCCGGCGCGAAGTACATCCAGATCGACGAGCCCGCGATCCACGCGCGGCCCGAGGAGATCGGCATCGCCATCGAGGCGATGGGGATCGTCACGCAGAACTTGAAGGCGAAGACGATCTCGCACATCTGCTACGGCGACTTCGCCGCGATCTACCCGCAGGTCCTCGATCTGCCGGTCGACCAGCTCGACCTCGCGATGTCGAACTACGAGTACCGCTGGCTGAAGCTCTTCGACAAGGATCCATTCACGAAGGAGCTCGCGATCGGGATCGTCGACGTGCACGAGCACGAGCTCGAGCCGGTCGACGAGGCCGCCGAGGGGATCCGCAAGGGGCTCAGGTACGTCAGCGCCGAGCGCCTGTACCCGCACCCGGACTGCGGGCTGAAGACGCGGACCGTCGAGGAGACGATCGACAAGTGCCGGGTCGTGGTCGAGGCCGCGAAGAAGGTGCGCGCGGAGCTGGGGGCGAAGGTCCCGGCCTAGCGCCCGTAGAGGTCGAGCACCTCGCGGCGGAAGGGCACGTTCGCCTTCTCGCGCAGCTTGTCGAACTCGTCGTGGTCCCACTCGCCGACGAACGTGACCGCGACGCCCGATTGGCCCATGCGGCCGGTGCGGCCGATGCGGTGCGTGAACGTCTCGGCGTCCTCCGGGAGGTCGTAGTTCACGACGTGCGAGATGTCGTCGATGTGGAGCCCGCGTGCCGCGACGTTCGTCGCGACGACGATCGGGACCTCGCCCGCGCGGAACGCCTCGAGCGTCCGCTCCCGCTCCTTTTGCGAAAGGTCTCCGTGCAGCGCGGAGACCTTGTGCCCGCGCCGCTGGAGGTCGCGCACGAGGTTGTCCACGCCGCGCTTCGTGTGGCGGAAGACGAGCACCTGGTCGAACTCGGCCCGGTGCAGCAGCTCCTCGAGCGCTCGGACCTTGTCCTCGTCGAGGACCTCGACCCAGAGCTGCTCGACCGTGTCGACGGTCCGGTTCTCGGGATCGATGTTGATGGAGACCGCGCTCCGCGTGAACCGGCCGGCGAGGTCGCGGACCTCCCACGAGAGCGTCGCGCTGAAGAGCGCCGTCTGGCGCACGGCCGGCATCTTCCGCAGGAGCTTGCGCACGTCAGGCGCGAAGCCCATGTCGAGGAGGCGGTCGGCCTCGTCGAGGATGACGATCTCGATGCCGCGCAGGTCGAGCGTGCCGCGCTCGATGTGATCGAGGAGGCGGCCCGGCGTCCCGACGACGATGCCGACGCCGCGCCGCAGCGCGCTGTCCTGCGGCGTGTACGAGACGCCGCCGTAGATCGCGACCTCGTGAGAGTCACGGAACTTGCCGAGCGCGCCGAACTCCCGTGTGACCTGGGTGCAGAGCTCGCGGGTCGGGACGATGACGATGGCCTCGGGTCGCTGCGCGCCGGCCTCGACGCGTCCGAGGATCGGGATGGCGAACGCGGCGGTCTTGCCGGTGCCGGTCTGCGCCTGGACGAGCACGTCGCGGCCCTGCTGGAGGACGGGGATCGTGCGTTCCTGGACCGGCGTCGGGGTCATCCATCCGAGCTCATCGATGGCGCGAGAGACATCCGGATGGATCTCGAGGTCGCCGAAGCGCGCAGCGCGCGCGAGAGGTTCGGTCGCGATGGCCAGTGCTATCTCCTTACATGACGAACGGGCCTGGATCCCATCGGATCCGGCCCGCCCCCGCCAGACGTTCGATGTCTTGTGACAAGAAGTGTATCAGGTCTCCCCGCGGCGCTGACGGAGCTCGTCGAGGATCGCCGCCGTCGACGACGTCCCGAGACGGTCCGCACCGGCCTCGATCATCGCGAGCGCGTCATCGAGCGTGCGGATGCCGCCCGACGCCTTCACGCCCATCTTCGGGCCTACGACCGAGCGCAGGAGCCGCACGTCCTCGACGGTCGCGCCCTCGGGCCCGAATCCGGTCGAGGTCTTCACGAAGTCGGCGCCGCCGGCCTGCGCGAGCTGCGCGGCGATCGCCTTCTGCGCGTCGTCGAGGTACGCCGTCTCGAGGATGACCTTCACGGTCGCCTCGCTCGCGTGCCCGACGCCCACGACAGAGGCGATCTCGCGCTCGATCGTGGGGTAGTCGCGCTCGATGAGCGCGCCGATGTTGATGACCATGTCGAGCTCGGTCGCGCCGTCGCGCATCGCCTGCAGCGAGGTCGCGACCTTCACCTCGGGCGCCTGCCCACCGTGCGGGAAGCCGACGACCGTGGACGTGCGCACGCCCGATCCCTGCAGGAGCCGAGAGCAGTCCGGGACGTAGAAGGGTTTCACGCACACCGACGCGATCCGCTCGCGCCGGGCGATGGTGCAGGCCTCGACGACGTCGCGCTCCGTCTGCGTCGGCTTCAGCACGGCGTGGTCGATCATCGCCGCGAGCGCCGGGACCGTGGGCAGTACGCTGGTCCGCATGCCGGGTTCGATC
>DASWDY010000234.1:0-12059 GCA_036395035.1 Candidatus Limnocylindria bacterium
GGCGGTGACGTCGAGTCATCGTGGGCCGCCCTGCGGCAGGGCAAGAGCGGCATCGGACCGATCACGCGGTTCGACCCGACCGGGCTCGAGACGACGATCGCGGGCGAGGTGAAGGACTTCGATCCCCTCACGTACCTCGACCGGAAGGAGATGCGCCGGACCGACCGCTTCGCGCAGTTCTCCGTCGCGGCCGCGGCGCAGGCCATCGCCGATGCCAAGCTCGAGATCGATCCAGCGCTCGCGCCGCGCGTCGGGGTCGCCTTCGGGTCGGGGATCGGCGGCGTCGGCACGCTCGTCGACAACATCGTCGCCCACGACAAGGATCCGCGACGGGTCTCGCCGTTCATGATCCCGATGATGATCGTCGACATGGCGGCCGGAGAGGTCGCGATGAAGTTCCACGCCAAGGGACCGAACCTCGGGACCGTCTCGGCGTGCGCATCGAGCGCGCACGCCATCGGGCTCGCCGCGGAGACGATCCGCCGGGGACAGGCCGACGTCATGCTCGCCGGCGGCGCGGAGGCCGGGCTCATCAAGGTCGCGATCGGCGCGTTCAACGCGATGCACGCGCTCTCGCGGCGCAACGCCGATCCGCAGCGAGCCTCGCGCCCCTTCGACAAGGAGCGCGACGGCTTCGTGTTCTCGGAGGGGGGCGGCTGCGTCGTGCTCGAGGATCTCGCCTTCGCGCGCGCTCGCGGCGCGCGGATCCTCGCCGAGGTGAGCGGCTACGGGGCGACCGCGGACGCGTACCACGTCACCGCGCCTCCGGCAGGCGCGGAGGGGGCCGTTCGCGCCATGCGCATGGCGCTCGAGGACGCGTCGCTCGGGTCCGAGGAGATCGGCTACGTCAACGCGCACGGCACGTCGACGCAGGCGAACGACGGCAGCGAGACGCAGGCGCTGAAGACGGTCTTCGGAGACCACGCGCGCACGCTCGCGGTCTCGAGCACGAAGTCGATGACGGGGCACACGCTCGGTGCGGCGGGCGCGATCGAGGCGATCGTCTGCGTCCTCGCGATGCGCGACGGCGTCCTCCCGCCGACGATCAACCAGGAGGTCCGCGACCCCGAGTGCGACCTCGACTACGTCCCGAACGCGGCGCGGAAGCGTCAGGTCGACCATTCGCTCTCGAACTCGATGGGCTTCGGGGGACACAACGTGGCGCTCGTCATCAGCCGGTGGAAGGAAGCGGCATGGCCGAGCGTATGAAGGGGGCTCCGCCCCCCTCAGACCCGCACGAGTCCGCGCTCGCCCTCGTGGCGGAGCTGCTCGAGCGCCTGCGCGACCCCGCGCTGCGCGAGCTCGAGGTGCGGCAGGGCGACCTGCGCGTGAAGGTCTCGAAGGACGGGGCCGCGGCCGTGGGGCCCGTCGAGCCCGCGGCGGCGGAGACGGCGCCGGTCGCGGTGCCGAGAGCCGTGGCCGCGGCCGCGAAGCCGGCCGCGAACACGATCACCGCGCCGCTGACCGGCATCTTCTATCGCTCGGGGTCGCCGCAGGCGCCGGCGTTCGTCCAGGTCGGATCCGCCGTGAGCCAGGGCGACGTGATCGGCCTCATCGAAGCGATGAAGCTCTTCAACGAGGTGCGGTCGACGGTCTCGGGCCGCGTCAAACGGATCGCCGCCGAGAACGGGCAGCTCGTGCGTGCCCACCAGGCGCTCATCGAGCTCGAGTGACCGGCTCGAACGTTTGCGTCATCTGCCGGCGTCCCCTGGGGGACCGCCCCATCTCGCTGCGGTACGAGATGCGGACGTACTCCTTCGACAGGGAAGCGTGCAAGCGCGTATTCCAGGAGAACCCGGACCGCTACCTGGACGCCTACGGCGGCGTGCTCCCCGAGCCCCGAAGCTGACACCCACGCGTTGACCTCGGCGACGTAGCATCCGCGAACGTGCCCCCGGGCCGAGCGAGGGCTTGCCCCGAGCGAGGTCGGAAAAGGACGGAACGGGACGAGGCGTGACGACCATCGACCGGAGGACGAACGAGCGCGAGGTCCCGCTCCTCATGCGCGCGACGGAAGCGCTCCTCCTCGCGGCCCACGACGAAGAGGCCGTCCTCGCCACGGCGACCAATCTCCTCGGCGAGCACTTCGGGTACGGGACGCGCTCCGTGCTCCTGTATCAGAAGGCGGGGGACGAGCTCGTGATGGGCCACGCCGCCGGTCCGGGGAGCGACGATCCGGGCGTCATCGGCTGGCGGCGCAAGCTCGGTGAAGGCCTCAGCGGGATCGCCGCGAAGACACGGAGCATCGTGAACGTCGGCGACCTCTGGTCCGACCCGCGCACCGTCCGGATCGGACCCGAGCAGGTCTCGCGCCTGTGCGTGCCGATGCTCGTGCGCGACGAGCTCCTCGGCGTCGTCGTGATCGAGAGCCCGACGCGCAACGCGTTCAGCGCGCGCGACGAGGAGCTCATGCGCGCGTTCTCGCAGGTCACCGCGCTCGCGCTCATCCACGCGCGCGCGGACCAGCGGCGGCGGAACACGATCGCGGAGCTGCAGACGATCACGGACGTCGCCACGGCGGCCGCGAAGCTCGATCTCGACGCGAGCCTCCACGCCGCCGCGGAAGGATTCCAGCGCGCGACCACCTCCGACTCGACCGCGATCTACCTCTGGGACGAACCGACGTCACGGCTCGTCGTCGCGAAGCTGACGTTCGATCCGCAGTACTACCCCGACGACTACGAGGAGAGGGTGCGCGCGCAGCCGCTCGCGCTCGGCGAGGGGATGGTGGGATGGGCGGCGCAGCACCGCGAGGCCGCGATGATCGACGACGTCGCGCAGGACGCGCGGCCGCAGCCGGTCCGCGGCATCCCGCTGTCGTCGAAGGCGGCGATCGTGATCCCGCTCGTCGTCGAGGATCGGCTCCTCGGCGTCGTCCGCGCCGTGAAGATGGGCGTCGGCGCGTACAGCCAGGACCAGTTCCGCTTCGCGCAGACCCTCGCGAGCCAGCTCGCGCTGCTCCTCTCCGCGGCGCAAGCGAGCCGCGCGCAGTCGCAGCGCTTCCTCGAGCTGAGCGCGCTCCACGAGATCAGCCGCCGGCTCTCGGAGGCATCGCGGCTCGGCGAGGTGCTCTCGTACGTCCTCGACGGCGCGATCCGCCTCACCGGCGCGGAGGCCGGTGTCGTGTGGCGGCTCGACGACGACGACAAGTTCTTCCTCGCGGGGAGCCACAACCTTCCCGCCGAGCGGATCGCGCAGCATCCGCCGAACGCGGCGGACAGCGTGAGCCGGCGCGTCCTCGCGAGCGGCCGGCCGCTCCGCGTCCCGGACATGCAGCTGCTCGGCAAGGGACGGTGGCCCGAGGTCGTGCCGCACCTGCACGGCCTGCTCGGGATCCCCCTGCGCAGCGAGGGCCACGCCTACGGCAGCCTCCTCGTGGTCCACCGCGCCGTCGACCACTTCCGGCCGGAGCACGAGCGCGTCCTCGAGGTCATGGCCGCGCAGGCCGCGGCGGCGATCGCGCGCGCGGAGGCGCTCGAGGAGGCGCAGCACCTCGCGATCACCGATGCGCTCACGGGCCTCTACAACGCGCGCTATTTCAGCGGCCGGCTCGAGGCCGAGATCCAGCGGGCGCAGCGCTATGGCCACGTGGTCGCGCTCCTCATCGTCGACAGCGACGCGCTGAAGCGTGTGAACGACCAGCTCGGGCACGCCGCCGGCAACGACCTCCTCGTCGCCCTCGCGCACACGGTCCGCGAGCACGTCCGCTCGAGCGACCTCGTCGCGCGGTTCGGCGGCGATGAGTTCGTGGTCCTCCAGCCCGAGACCGGGCTCGAGGCGGCCCTCGCCACGGCCGAGCGCATCCGGCAGGCCGCCTTCGCCGCGGCCGAGGTCGCGGGCGTCGAACGCAGCGTCTCGGTCGGCGTCGCGACGTATCCCTCTGCCGCGACGACCGCGGACGCGCTGTTCGGGGCGGCCGACGCGGCGCTGTACGAGGCGAAGCGCGCCGGCAAGAACCGGGTGGTGTCCGCGGCCTAGGAGCGCCTACCGTACGCGCGACCGCGCGTACGGAGGATGGGTGTGCAGCAGCTGACCGCGGACGAGGTCCGCGAGCGACTCGAGGAAGCCCTGGCTGCCGGCCTCGATCGCGAGGTCACGCGGCTCGTGCCCCTCCTGCCGAGCGTCGAGCTCGAGCGCATCCTCCCGGACCTCGACGCGCGGCGGCTCGGCGTGCTGTTCCGCGCGATGGGCGACGAGTGGCTCGCCGGGATCGTCTCGGAGCTCGACCCGGGTGTCGCCGCGCGCCTCCTGATGCGCCTGACCGACATGCAGGCCGCGGACGTCCTCGAGGAGATGCCGCCCGACGAGGCGGCGGACGTCGTCGGCGAGCTGCACGAGGACGCGCGCGAGGACGTCCTCGCGGAGATGGAGCACGACGAGGCCGCTGACATCCGCGAGCTCCTCGAATACCCGCCCGAGACCGCGGGCGGCCGCATGACACCGGAGTTCGTCGCGCTCCGCGAGGGGATGACCGTCGACGAGGCGCTCCAGTTCCTGCGGCGGGCGGGGGAAGCCGCGAAGGCCGTCTTCTATCTCTACGTCACCGACGACGCCGGCCGGCTCGCGGGCGTGACGACGCTGCGCGACCTCGTCCTGTCCCCGGCGTCGCGCAAGGTGGCCGAGATCACGAAGCGCGAGGTCGTCTCGGTCGACGCGTCCGACGATCAGGAGCGGGCCGCGCGCACGCTCCGCGAGAGCGGGTACCTCGCGCTCCCGGTGCTCGACCCCGACCGCCGGATGGTCGGCGTCATCACGGCGGACGACGTCGCCGAGGTCATCGAGCAGGAGGCGAGCGAGGACATCGAGCGGCTCGGTGGATCGCAGCCCCTCGAGGAGCCCTATCTCTCGGCGAGCTTGTGGCACCTCTTCCGCAAGCGGATCCTCTGGCTGCTCGTGCTGTTCGCCGCGCACGCCTACACCGGCAACGTCCTCCAGTACTACCAGGGCGAGGTGGCGACGGTCGTCGCGCTCAGCTTCTTCATCCCGCTCCTCATCGGTACGGGAGGGAACACCGGATCGCAGGTCGTCACGACCCTCGTGCGCGCGATCGCCATCGGCGAGGTCCAGATCCGCGACATCTTCCGCGTGTTCACGCGCGAGCTCATGGTCGGGTCGATGCTCGCGGCGGCGATCGGTGTCGCGGCGTACCTGCGCGCGTGGACGCTCGGGGTCGGGCCTGGGGTCGCCGAGGTCGTCGCGCTCACCGCGTTCTGCATCGTCGCGTGGTCCGCCCTCGTCGCGTCGGTGCTCCCGATCGTGCTGACACGCCTACGCCTCGATCCCGCCGTCGCGTCCGGGCCATTCATCGCGACGATCGTCGACGGGACCGGCCTCATCATCTATTTCTCGATCGCGAAGGTCGTCCTTAGCCTCTAGCCCGGCCTCGCGGGCGCGGCGCTCGCGAGCCCCTCGAGCTCGTTCCACGGCACGACGCGCGGCGCCAGGGGCCGGCCGACGACGCGTGCGATCGCCGCGACGATCCCTTCGATCCCGATCCGCCGCAGCAGGCCGCGCCACCCGACGTCCACTCCGAGCGAGCGCAGCTGCCCTCCCGTCTCTTCGAGATGGACGTCGTTCACGCGCACGGCGGTGGCGGTCCGCCCATCGACGCACTCCTGGTCGAGCAGGTCGCGCCCGAGCCGCAGCGCGTCGTCGGGCAAGGTCTCGACGGCGAGCCCTTCGAGCCGGCGGCGGAGACGGACGTGGGCCGGCTCGATCGCGAGATCGGTCCAGCGGAGGACGCGTTCGCCGTCGCCGGTCGCGAGGATGGCCCAGCGGACGGCGGGGATGTTCTCGCTCGGGAGCACCGCGAGGTCCTTGAGGTGGCCGAGCGGGTCGCCGCCCGCGTCCAGCACGCGACGATGCAAGAGGTCGCTCAGATATGGCACGGCGCGAAGCGTAGGGCCTGGCTGTTAGCATCAACCATGTTCGCGCGTGTTCGCGCGCATCCTCGATGGAGGCCACATGGCTACACCCGCAGAGACCACCCTTCGCGTGCGTACGCTCGCGGATCAGGCGATCGCCGCCGCGCTCGAGTCCGACTGGCAGCGCGCCTCGGATCTGAACAAGCAGATCCTCGGCGCGTCCCCGGACGATGTCGAGGCGCGTAACCGGTACGGCCGGGCGCTGCTCGAGCTCGGCAAGCTCGAGGAAGCCCGCGCCGCGTATCAAGAGGTGCTGAAGGCCTACCCCCACGACCCGATCGCGCTACGCCAGGTCGCGCGTGTCGGCGCCCTGATCGAGGACAAGCACAAGCCGGATGCCACGCGCTCGAAGACGCAGACTCGCCTGTTCATCGAGGACATGGGGAAGACGGGGATCCTCCGCCTGGTGAACCCCGCGCCGATGAACATCCTCGCGCGGTACTCGCCGGGCGCCGAGGCCGAGCTGCGCGAGCAGGAGGGCCTCCTCGCGGTCCACTCGCGCGACGGCGCGCTCCTCGGATTCCTCGAGCCGAAGGTCGGGCGCCGTCTGATCGAGCTCATCCGCGCGGGCAACGAGTACGTCGTCGCGATCGTCACGAACGACCAAGCGAACCCCCGTGTGGCCGTCCGCGAGGTCGTGCAGAGCGCCGAGAACGCCCACCGCATCTCGTTCCCGGGGCATCACCGCCCGGTCGAAACGAAGGAGCGGGCGTACATCAAGGGCACCTTCTTCCGTTACGGCGAAGAAGAGCTCGAGGGCGAAGAGGAAGAGGAAGAAGCTGGAGATGAGCGCGGGCCGGCCGCCGACGCCGTCGCCGAGGAAGAGCTCCCCGAGGAGCCACTTCCCGTGGACGCCGACGACGACGAGGAGGACGAAGAGAGCGAGTAGCGCGCTCCGCGCGCTCTTCACGTTCCTCGTCCTCGCTTCCGCGTGCACGCCCGCTCCACGGTCGAGCGTGGCCCTGGACGCCCAGGGTGCCGCCGACCTTGCCCGCGAGGCGGGTGAGCTGCTCCTGCAGCTGTCCGCGTACGACTACGCCATGGCGGGCACGCTGAGCGCCCAGCGCACGTACGTCGTCGACCCGAACCGCTACGCGGCGATGGCGCGCGCCTCCGCCGCGCGCATCCAGAAGCTCACGGGTGCGGCGCTCACCGCGACGCTCGAAGCGTCGGGCCCGATCAAGGAGCGCATCGTCGTGCTGTCGGACGGCCTCGTCGACCTCGCACGCGACGCCAATGCGTACGCGGACGGCGGCGACGCCGCGGTCTTCGCCAGGGTCGTGGCCGGTGTTGCTCGCGGATGGGACGATCTCCGCGCGCTGAACCGCGTGTCGAGGTCGGCGGACGAAGAGCTCACCGCGCTCATCGCGCGCGCCCCGACGTACACCGTCGACGCGCGCACGGAGCGCGTCCAGACGCTCACCGTCGGACCGTTCTCGAACGCGGCCGAGGCGGATGCCGCGGCGAAGCGCATCGGCACCGTCGAGCTCGTGACGCGGAGCGCGCCGTTCGTCGTGCGCGTGGGCACGTACCCGGACAAGAAGGCGGCCGACACGGCCGCGGCGGGCGTCGGCGCGAAGGGCCTCTCCGCGATCGCGAGCGAGGAGGAGCGCTACACGTTCAAGCGGGGCGCGGCGGTCCCCGCCGCCGAGCTCTGGCGCGAGCCGGAGCGGTACTTCGAGACGCACGCGCAGGCGCGTCGCGTCGCGGTGTCACCGAACGCCGCGTTCATCGCCACCGGCTCGGACGACGGCACCGTCGCGATCTTCACCGGCGACGGCACGCTGCGCTCGCTGCCGAAGTTCAACGCCGGTGTCGCGCACCTCGCCTTCAGCGAGGACAACAAGTGGCTCATGGGCGGCGGCCAGACGCTCGCGAACTTCATCCTCCCGCGGGGCACGCCCGTCGGATCGCAGGTGCGCATGCCGAGCCCGACGCAGCAGCTCGTCTACGTGCCCAAGGCGTACTACTTCGCCGCGATCTCGAAGGGTCCGAGCGGAGAGGCATCCGGGGGCTTGGGCGTCGTCGCCGGCCGCGCGCCCGACGGTGCGCCGCTCGCGTCGTTCCCGATCACGATCCCCTCGTCCGGTGGAGCCCTCGCCGTCACTCGTGCCGGGGAGCTCTACATCGCGACGAACTCAGGCAGGGGCGACACGGACGTCGAGGTCCTCGACCTCACCAAGGACCGGACGATGCGCGGCGTGCTGCGCGTCCCGGGCGAGCACCGCGCCCTCGCGATCGATCCGAACGGCGTGCTCGGCGCGGTCGTCACCGACAAGGGCGTGTACCGGTTCGGCCCGAAGGACACGGATCCGGCGAAGACGCTGACGCGGATCGCGGACGTCGTGGTCGATCTCGGGTTCGGCCTCGACGGCACGCTGTACCTGCTGACGAAGACGCGCCTGTCTGCGCACGACCTCAAGGGCGAGGTGCTGTGGTCGACCGCCCTCATCGACGGACGGCGCCTGGTCATCGCGAAACGCCCGATCGTGCTCGACGCGGCCGATCACCTCCTCACGTTCAGCGGCAAGGGAGTGATCGAGGATCTCGGCGTGAGCGGGAACGTGCTCGACGTCGCGGCGTCGCCGGACGGCCTCAGGATCGCGGTCCTGAACGACGCGCGGCGCGCCTTCGTCTACAAGCTGCCCTGATCGCGTCGTACGACTTGCACGACCACGGCGCCTCGACCCAGTCCTGGGGGCTGTTCGTCCGGGAGGGCGAGCGCCTCGCGGCCGTCCGGCAGGAGGGCGTCGGGCTCCTGCGACTCGGGGTCGCAGGCTCGGTCACGCACGGCGGCGGCTTCCGCTGCGAGCCCGGCCGCCTCGACGTGCTCGCCATCGCGGATCGGCCGCCCGACTACGACACCTACTACTGGTCGCGGCGCGCGCTCGCGTGGACCGGGCCAGCCACGGTGCGCGAGACAGGGAGGGCGGAAGGATCGATCGTCGCGCGCACCCTCGAGGATCGCACGAGGCCCGAGTTCGCGCAGTACTGGCAGGCGCGGTGCACGGCGGCCGCGCCGTGAGGGTCATCGAACGCGCCACCGTGCTCGGATGCGTCGGGCTGTTCGTCGCCGCGAGCGCGTGCGCGCAGGCGGAGGCGCCGCCGAGCGCGAGCCCGACCCCCGAGCCGACGATCGTGGCCGTCGCGGGCCCGAGCGCGACGCCGAGCCCGGCTCCCGCGGCGAGCCCAGCCGGCACGCCACGCGTCGAGACGTCGCGGATCGTGCTCGACGTCGCGATCGGACCCGGGTACGAGCAGCCCGCGGCGAACGCGGTGCGCGTCGGCGGCGTGACGTCGCGCGGGCCGATGAGCTTCGCCGTCGACAGCGATGGTCGGATCTACGTGTGGGACTCCGTGCGGGTCCGGATCCTCGTCTACGAAGCCGGACGGCTCGCGCGCGTGCTCCCGGAGCCGTTCGTGGACCCTTCGGCTGCCGCGTTGCTCGCGCACGGCGGCCGGCTATACCTGCGCTATCCCGGCGGAGGCGACTTCGTCGCCGACTACGAGATCGACGCGACCAGCGGCGACCTGCTCCGCCTCGCGAAGGACAGCTACCCGCGCACGCGCAGCGCGCCGACGTGGCCGATCGACAAGGGGCCGACCCCGTCGATGGGCGGGGATCTCCTCGGCAACACCTATCAGCACGAACGCCTGACCCACGGCTACGAGGTGAAGCGTCTCGACCGCTCCGGTGCCGTCGTTGCCGTCGGGTCCTACGCGACCACGGACCTCGCCTTCGATACCTACATCACCGCCGACGGCAGCGTGTACGACCTCCGGCAGGAGTTCGACGGCGGGACGCCGACCCGCGTCCGCGTGACACGCGTGCTCGGACCCGCCGGAGCGGCGCCGCCAGAGTCGGCCGCGCCGATCACCGACCGGCCGCTCTTCGCCGGACGCCAAGCCCCGACGACGATCGAGGTGGTCGCCGCGCCGGCGCTGCCGCCGGCCACGCTCACGGGCGAGGACGCGTACGCGTTGTGGTGGCTGCTGTCGAGATCGTGGAACGAGCCCGCGATCGCGACGTTCCCGGTATCGAAGGATGCGTACCGCCTGAAGGCGAGCTGGCCTGATGGATCCTCGCTCGACATCCGCTTCGACATGACGGTCATGGAGGCCGGGACGACCCGGCTGCGGTCGGCGCTGGTGGACCGTGCGCTGCCGCACGTCCTCTCACGCCCGCGGTACTCCATCGACGCGCTGCGGCGGAACGGCGGCGGCATCCGCATGGCCGACGTCCCGAGCTCCGAGCGCGACCTCACGCGCGGCGAGATCGACGCATTCGTCGACGCGCTCGGCGCCGCGCACGTCACGACGTTCGACGAGCACCACGCGCTCCTCGAGCACCCGTTCCCGCGGCGACAGCTGGTCGTCGCGTATCCGGCGGGCACGTTCACGCTCGAGGACGCCGGTGACCGGTGGGTGCAGGCTGCGGCGGGTGACGGGCTCGCGATGTTCCACGACGGGCGCGCATCGACGCTGCTGCGGCAATGGCTCCCGACGCCGTCGTTCGCGCGCGACGACCCAGCGATCCTCTTCACCGCGGAGAAGGTGACGCTGCCGGACCAGGACATCTCCCGATGGAAGGCGAGCATCGTCCGCGCGCTGGTGCTGCCGTCATCGAGCACCGGTCAGGGCTCCTGGAGCGACCAGGGCCCGCTCCCGTTCACGTTCAGCCTGCCCGGCGGGAGGACGGAGGTGGTCCGGGTCGACGCGAAGGGCTACACGTTCGCCGGCCGGACCTACGAGAAGCTGGGGCTCCTCGATCTCCACGGAGCCCGAGGCGTGCCCTGACGACAGCTCCGCCAGGGAGCTACGCCGCCAGCTCCGCGAGGAACGCGGCGAACGACGCGACAGCGCCGTCCCATCCGGCTACCTTCGGGTTCGACGGCTCGATCACGTAGTACTCGTCGGGCGCGTGCGCGCCCGTCCCGTGGCCGAGGCCGAAGTGACCCGCCGGGAGCCGCAGCGGCTCGCTCGTGAAGACGTACCCGGGGTACGAGCCGGCCATTCGCGGCATGACGACGGGGTCGATCCCGGCGCGGCGGTAGAGCGCGAGCTCGGCCTGGATGATCGGCGCGTCGAGGGCCGTGCTCGTCGGGTCGTATCCGCCGCTCGCGTTCACCTCGATGTCGCCGAAGCCCCGCTTGGCCAGATGTGCGCGCAGCTTCGCGAGCGCGTCGTCGTACGTCATGTCCGGCACGAGGCGCAGGTCGAGCTTCGCGACCGCGCGGTGGGGCAGCATCGTCTTCCCGCCGGGGCCGGTGTACCCGCCGATGAGGCCCTGGATGTTCACCGTCGGCGCGAACAGGAAGCGTTCGAGCGACTCCCGCCAGCCGAGGTCGTGCGCCCAGCGCGTCGCGGCGAGGATCCTCTTCGTGGTGTCCTCGCTCACGCGCCGCGCCGCGACGTCGAGCATGGCGCGCTCCTGCGCCGTCGCCGGATGCGCGCGATCGGCGAGGCCGTCGATGGCGGGATCGCCGTCAGCGGTCACGAGCGTCGCGAGCGCCTGGACGAGGTGGAACGCGGGGCTGTCGAGCCGCGCGCGGTTCGACGAGTGCACGTCCTTCGTCGGGCCGCGGCCCCACCGCTCGCCGCTCGCCACGAGCTCGAGCTCGACGACGCCCTTCGCGCCGAGCGAGACCGTCACGTTCCCGTCGGGGTCCTGCGACGCGGACGGCATGAAGATGCCCGCGCATCGCCGCAGCGCCGCATCGACCTCGGGATGCGCGATGGCCTCGCGGAAATGCGGCGAGCCGATCTCCTCCTCGCCTTCGGCGATGAGGACGAGGTTCACGGAGACCTTTTTGCCCGCGCCGCGGATCGCGTGGAGCGCGGCGAGGAACGCCGCCTCGGGCCCCTTCTGGTTCACGGCGCCACGGCCCATCACGACCTTCCCGACGCCGGGGCGGTCGACGATCCGCGCCTCGTGCGGCGGCGATGACCACTCGGCCGGATCGGCGTGCTTGACGTCGTACATGAAGTACACGCCGACGGTGCGCGGCGCCCCCGCGTCGAGCGTCGCGAGCACCGCGGGCGCGCCGCTTGTCTCGATGCGCGTGGCGCGCTGGAACCCGGCGTCGCGAGCGAGCGACATCATGTGCTCGTAGCCCTCGTCCATCCCGAGTCCCT
>DASWDY010000235.1:0-9067 GCA_036395035.1 Candidatus Limnocylindria bacterium
CGGTAGGCAGGCTTCGGGCTCATCGATGAACCGCATGAGGTGGACGACCGGCACGCGAGCACCCGCCGCGGCCAGGCCGGCACGGATCTGCAGGATGCAGCCGGGGTTGGCCGAGACGACCACGTCCGGGTCGGCGGCGACGATCGCGGTGGCCTTCTGCCGCTGCAGCTCGCGCGCGACCTCCGGATGCGTCAGGTTGTAGATGCCCGCGCTGCCGCAGCAGCGCTCGGGGTCCGCGATCGGCACGAGCTCGACACCCTCGATCGCGCGCAGCAGGGCGCGCGGCTGGCGCCGCACCCCTTGGCCGTGCGCGAGATGGCAGGCGTCCTGGTACGCGACGCGCAGCGACCGCACCGTCGTCCGCCGAGCGGCTGCGGGGCCCGCGATCTCGCTCGCATCCCGTACACGCGCGGCGAACCGGCGCGCCTCGGCCTCGAGCGGATCGCCCGCGAGCACGTGCCCGTACGCCTTCAGGTGCGCGCCGCAGCCTGCAGCGGTGACGACGATCGGCGCCTCGCCGTCGGTGAATGCCTGGACATTCGCGCGAGCCAGCTCGCGCGATCGCTCGGCGAGCCCCGCGTGCGCGTGGAGCGCGCCGCAGCACGTCTGTCCCTCCGGCGCGCCGACCTGGTGTCCGTCGCGCTCGAGCGCGCGCACGGTCGCCCGCTGCGTCTCGCCGAACGACGCGCGCATGACGCAGCCGGCGAAGAGCAGGGCGTCCGCGTCGCGCCGCGCCGCCGGCCGGTAGGGCGCGCCCTCGGCCACGGGCAGCATCGCGTCCATCTCCGCGAGGCGACGCGGGAGGACGCGCCGCACGAGACGTCGAAGCCCGGTGCGGTCGTATGCCCACGCGAGCATCCCGGCGATCGCGAGCACCCGGTGGTGCGTGACAACGTCGACGAGGGTCGCGCGCAGACGCCCGGCCGGCTGCCGGCGGGCGATCTCCTCACGAGCGCCCTCCATGATCCGGCCGAACGGGACGAGCGAGGGGCACGCGGTCTCGCACGCGCGGCAGACGAGGCACGCGTCGAGGTGCGCGACGACCGATGGATCGGGCCGCGCGTCGCTCGACATGAGATCGCGGATGAGATGGATCCGTCCGCGCGGCGAATCGGCCTCGTCCCCGAGCAGGCGGTACGTCGGGCAGTCGTTGAGGCAGAGGCCGCACGACACGCATGTCGCGACGTCCTCGGGACGCACTGAGGGGGATGCGATGCCGATGTACCTAGGATACGGAACATGACGACCGCGACGGCATCGATCGCATCACGGCTGCGCGGCATCGTCGCGGCGGATCGCGTGCTCGACGATCCGGATGCGCTCGTCCCCTACGCGTACGACGCGTCGTTCTGGTCGCTCCGGTCGCGGCGCATGCCCGACGCCGTCGTCGTGCCCGAGACGACCGACGAGGTCGCCCAGGTCGTGCGGCTCGCGGCCGCGACGGGAACGCCGATCGTCGCGCGCGGCGCGGGGACCGGGCAGACGGGCGGCGCCGTGCCCGCGCAGGGCGGGATCGTCATCTCGTTCGCGCGCATGCGCCGCGTGCACGAGATCGACCGCACCAACCTCCAATGCGTCACGGAGCCGGGGATCGTGTACGCCGACCTCAACGCCGCGCTCACGGGCCACGGCCTCTTCTTCCCGCCCGATCCGGGCAGCGGCCGCGCGTGCACGATCGGCGGGATGGCGGCGAACAACGCGAGCGGGCCGCACGCGGTGAAGTGGGGCACGACGTCCGCGTACGTGCTCGGCGCGGAGGTCGTGCTCCCCGACGGCACGGTCATCGTCACCGGCGGCGTGCGCTCCAAGGCGCTGAAGTCGTCGAGCGGGATCGACCTGACGAAGCTCTTCGTCGGGTCCGAGGGCACGCTCGGGATCTTCACCAGGCTCCGGCTGCGCGTGCAGCCGCGGCCGCCCGCGCGCGCGGTCATCCTCGCGGCGTACGACGACCTCGACGACACCGTGCGCGCGCTCGACGACCTCTTCGCCGCCGGGATCCTGCCGGCGACGGCGGAGCTCCTCGACCGTTCGGCCGTCGGAGCGCTGATGAAGTGGCGCCCCGATCTCGGCCTGCCGTCCGGCGAGGCCGTCCTGTTCATCGAGATCGAGGGCACGAAGACGAGCGTCTCGGCGTCGGTGCGCGAGGTCGACGCGATCATCCAGCGCCGCGCGACGACCACGCGGCTCGCCGAAGACGAGGCCGCCATCCAGCGCCTCTGGGCGGCGCGCGGGGGCCTCGCGGCCGCGACGGCGCTCGTCTTCCCCGGCAAGCACCGCATCTTCGCCGGCGAGGACCTCGCGGTCCCGCTGTCGGAGATCCCCCGGGCGATCCGTCGCGCGCGCGAGATCGGCGCGGAGACCGGCGTGAACGTGATCTTCTACGGCCACTTCGGCGACGGGAACGTGCACTCCGCGATCGTCATCGACCCCGAGGACCCCGACGAGGTTCGGCGCGCCGACGAGCTCGCCGACCGGCTCCACCGGCTCGCGATCGACCTCGGCGGGACCGTGACCGGCGAGCACGGCACCGGCGCCGTGCGGCAGCGCTACATGCGTCTCGAGCACGGCCCGGCGTTGGACGTCATGCGGACCGTGAAGCGGGCGCTCGACCCGGGCGGGATCCTCAACCCCGGGAAGCTCATCGAGGGCGACCAGGCGGACTGAGGCGCCTACGCGAAGTAGCCGTCCAAGGCCCTATGCGAAATACCCGTAGTCGCCCAACAGCAGACGCATGAAGACGAGGCTGCAGAGCACGACGAACGCGATCCGGCGGGAGAAGATGGCGCGCGGCTGATCGCGCGCCACGAGGCCGACCTGGCCCCAGAAGAAGAGGACGAGCGACAGCTCCGAGAACATGAACGCCGCGTGCACGTACCCGAGGGGTGTCCATGCGTACGGCTCCAGCATCGTCCAGTTGAGGATGGCGTTGGCCGCCTGGTAGAGGTGGACCGCGACGGTGAGCGCGGCCCCGCCGAGGAGCGACAGGACGACCTCGCTCGGGTTCGCCCGCCGGCGCCACTCCCACAGCTGCGCGGCGATGAACACGTTCACGAGCGGGAGGAGGATCGCGTCACCGATGAGCGCGCTCGTGTACGAGAGCGTCGTCCGGTACGTGTGCGCGATGGGGTCCTCGGTCCATCCGAGGTAGGCGCTGCCGGCGGCCTGCGTGACGAACCCGAAGAACAGCGTCGCCGTGAAGACGGTGGCGAGCGCCAGCCATGGCCGTTCCTCGACGACCGCGACGGTCCGGAGCACCGCTACCTCCCCCTTCGCTGTGAGGGCAGGAACGTAGCAGAGGGCCGCCGATACCGTCGAATGCGCATCGTCTCAGTGCTCCGGCGCGCCGTGGAGCCCCGCCGCGTATGAACGCTCATCGAGACGAGCGAGCCGTCGTTCGGCCCCGCGCGGGAGCAGCTGCACGTGGCCCACGGCGGCGAGATGATCCGTGATCGGCCACAGATCGTCCTCCGACGTCATCCAGCCGATCGGGTCGAAGCGCGCGAGCGAGACGGGACGCGAGCATGCGCGGAGGCTGCGCTCGCCGTCCCAGTTGTAGTAGTGGTCGAAGTAGGACATCACGAGCTCGCGGATCGTGCGGTAGACCGGCGAGCGGAAGCGCAGCCCGGCGAACTTCGAGATCGCGACGGCGCCCCAGCGCTCGCGCTCCTTGAACACGGCGAGGACATGGTCGTCGTCCCGGACGGCGACGAGGTCGACGACGAGCGGCGGCCGACCGTTCACGCGGAACGCCGCGGCCGCGAGGAACGCGCCTTCGGCGCAGTGCGCGGTCGCGTCGCGCAGCACGCGCCGCGGCGACCGCAGCGTCTCGCCGCCGGGCTCGGTGTTGTAGCGAAGTCCGTCGAGGTACGCCTGGATCATCTCGGGCGTCTTGAGACGCCGGAGCTGTGCCGTCTCCTCGTCCGTCAGGCCGTACATCGCTTGCCAGTCTGCGGGAAACTGGCGGCGCACCGCAGAGGAGGTCGGAGATGTCCCAGACGAACGCGATCGTGCTGCGCATCGCGAAGGACAAGACGAAGGAGTTCGAGGCGCTCTTCGAAGCTGAGCAATACCCGCACTGGCAGGAGATGCACGCGAAGGGGCAGATGTTGGCCGCCTCGTTCACGCGCGTCGAGTACGGGAGCGAGGAGGACGACGCCAAGGACGGCGGGTACGTGAACTACGTCGTCGTCGCGAAGCTCACCGGCATGAAGGCGCACACGGCGCACGACGAGGACCCGCGCTTCAAGGAGTACGACCGCAAGGCGGACGCGTTCCAGCCGGAAGGACCGTCGGTGTACGGCGGGACGACGATCTTCGAGATCGGCGGAGGAGCGTGACCACCAGGCTGCTCCGGCGGGAGGATTCGAACCTCCGACCAAGGGATTAACAGTCCCCTGCGCTACCGCTGCGCTACGCCGGAATGGACGTCCAGTTTAGCCGAGATCGCCTCATCGAGGAACATCAGGTCCGATGCAGCCACGCACGATCCTCAAGACCCTGCCGGCAGCGATCCGCCCGCTCGTTCCGTCGGGACTGCGCGCCTTCCGTTCCGGAGCGCAGTGGTCGTACCTGATGAAGATCCACTACGGCAATCCGGCGATCCACTACGAGGCCTCGCACCGTCCCCGGCTGCACACGGTCGAGATCGGGCTCCACTTCGAGGCCGACGATCTGACGAACGCGCGCTTGCTCGGCGCGTTCCGCAAGCGAGAGCGTGCGCTCCATCGCAAGCTGCCGGCCGCCCGCTTCGAGGAATGGGACAGGGGCTGGACGCGCATCTGGGAGCCCGTCACGTACGAGCACCTCGGCGCGCCGCTCCGCGACGACCTCGCGAAACGCCTCGCCGTCTACATCTCGACGCTCGAGCCGATCCTGCGCGACGAGCTGCCGGCGGACGTGCCCTGGTCGCTCTAACCTCGCGCCCGTGACCGTCCCCGCACGGGTCTCGTTCGTCACTTTGGCCGTCCGCGAAATGGAGCGCATGCAGCGCTTCTACCGGCAGTTCGGATGGCCGGAGTCGAAGTTCACGGACGACACGTTCGCGGCATTCCAGTGCGGTGGCGCGGTCCTCGGGCTGTACGGCGCCGAGAACTACGAGAAGGCGCACGGCCCCCTTCCCCCACCCGGCACGTTCCGCGGGTTCGTCCTCGCGATCAACTGCCGCGACGCTGCCGAGGTCGACCGCATCCATGCCACGATCAAGGCCTTTGACGGCATCCGGATGCGCGACCAGCCGCGCGACATGTCGTTCGGCGGCCGGAGCTTCGAGTGGAGCGATCCCGAGGGCAACGTGTGGGAGGTCACCTGGGCGGACGGCACGTCGTTCGACGAACGAGAAGCGCTGATCTTCCCGTGAACGAGACGCTGAAGGTCGTGCGCACGGTCCGCCAGATACGGCAGTACGCGCCGGACCCGGTCCCCGACGACACCCGCGACCGCATCCTCGAGGTCGCGCGCTGGACGGGCAGCTCGCGCAACTCGCAACCATGGCACTTCGTCGTCGTCACCGACCGCGAGCAGCTGCGCAAGATCGGCACGCTCCGCCCGCCGATCGAGTGGCTCACGGCGGCACCGCTGGGCATCGCCATCGTCCTAGACGGAGCGGCCGCGACCGGCGAGGCCTACGACGAAGGGCGCGTGACGGAGCGCATCCTCATCGCCGCGAACGCTCTCGGATACGGCGGTGGCGTCGCCTGGTTCGGCGACGAGAAGCAGCAGGCCGAGGCGAAGCGCATCCTGGGGATCCCGGCCGAGCGCACGGCGCGGTCGATCGTCATGATCGGCCGCGCGACGTCGTCGAAGGATCCGCGCCCGAGCCCACGCCCGGGCGGACGCAAGCCGCTGTCTAAGCTGGTCAGCTACGAGCGCTGGGGACGCCCTCGCTCCTAAACTGCCAGACATGGCAGGCGACGCCCTCGAGCTCGCGCAGCACCGCGCGAAGCTCATCCACCAGCAGATCCTGAAGGTCGTCGACGGCCTCACCGACGACCAGCTCGCGTGGCGCCCCGTCCCGCGCGCGCATTCGCTCGGCTGGACGCTCTGGCACCTCGCGCGGACCGCGGACGCGTTCCAGGCGAGCGTCCCGGACCCGGATCCCAAGGAGCAGATCTGGCAGCGCGAGGACCTCGCGAACAAGTGGAGCCTCGCCGAGGCGCTCATGGGGACGAACGGCCTCGGCACCGGCGTCGACGACGACGTCGCCGCGACGCTCAGCCCGCCGCCGAAGGGCGGCCTCCTCGACTACGCGAAGACGGCCTTCGGCGCGCTCGACGCGATCGTTGACAAGCTCGACGAGGCCGTCTGGTGCAAGGAGCACAACAGCACGTTCTTCGACGGACCGGCGACGATCGGGCGTTCGGTCATCGCCGCCATCTCCCACGACAGCCGGCACCTCGGCGAGATGGAGTACATCAAGGGCCTCATGGGCATGAAGGGGACCGTCACCCGCTAGCGGGAACCGCGCCGCCCGGTCCGCTGTACGGACCGCAGAACACGATCTGCGGAGGTCATTGAGATGTGGCGACCGATCCTGGCGTTCACGCTCCTCCTCACGCTCGCGCTCGGGATCGCCGCCGACGCGAAATGCCGGACCTGCATCCAGTCGATCACGGCCGAGCATGGTGACGGCGTGGTCGTGCTGCGCGCGCTCGCGATGAGCGACGAAGGCTTCACGCTCCCCGGCACCGTGAAGCTCACCATCGATGGGAACCAGGGCGACCTCGCAATGGCCAAGGTCGAGAGCACCACGTACAACGGCCTGCCGGCCGTCGCCTACCGCGCCGAGGTCCCGACGAGCGCGTTCCCGAAGGGCGTCCTCGCGACACTGACGGGACGCATCGACATCGCAGGCGACGTGTTCGCCTGGACGACGATGGTCGGCAGCGGGACGGGCACGACCCAGCTGCTCGTCTCCGGACGCGCGAACACGGTCCCGCAGGCGTCGGCGATCGCGACGATCGCGCCGACCCTCGCTCCGGCAGCCACGGCGGCGCCCGCGCCCGCTCCTGCGACGAGCACGAACGCGGCGCCCGCGCTCGCGGCGACCGCGGCCCTGGGCATCGCGGCCCTCGGGTGGCTCGGCAGGCGACGCATCGCATTGCGGCACGCATAGTCCGCACGACGGAACGGAGGCGGCGCGGCCCTTCGGGGCGCGCCGCCTCGCCATGCCGGCGATGACCTTTGACACGGGTCTGCGCCGATCGGCAGGTGCACAACGGCCACCGTCTTCAGGACCATGTCCCGGCGAGTTCGTGACGTAGGTCCACCGCAGCGGCGGCACGGCGTTCGCAGAGTTCCATCTCGCCGCAGCCGTGCGGCTGAAAGGAAGGAGAACCCATGGAGCTCAGCCAACGGGAGGCCTGGACGGTCATCCACGGGATGGTCCTCGGAGCGCTGTTCCTGCTCTCGTTCGCCGGCGGCCTCGCCGGCCTCTACAGCCTCCGGCCCGAGCTGATCACCACGACCGGCATCCAGGAGCGGCTCCCCCGCCTCCGGATCGGCACGTGGCTCATGGCGATCATCGCGTGGCTCACGGTCCTCACCGGCACGTGGATCGTGTACCCCTGGTACCGCGCGTCCGCCCCGACCAGCCCGCGCTCGCTGCTCCTCGCGAATCCCGCCAAGGCCGAGTGGCACACCTTCGGCATGGAGTGGAAGGAGCACGTCGCCTGGTTCGCGCCGATCATCGCGACGGCCGTCGCCTTCGTCGTCATCTACTACGGCGCGCAGCTCGCGCGCGAGCACGGCCTGCGCAGAGCGTCCCTCGCTCTCTTCGTGATCGCGTTCGCCGCGGCCGGCGTGGCCGGCATCTTCGGCGCCTTCATAAACAAGATGGCCCCGATCACGTGAGAAGGGAGGAGAAGAGATGACCACCATCGCAACGAAGCCTCCCGTGAGCGAGAGGGAGTTCCCGCAAGCGGTCAGCGCGCTCGACCTCGGGAAGAAGAACGGGCCACCCCTCGCCGCGCTGCTGGCCGCGGGCATCGGCGCAGCCGCGCTCGGGCTCTTCACCACCCTGGCCCAGGCGCACTCGGGGTTCAAGGCGCTCATGGACCTGGACAAGAACTTCGGCCTCAACAAGGGCGTCGGCCCGCTGTCCGGCAAGACGATCTACGCGGTGGCGATCTGGATCGTCGTCTGGGCGATCGCCGCGTACGTCATGCGCGGCAAGAACTATCGCGTGCAGCCGTTCCTCGTGGCGACCTTCGTGCTCATCGGGATCGGCCTGGTCGGCACGTTCCCGATCTTCTTCGAGAACTTCCCCGTCCTGCAGAAGTAGCGCGCTCGTCCATTGGGAGCCCGGCGGTGTCGGCCGCCGGGCTCCCGCGTTCCTAGCGTCGCCGGGCCGCGTCCACCGCCTCGCGCGCGTTGCCGATCAGCCGCTGAGCGCCGCCGAGCGCGCGCGGGACGTCGAAGCGCTGATCGAACGACCCGAGGTTCTCGGCCGCCTCGAGCGCTTCTTCGATGGCCGACTCGGCGAGCCGGAGCGCGCTGTCGAGCCGCTCCAGCTCGCCTTGGTCGACATCGGCCACGCTTACAGACCTACGAGCGAGGGTCGTGACCGCCTGCGGGCATGACCGAGCGAGGACGGTCCGTATGGGCGAAGCACTTACTCCAGGTAGTCCTTGAGCTTCCGGCTCCGGCTCGGGTGGCGCTGCTTGCGCAGCGCCTTCGCCTCGATCTGGCGGATGCGCTCGCGCGTCACATTGAACTCGCGGCCGACCTCTTCGAGGGTGCGGGTGCGCCCGTCCTCGAGGCCGAACCGCAGCTGGAGCACTCGGCGCTCGCGCGTCGTGAGCCCCTCGAGCACCGACTCGACCTGCTCCTTGAGCAGCTTGTGCGAGGCCGCGTCGCTCGGCGCGAGCGCCTGGTTGTCGGGGATGAAGTCGCCGAGGTGGGAGTCCTCCTCCTCACCGATCGGCGTCTCGAGCGAGACGGGCTCCTGCGAGACCTTCACGATCTCGCGGACCTTGTCGGGCGTGATGAGCATCCGCTCGCCGATCTCCTCCGCGGTCGGCTCGCGGCCGAGCTCCTGGAGGAGGCCGCGCGACACGCGGATGAGCTTGTT
>DASWDY010000236.1:0-15510 GCA_036395035.1 Candidatus Limnocylindria bacterium
GTTCGTCCTGGACGAGGTCAGCAAGCGCGCGTATGTCATCGGCTCGTGCGGGTACAGCCGTGGGCTTGCGACGATCGATCTGGAGCACGGCACCACGCAAGTCCTCGCACCCGCGCGTGTCGCGAGCTCGCCATGCGGAGAGCGGCTCGCGGTCGCGCCCGATGGTGATCGGCTCGTGGTCGCGCGGACGGCGCTGCCGGTGCCCTCGGTCGCGCGCCCGGGCGCGCTCGTGATCCTCTCGACCGCAGGTGCGCCGTTGAGGGAGATCGCGACGTCGGCCGAACCGATCGACCTTCTGGTCTTCCCGTTGCGTTGACGTCGACTGCGGCGCCGCTCGGCGTCGCCGCGGCTAGAAGGTCACGACACGGTCCGCCCAGAGCGTCCAGTCGGTCAGCTCTTCCATCGAGGAGCGATGCGCCCCATCGACGCGTGTCTCGTCCGTCAGCGCGCGCGCGTCGGAACAACTGCCGCAGCACCCGACCTGACCGCCACGTTGCAGGACTGCGCGCACCATTCGTTCGGCGTTGTAGTAGCCGTCGGCCGTCTTCTGCCCGCGAACGGCGCATGCGACCCCATCGCCCATCAGGAACACGCGGACCTCCTGGCCCTCGCGCTTGCTGAGCGACATCGCCAGACGGAGGCCGTTGTAGGAGCGCTCGGTGCCGTAGGGCGGTTCATTGAGGATGAGCAGTGTCTTCATACGTCGTTACCTCACGATCCAGATGCGATGGGGAGCCCTGCCGCCCGCCACTCGGGAAGCCCGTCCTCGAGCCGGCGCGTGCGGAAGCCGCGCCGCCGAAGGAGCGCGAGCGCCTGGGGTGCGAGGACGCAAAAGGGGCCGCGGCAGTACGCGACGATGAGCTTGGTCTTCGGTAGCTCGCGGAGGCGGCGTCCGAGCTCGTCCAGCGGGATCGAGATCGCGCCCGCGATGTGGCCGCTCGCGTACTCCTCCATCGGGCGGACGTCGACGACGACAGTGTCACCGCGACCGAGACGGCGCAGCAGCTCGCTCCGGGTGAGGGGTTCCATTTTCGTGCTGTCGTCGATGTGTTCCGCCGCGAGGCGCTCCACCTCGGGGAGCCGTTCCCGGGCCACGGCACCGAGCTCCGTCACGAAGCTGCACACCGTGTCGTCGGCCGCGCGGTAGTAAATGCGCGTCCCGTCCCGTCGGCGGGCGACAAGGCGCGCGGCGCTGAGCTCCTGTAGGTGCTGCGAGACGTTCGTGACCGTCATGCCCGTGGCGCGCGCGAGGGCGTCGACGGAGCGCTCCCCTTGGCACAGCAGCTCGAGCAGCTCGATACGCCGAGGCGACGCGACAGCCTTGCCGATGCGCGCGAACTGCTCGTGGAGGTCGCTCCGAAGCTCCGCCGACGTCGCGGTCACAGAGGGGACTATATTCCAGTAGTTGATGGAATAACAGAGGAGGCTCGGGGAATGGGCGGACGCACGGTCGTCGTGCTCGGGGGCGGGACAGGTGGGCTAACGGCGGCGAACGAGCTGCGTCGCTTGCTCGGCCCGGAGCACCGCGTGGTCCTCATCGAGCAGCAGCGCGACCACCGGTTCGCCCCGTCGTTCCTTTGGGTGATGACCGGCGCCCGGCGCCGTGAGCAGACGACGCGCGAGCTGTCGACGCTGCTGCGGACCGGCGTCGAGCTGATCCAGGGGAGGATCGCCGGTATCGACCTGGACCGAAAGGCGGTCGTTGTCGGATCCGAGGATCACCAGTACGACTTCATGGTCGTAGCACTGGGCGCCGAGCTCGATCCAGAGTCGTTCCCGGGATACAGCGGATCGGCTCACAACTTCTTCGATCTCGACGGCGCGGCGGGTCTCGCCGATGAGCTGCGCAGGTTCTCCGGTGGTCGGATCGTCGTCGCCGTGACCTCGCTCCCCTACAAGTGCCCCGCAGCGCCGTTCGAGGCCGCGCTGCTGATCGAGGACCACCTCCGTCGACGCGGTGTCCGAGAACGAAGCGAGATCGTGGTCTTCACGCCGGAGCCGCAGCCGATGCCCGTCGCGGGGCCCGTCTTGGGTGCCGCCGTATCCCAGCTGCTCGGCGAGCGCGGCATCGTCCTGAGCACCGTCAGGCCGCTGGCATCGATCGATGCATCCGCGCGCGAGCTGGTCTTCACCGACGGCACTCGCGAGCGCTTCGACCTCCTCGCGGCGGTGCCGCCGCACCATGCCCCAGCGGTGGTCCGGCGATCCTCGCTCGCCGGCGAGACCGGTTGGATCCCCGTCGATCCCGCCACGCTCCGCACGCCCTACGACGATGTGTACGCGATCGGCGATGTCGCCTCGATCACGCTCGGTAATGGGAAGCCGCTGCCCAAAGCCGGCGTCTTCGCCCACGCCCAGGCCGGTGTGGTCGCTCGTGAGATCGCCGCGTCCGTTGGCGGGCCCGCGGCGCAGCCGTTCGACGGGAAGGGCTATTGCTGGGTCGAGCTCGGCGGCGGCCGCGCGGCATTCGCGGACGGTGACTTCTACGCTTCTCCCGCACCCGCCATCCGTCTGCGCGCTCCCGGCGCGCACTGGCACGTCGGCAAGATCCTGTTCGAGCGGTCATGGATGGCGTCGGGTATCGAGCGCGCCCTCGCCACGGCCGCGCTGCAGATCGGTGCGCGTGCGACGGGTGTCCGGAGCTCGACGCGGTGGGCGTGACGGGTCATGAGTAGCGCCGCGGTCGACGACTACGCTAGCGAGCGTGAGGAACGCCAAGCCCGCCGCCGGCAGGTCAGCACCGGCGACGATCGGCGAGTACCTCGCGGGCGTGTCGCCCCGACACCGTGTGCTGCTCCGCGACCTTCGCAAGACGATCAGAGCGGCGGCACCGCACGCGAGCGAGAGCATCACCTATGGCATCCCGACGTTCAAGCAAGAGGGTGAGCGGCTGACCTACTTCAGTGCTGCCACGAAGCACTGCGCGATCCACATGGTGCGCAGGGCACATCTCGACGAAGCCAAGCGCCTCGGCTTCGGCATCGGTCGCGGGTCGATCCGCTTCACGCCCGAGCATCCCCTGCCCGAACGGCTAGTGACGCGGATCGTGAAGACCCGTCTGGCCGAGATCCGATCGAAGTGAGCTGAGCGTGGCCGTCCTCTACCGTCGCGACGGCGTGATCGCGCGGATCGAGCTCGACCGGCCGGCGCTGCTCAACGCCGCCGACGAGGCCTGGGTCGATGAGCTCGATGACGCCGCGGCGCGGGCCGCGAGCGACGACGGCGTGCACGTGGTGATCGTCTCGGGGCGCGGCCGCGCCTTCTCGACGGGCATCGACCTGACCGCGCTCGAGGAAGGCCGTATCGGTCGAGAGTGGTTCGTCGGATGGGAGCGGGCGCTCCGCCGGCTCGAGACCATGGACCGCATCGTCCTCGCCGCCGTGCACGGCTACTGCATCGGGGGTGGGCTGCAGGTGGCGATCGCCTGCGATCTGCGGATCGCGCGCGAGGACACGATCCTTGGGTTGCCCGCGGTGAAGGAGTGCCTCATCCCCGGGCTCGGGACGTACCGGCTCCCGCGCTTCATCGGCATGGGCCGCGCGAAGCGGATGATCCTCACCGGCGAGACGATCGGCGCGGATGAGGCCCTCCGCATCGGGCTGGTCGATCGGGTCGCGCCGACCGATCGCTTCGAGGACGAGGTCGAGCGGTTCGCGGCCGAGCTCACGCAGGTCGCGTTCGCCAGCGCCGTCGAGGCGAAGCGGATCACCGGCCGCGCGTTCGAGGACGGCTACGACGACGTCCTCGGCGCCTACCTCGACGGCCAGGAGCGCTCGATGCGCTCCCCCGAGCACGCGGCGGCGATGGCCGCGTGGCGGGCGCGACGAGCGGAGCGCGAGCGTCGCTGATGCCCGTCTCCGTCCGGAGCTCGGAGGCGGTCTATGCCGGGCTGAAGAGCGCGGGCGTGCGCCTGATCTCCGCGCTGCCTGAGACCTGGCTCGTCCACCTCATCCGTCTCGCCGAGGACGATCCAGACGTCCGCTTGGTGCGCCTCGCGAGGGAGGAGGAGGGCATCGGCATCGCCGCGGGTGCGCACCTCGCCGGCGCGCGCTCGGCGCTGCTGATGCAGAACCACGGTCTCTTCCAGTCGGTGAACGGCATCGTGTCGCTCGCGCTCCTCTACCGCATCCCGCTGCTGCTCCTCGTGAGCGACCGCGGTCATCTCGGCGAGCGCGACACGTGGCAGACCGAGGGCGGCCGCTACACGCGGCGGGTGCTGGACGCGCTCGGCATCGTGCGCGACGACCTCGCGAGGCCGGAGGATGCGACGCGGAAGATCGCGAGCGCGATGACGCTCGCGCAGTCGTCGCTCGCGCCCGTCGCGCTGCTCCTCACGCGCGATCTCATGTGGGAAGAGCCGTCGTGAGGCGCATCGAATGCCTGCGCGCCGTCCACGACGAGCTCCGCGACTGCGCCGTAGTCACGATCATGGGTGCGACGGCCGCCGAGCTCTTCTCCCTCGGGCACCGCGACAACTTCTTCTATCTCCAGCACGCGATGGGGCTCACATCGTCGCTCGGCCTCGGCATCGCCCTCATCCAGCCGGAGCGCCCGGTCGTCGTCCTCGATGGCGACGGATCCCTGCTCATGAACCTCGGGAGCCTCACCACGCTGGCGCGGTACGCGCCCGCCAACCTCACGCACGTCGTCTTCGACAACGGCAGCCTCCTCTCGGTCGGTGGATTCCCGACGGCCACGACGACGGGGACCGACCTGGCGGCGGTGGCTCGCGGCGCGGGCATCCGGTCGGTGCGGCGGGTGGACGAGGTCACCTCGTTCGCCGCCGCGTTCCGCGAGGCCCTCACGGATGGGACGCTCTCGTGCGTCATCGCGGCGGTCGAACCGGTCGGGCCGGCGAGCTTCCAGTTCGACCTGCACCTGCTGGAGAACCGGTTCGCCTTCGCCCGGGCGCTTCGCTCCGCGACCTGACCTCTCGCGCGCCCCGCGCGGTGATGACGCCACCGGGCTTCTACTCGACGTCGAAGGACAGCGGAATGACGTGGATCCACGTCAGCCCGGGTCGGAGCCGGATCTCCGCGCCCGATCCGTCGGTGAAGCGGAACCCGTCGGTGCCGGTGCGCGACCACTTGCCGTCGTAGCGCTTGCCACCCGAGAGCACGACCAGGGGTCCTTCCCCGGTCGTTCGGATGTCGAGCGAGAGCGACCCGAGCTCGTCCTCGACGTATCCGGGGACCTCCTTGACCTCGGTCCTGATCACCACGACGTTCGTCGGGTCCACCTCGGTCTGCCGGCCACCTTGCGTTCGCTTGAAGCCATCCGCAGCGACCTCGTACGTCACGCGGGTCTCTCCGGCGTATGGGACGGTGAACGTGCCGACGTCCTTTCCGGTCGCGCCGTTCTCGCCGAACGGAAGGGCGGGCACGTCGACCTTCGCCGCGTCCTTCGCGGCATCCCGGATCCGCTTCGTGGAGGTGTACACGTTCTGAGGCGCGGCTCGGTCGGTCACACGGTCGAATGCGTCGGGGTGGGCGAACTGATCGATGTCGACGAAGTCGCCGCGCTTCGCCGCGTCGCGGAGCCGTTCCAGCGTCTGCGGCTGGGCGCCCACGTGGACGAGGATCCCGCGAAGCATCGGCGTGAGCTGCAGGTCGGAGAGGCGCGCGCTCCGGATGGGGCCGACCTTGTCGGCGTCCTGTGAGTGGAAGACGACGGCGTACCGCGTCAGCCCTCCCTCGACCAGCATCTCGAACACGACGTCCGCCTGCGCGAGGCCCGACTGAGGCCGCGCGGACGGATCGTTCGGCACGCGGACGACGATCGGGCGGCGCTTCGACGCCTCCACGTTCGGCGCATCCGTGCCCCGCAGCGGCCACACGACCGTGGTCGCCGTGGCCGCAGCGGGCGCGCCGGTCGCGGTCGGTGGGAGCGTCGCGCTCCCGCTGCCGCACGCGGCAGCGAGGAGCACGACGAGCGCCATCGGCACGCGCGTGTGCACAGACCCGGCTACCGGCCGATGAGGATCAGCACGCCAGCGACGATCGCGAGCACGGCCGCGAGCGTCGCCAGCCCCGCGATCGAGACGACCCCGAGCCCGGCGATCCCGACGATGATCAGGTAGATCGCGAGCGCGAGCATCCCGAGGTTCCTCGTGAGTCTCAACGTTCACCTCCCTTCGGAGGGCGCGCACGTTCCGATCGCACGGACCTCCATGCGTCGAAGGACCTGCACTCGCGATGCCGAGGTCGTCTGCGCGTCGACCAGGCTCTCGCGCGGACGATGAGGCCGGCTGACACCGGCGCGATCGTGCCCGCGCCCCTACCATCGGCCTGCGTCGACGTGAACCGCCAAGGGATGCTCGCCCTCATCCTCGGCGCCGTCCTTGCCGCGTGCACGGCGCAAGCGGTCGCCGAGCCGCTCGCGCTCATCCAGGCGCATGCGCACAACGACTACGCGCACGCGCGCCCGCTCCTGGACGCGCTGTCCCATGGCTTCTGCAGCCTCGAAGCCGACATCTACCTGGTCGATGGCCAGCTGCTCGTTGCGCACGATCTCGACGATGTGCGTCCGGACCGGACGCTCGAGGCGCTCTACCTCGACCCGCTGCGCGAGCGCGTGGCGCGCAACGGTGGCCGCGTGTACCCGAACGGTCCGGAATGCACGCTGCTGATCGACGTGAAGTCGAACGCGGCGAGCACCTACGCCGTGCTGCGCGGCGTCCTCGAGCGATACGCCGAGATGTTCACGGTGTTCCGCGGCGAGAGGGTCGAGCGCGGGGCGATCACCGCCATCGTGTCGGGCGAGCGCGCTCCGTGGCTGATGGCGGCCGAGCCGGTCCGCTATGCCGCGCTGGACGGCACGCTCGCGGATCTGAGCGCGAACGCATCGGCCGACCTCGTCCCGTGGATCAGCGCGGACTGGAAGAAGACGTTCACCTGGGACGGGGCCAGCGCGATGCCCGAGGAGCAGCAGCGACTGCTGCGGCAGATCGTGTCAAAGGCGCACGAGCAGGGACGCCGGGTGCGGTTCTGGGGCACGCCCGACACGCCAGCGTTCTGGAAGGTGCTCTGGGACGCGGGCGTCGATCTGATCAACACCGACGACCTGGCGGGGCTGGAGGGGTTCCTTCGTGACAGATCGCCCACGGTCCGGTGACGCTTCGAGCTCGCCGAGGCTGGCACCGCCCCTGCATTCCCGGGGAATGGGGGGATATCTAGGCCTCCCGGAGAGGAGACGAGCACATGGCCGAGAAGGAGCGTGACAACCCGGTCACCAAGACCGTCAAGGAAGCCGGCGAGACCGCCGACGCCACGGTCGAGGAGACCGGCAAGGTGGCTGGCGGGGCGATGACGACCGCCGGAAAGACGGTCGAGGCAGGCGAGCGCGCCGTCACCGGGGTGGCCAGCGAAGGCATCCGCGACATCAGGAAGGTCGGCGGAGAGGCCGGCGGTCTTGCGAAGGACGCGGCCGAGAACATCGCCGCGACGCCTCGCGACGTCGCCAAGTCGGCCTGGACCGGCAAGCCGGAGTCGGAGAAGGACAAGGAGAAGAAGTAGCGCTTCCCCTAGCCTGAACTTGACCGTTCCGACGGAGACCCTCATCGCGGGGGTCTCCGTCGATCCATCTCAGGAGCTGCTCAGAGCCCGCGCGACGAGGAAATGAGGCCGCGCACCATGAGCCGGCGCGTCGCGAAGAAGATCGTCATCACCGGGATGAGGTAGAGGACGCCCATCGCGGCGACGAGCCCGTACTGCACCTCGGTGTACCCGCCCTGCGTGCGGAAGGTCTCGTAGAACGCGAGCGGGACGGTCTTCATGTCCTGCTTGTCGATGAGGATGATCACCATGAGGACCTCGGCCCACGCGGTGAGGAACGACAGCCCCGCGACGACGCCGATCCCCGGGCGCGCCACCGGCACGACCACCTCCCAGAGCGCGCGCAGCTTCGACCGGCCGTCGAGCCAGGCGGCCTCCTCGAGGTGGCGCGGGACGGAGTCGAAGAAGCCTTTCATGAGCCACACGAGGAACGGCAGCTCGATCGCCGCGTGGATGAGGATGAGCCCGAGGTACGAGTTGCGCAGGCCGAGCGTCCGCGCGAGCCCGTAGATCGGGACCATCGTCGCCGACAGCGGCATGGTCTGCAGCAGGAGGACTCCGTAGAGGATCGCCGACTTCGCGCGGAGCCGCATCCGCGACAGCGAGTAGCCGGCGAGCGATACCGCAACGACATTCAGCACCATCGTCGCCGTCGCCACCAAGAGCGAGTTCCGCAGGGCGTTCGCGAAGCCCAGCTCGGCGAAGATGCGGACGAAGTTGTCGAAGGTGAAGCGCGAGGGAAGGCGGATGTACGCCGCGGCGTCGGCGTCGAATGCGGCGGTGAAGAGCCAGAAGAACGGCGCGAGGAAGAAGAGGATCGCGGCCACGAACGCGGCGTGGACCGCGATGGCCTCGAGCGGCGATCCGCCGCGCTGGGCCGCGACGGTCCGCGGAGCCGCCTGTGCGCGCGCCGTCATGCGCGCGCCCTCGACCAGCGCAGGTACACGACGGCGAACGCGAGGTTGAGCCCGAGCATCACCGCGGCGATCGCCGAGCCGTACCCGATGGAGTAGCTCTGGAACGCGGTGTGGAACGCGTAGAGCGCGATCGTCTCCGTCGCGATGCCCGGGCCGCCGTTCGTGAGCGTCTGGACGAGGATGAAGGCGCCGAACGTGGACATCGTGATCGACAGGAGCGTGAGCGCCGCGATCGGCCGCAGGTTCGGCAGCGTGTGGTCCCAGAAGCGGCGCCACGCGTTGGCGCCGTCGACGCGCGCGGCCTCGTAGATGTCCGAGGGGATCGTCCGCAGCGCCCCGATGAAGATGATCATCGTGAACGCGGTGCCGCGCCAGATGTTCGCGACGATCACCGCGAGCATGGGGAAGCTCCCCAGCCAGTCGACCGGGCCCGCCCCGAGCGCCTTCAGCGCCATGTTCAGCGAGCCGAAGAAGAAGTCGAACATGGCGACCCAGAGGAAGCCGGCGATGAGGGTCGGGTTCACCCAGGCCAGGAGGACGGCGGCGTAGGCGACGGCGCCGAGCTTCCAGCCGCGCCGCTCGGCGTGGTCGATGAGCAGGGCGAGGCCGAGGCCGAGTGCGAACTGGCCGATGACGGCCGAGCCGATGACGAACACGACGGAGTTGCGGATGACCACCCGGAAATCGGGGTCGCCGAAGAGCCGGATGTAGTTGTCGAGCCCGACGAAGCGCGGGTTCGCGGCATCGAGCCCGACGAGGGCGAGGTTGGTGAGGCTCGTGTACATGGCCCAGAGGGCCGGCCCGATGAAGAAGAGCGACAGCATGGCGGCGGCGGGCAGCACGCCGGCGACGTACGCGCGGTCCCGCGCGAGCATGGCCTGAGGCTACAGGCGCTCGGGATGGTCGGACATGATCCCGTCCACGCCGAGGCCCCGGACCGCGACGATGTCGGCGGGCTCGTTCACGGTCCACGCATGGACGGCGAGCCCGGCGCGATGGGCCTCGTCGACAACGTCGCGCGTGAGGTAGCGGAAGTTCGGGTGGATCGCCTGCGCCCCGCAGGCGCGCGCGATGGCGACGGGATCCACGGGGAGGGCGACGAAGAGCGCGCCCGTGGAGACCGCGGGGAGCAGCTGCCGCAGCCGCGCGAGCGCGCGATGGTCGAACGACGACACGCGGACGCGGCCGAGGAGGTCGCGCTCCGCGAGGAGTCGCGCGAGGTCGTCCTCGATGCCCGGAGCGCGTGCGGACCCGGCCTTCAGCTCGGCGAAGACGGCGACCCGTGCGGGGAGCGCGTCGACGACCTCCTCGAGCGTCGGCAGACGCTCACCGGCGAACGCCGGGTCCTTCCACGAGCCGGCGTCGAGGCGGCGCAGCTCGTCGAACGTGAGCGCGTCCACCGGACCGTGGCCGCCGGTCGTGCGATCGAGCGTGTCGTCGTGGATGACGATGAACCGGCCCTCCCTGGTGCGGTGCAGGTCCAGCTCGACGGCGTCCGCGCCGAGGTCGACCGCGCGCCGGAATGAGGCGATCGTGTTCTCCGGAGCCTCGGCGGACGCGCCGCGGTGGCCGATGCGCAGCATCAGGCCGGCACGGGTGCGGCTTGCCGTCGCACGGCTGACGACACGCCCGCGAGCGCGATCGCGACCGCTGCCTTGCCGTCGGCACCGGTGACCCCGACGGGCCGGCGGTCGCGTGCGCCGGCCACAACGTCGGCCAGCTCCGCGAGGTACGCATCCGCGAACCGCGCGAGCCATCCCGGCACGCTCACGGTGGTCTCAGCCTGCGGCGTGCGGATGACGAGCCGCTCCTCGATCCTCCCGGAGGGATCCCCGGGGCGATCACCGATCGTGACCGTGCCGTCGGCGCAGACGATCTCGGTACGAATGTCGTACGCGTAGCCCGCCCCGCGGTACGTCTCGACGATCGCGAGCGCGCCGCGCGCGAATTCGAGGGTGGTCAGCGTGGCGCCCGGCGTCTCGGAGGACGATCCGCCGTAGCGCACCGCGCCCGCCACGACCGTCGTTCGGGCCGGCTCGTCGCCGAGCAGCCAGCGCGCGCCATCGAAGTCGTGGATCGCCGACTCGAGGAGGACCTCGGCCACGTCGTCCGCGGGCGGCACGCGTGCCGGCTCGCGGTCGCGGCTGCTCGCGGTGTAGAGCACCGGCTGACCGAGGGCGCCCGACCGGATGAGACGGTGGGCCTCGGCATAGGCCGGGTCGTAGCGGCGCATGAAGCCGATCTGCAGCCGCGCGCGGCCCCGCTCCGCGGCCGCGATGACGCGATCGCAGTCGGCGAGGGTGAGCGCCATCGGCTTCTCGAGCAGCACGTCCTTCCCCGCCCCGAGCGCGGCGACGGCATGGTCGGCGTGGTACCGCGACGGCGACGCGATGACGACGACGCGGACGTCCTCACGGCCGAGGAGCTCGTCGGCCGACGCGGCCGCGACGCCGCCGACGTCGGCGGCGACGCGGCGGGCGACCTCGTGCGCGGCGTCGTACACGCCGACCAGTCGCGCGCCCTCGATGCGCCGCGCCGCGTTCTCCGCGTGGCGTCGCCCCATGAGGCCGACGCCGATGACGCCGACCCCGACGCGATCGGTCACGAGCCGATCGGCGCCGTACCGATCCTCACGCGGTCGCGCCCACGACCGATAACTCGCGTGGCGTGTTCGTCGTCACGATGTCGACGCCCGCGGCGATGGCGCGCTCGAGGCGCTCGCGCCAGCGCGGCGTTCCGGCGTCCAGCGTCCACACGTCGACGCGCACTCCGGCGTCGTGCACGACGGCGCACACGTCGAGGCCGTCGTCGAGCATCTGCTCGAACAGCGCGAGGTGGAGGTGCAGTTCGCGCATGCCGGGCACGAGTCGCGCGAGGCCGTCGACCCTCTCACGAAGGTATTCGTCGACGGGTACCGTCCGCCGGAACGCGAGCGGATGCGCGTCGTGATAGCCGTAGGCGCCCGCAGCTCCGGGCAGTGGGCTGCCGCTCCCCTTGCGCTCGAGGTAGTACTGCGGGTCGAAGGCGATCGCGACGTCCGGGTCGGCGGCGCGCAACCGGCGCAGGTTCCAGTCCGCGGGACTGCCGACGAAGATCCGGTCGCGCACCGGCGCGAGCAGCCGCGCGATCCGTTCGACGTCCGCGGGGGACCACGGTGCCTCGTCCTTCGCGTCGAGCATCAGCACGGTCGGACCGGGCGGCGCGGTCCGCACCACTTCCAAGGCGTCGCGCAGCAGGAGCGCGCCCTCGAGCTCGCGCGCGTCGTGCGCGACGATGAGCTCACCCGCGTCGAGGCGGAAGTCGATCTCGACCCGAGCGAGCCGCTCGGCATAGCACTCGCGCAGCCCGGCGAGCGAGTTCTCGGGATGCGTCCCGCTCCACGTCGCGCGATGCGCCTTCAGCTCGACGATGCGGCCGCCGGCCCGGATGACGGATCCCGGGTTCGCTCCGGACAGGGAGCGCTGCGGGATCAGTTCAGGCGCGTCCCGCTCGTCGTGTCGAAGAGATGCACGCGGCCGGGGCTCGCGCGCAGCCCGACCTGGTCACCGACGTGTGCCGCGACGCCCGGCGGCGTGATCACTTGGAGCATCCCACCGCCGAGCTGCACCGACACGACCTGCTCCCGGCCCATCGGCTCGACGACGTACACCTCGCCGCGCGCCTCGCCAGCGTTCGGCGGGACGATGGTCAGGTCCTCCGGACGCACGCCCACGGTCACGCTCGTCGCGCCGCCACCCTCGCGCGGTGCGGCCGCGAGCTCGAGATCGATGCCCTCGGCGTGAGCGACGAGCGATCCGTTCCGCGGCCGCAGCTCCGCGGTGAAGAAGTTCATGGGCGGCGTGCCGACGAACTCGGCGACGAAGCGGTTCGCCGGCCGCGCGTAGAGCTCGGCCGGCGTCGCGTACGCCTCCACGCGCCCGTCGCGCATGACGGCGACTCGGTCCGCCATCGTCAGCGCCTCGAGCTGGTCGTGCGTGACGAAGATCGACGTGATGCCGATCTCCTTCTGGAGCCGCTTGATCTCGCCGCGCATCTCGTGACGCAGGCGCGCGTCGAGATTGGAGAGCGGCTCGTCGAGCAGGAGGATGTCGGGGCGCTTCACCAGCGCGCGCGCGAGGGCCACACGCTGCTGCTGGCCGCCGGAGATCTGGCCCGGCCGGCGCGCCAGGAGCGCGTCGACGTGGACGAGCGCCGCGGCTTCCCGCACGCGGCGATCGCGCTCACCGCGCGACACCTTCCGCCCCACCTCGAGCGGGAACGAGATGTTCTCGGCAACGGTGAGATGCGGATAGAGCGCGTAGCTCTGGAAGACCATCCCGATGCCGCGCTCCTTCGGCAGCAGGTGCTCGACGCGCCGCTCCCCGAAGCGGATGGCGCCGTCGGTCGGGCGGTAGATCCCCGCGACCATCAGGAGCGTCGTCGTCTTCCCGCAGCCGGACGGACCGAGGAGCGCGACGAACTCGCCGCTCGAGACCCTGAGATCGATCGCATCGACGGCGACGACGTCGCCGAACTTCTTGGTGAGCTTCTCGAGAAGGACCTGCATTACCCCTTGACCCCCCCGGCGTAGATGTGCATGAGCTGCTTCTGGGCGACGATGAAGATGAGCAGCACGGGAGCGACGTAGAAGAGACCGACCGCCGTCAGGAGCCCGTAGTCCACGAACCGTCCCTCGCCGAGGAGGCCGCGGACCAACGTCGACAGCGTCTGCTGCGAGCCGCTCGGCATGAACACGAAGGGCAGCAGGAACTCGTTCCAGCCCTGCACGAACGACAGGAGCCCGAGCGCGAGCAGGCCCGGCTTCACCAGCGGCAGCATCACACGCCACCACGTGCGCAGGCGGCCCGCCCCGTCCACGAGGGCGGACATCTCCAGGTCCCACGGGATCGTGTCGAAGAACCCCTTCATGATCCAGATGCCGAAGGGAAGCTCGAACGCGGCCTTCACGAGGATGACGCCGACGAGGCGGTCGTACAGGCCGAGCGAGCGCAGCACGACGAAGAGCGCGATGAGCAGCGTCACGCTCGGGAAGCTGTGCAGCAGGAGGACGCTCGCGAGGAAGGGGCGCCGCCCCGGGAAGCGCAGCCGCGAGAACGCGTAGCCCGCCATCGACGAGACCAGGAGCACGATGAGAGCGGTCGCGGCCGCGAAGAGGAACGTATTGATGGTGAGCGGGATGATCGGCGGGCGGTTCCGCATCTGGGGGAAGGACGCCGGATCCCACAGGAACCGCCAGTTGTCGATGGTGAACGCGCCGACCGGCGTGAACCCGTGGACCGACGGGAAGAACGAGGAGTAGACCAACCAGGCGTAGAGCACGAAGATCGGTACCGAGGCGAGCGCGAGCACGACGTAGGGCGTGAACCGCAGCGGGCGGATGCCGCGTCCCGGGGACGACGGGATGTCGAGAGCGGCCATCAGATCACACCTCGACCTTGGGCTCCGCGACCAGTTGGCCGAAACGGAACACGCGCAGTAGGACGATGCTGATGGCCAGGCCCATCAGCACGAGCACCGCGGCCATGGCGGCGCCGTACCCGAACTCGAGGTTGCCGTAGTAGTTCGAGAGCGCCGTGTGGAACGCCCAGAGGCTCCACACCTCCGTCCCGTACAGACCGGGACCGCCGTTCGTCGTCAGGAGGATGTACTCGTACGACGCGAACAGGCTCATCGTCTGGTAGATCAGCACGAACAGGATCGGCCACTTGATGAGCGGCAGCGTGATGCGGCGGACGATCTGCCAGGCCGACGCTCCGTCGACCCGCGCCGCGCGGAAGAGGTCCTCGGGTATCGCGGTGATGGCGCTGGTGAAGACGAGCATCCCGAATGACGCGCCGACGAATCCGTTGACGAGGATGATGATCAGCCACGGGTCCGTCTGGAGCCAGAAGCGCTCCTCGAGCCCGAACGGCTTGACGAGGTAGTTGAGCATCCCGAACGGCGGCGACGCCGCGGCCCACGTCCACATCAGCGCGTAGACGACCGAGGGCGAGAGCCGCGGCAGCAGCCACAGCGCGCGGAAGATGCCGCCGCTGCGCGGATGCATGTGTACGGAGAGGAGCGCCACGCCGAGACCAACGAGGACGTTGAAGGCGAGCGTCACGCCGACGTACATGAGCGTGTTACCGAGGATCGTGAAGGTGAACCCGCTCCGGAACATGCGCTGGTAGTTGCCCGGTCCGATCCAGGTCCAATTCGACAGACCCGTCGACGTCTCGAGATCGGTGAAGCTCATGGCGAACGTGATGACGACGGGCGCGAGGAAGAAGACGGCGATCAGGATCGCTGCGGGGGCCATGAACAGCAGCGCGGTGGCGTTCGTCCGCCACCACGCTGCCGCATAGCTCTGTCGCGGGACGGGGAGCGCTGCCGTCCGGGCCATCTGCTACTTGACGATCAGCTCGTCCCCTAGCTGACCCTGGAGCTCGGACACGGCGGTGGTGACGGCGGCCTTCGGCGTCGTCTGCCCGCCTTCGACCGCTCCGAGCAGCCGGTAGATCATGTCGTCGTACGGTCCGAACTTCGGGTGGTTCGGGATGAAATGCGTGAAGTCGAGCATGTAGCTCGTCGCGAGCAGGAACTTGTCCTTCGAGTACGTCGGGTCCTTCGCCTGCGTCGTGAGGACCGCGAGGTGCGCGCTCGTGACGGAGTGCCGCGAGTTCAGCTCCGGCGTCGTCGCGTTCGCGATCAGCTGGAAGGCGAGGTCTGGATCCTTCGCGTTCCCCGTGACCATGTACGCGAGCGGGTGCGAGAGGGTCGACGGCTTGCCGCCCTTGGTCGCCGCCGGGATGAGCATGAATCCGACCTTGTCCCAGAGGTCCTGCTCAGGGACCTTGTAGGTCGCCTGCCAGTCCTTCCACGTCCACGTGCCGGCGTTGTAGAAGAGCACCTTGCCGGACGTGACGGTCTCCTGCCACTGCTTGCCTTCCATGCCGTAGACGGCCTTCGGCGTGATCTTGTCGGTGACGACCGCGTCGGCGTGCATCTGGTAGAACTTCTCGAGCGCGTCCTTGACGAGGATGAGCTTGCCGCTGGCGGAG
>DASWDY010000237.1:0-3072 GCA_036395035.1 Candidatus Limnocylindria bacterium
GTGCCGGATGCTCGGCGAGCGGATGATGCAGCTCAACCGCATGGGCCGCGCCGCGTTCGTCGGCGTCGCCGACGGCCACGAAGGCGCCGAGGTCGGATCCGCGTGGTGCATCCGCCGCGGGACCGACTGGGTCCATCCGTACTACCGCGACGTCGGCGTCGCGCTCGTGCTCGGGCAGACGATGAAGGACCAATTCCTCGGCGTGTTCGCGAAGGCGACGGACCCGAACTCCGCCGGCCGCCAGATCGTGAATCAGTTCAGCGACGTCGAGGCGAAGATCGTCACCGGATCCGTGTGCATCGCGACGCAGTTCCCGCAGGCCGCTGGGATCGCGCTCGCGGTGAAGATGCGCGGCGAGGACAGCGTCGTCTTCACCTACGGCGGCGACGGGTCGACGAGCCCCGGCGACTTCCACGAGGCCGTGAACTTCGCGGCGATCCATCACCTGCCCGTCGTCTTCATCATCGAGAACAACCTGTACGCGATCTCGACGCCGAACTCGCTGCAGATGTCGGCGCTCCCGCACGAGCGCGCGAAGGGCTACGGCATCCCCGGCGTCCTCGCCGACGGCACCGACGTGCTGGACGTGTACGAAAAGACGAAGCAGGCCGTGGAGCGCGCGAAGCGCGGCGAGGGTCCGAGCATCATCGAGGCGAGCTGCTACCGCTACCGTCCGCACTCGAGCGACGACGACGACAGCCGTTACCGCTCGAAGGACGAGCTGCAGGAGTGGCTCGCGCGCGATCCCATCGATCGCGCGCGCGCGTACCTGCTGGAGCAGGGCGTCGCGGAGGCCGAGCTCGAAGCGCTGCGCGCGGCGATCGCGAGCGAGATCGAGCGCGCCATCGACGAGGCGGAGGCCGCCCCGGACCCACGGCCCGAGGACCTGCTGCGGCACGTCTACGCGGAGGGGCATTCGCTCCCCGACGGCACGCGCGCATAGCCTTCGCGCCATGAGGGCGCTCGTGACCGTCGCGATCGCCGTCGTCGCGTGCACCGCGCCGCCACCGACCGTCGCCACGCCGACGCCGACACCCGAACCCGGCGTCCTCACGGTGACGGCGCTGCTCGACCTGTCCGGGCCGCGCGCGTCGGTCGGGACGCAGCAGCGCACCGCCCTGCAGATGTGGACGGAGCAGCCGGGCCGGGCCGGTCCAGCGGTGAAGCTGCGGACGGTCGACGTCGCGGGGAGCGATGCGAAGCTGCTCATCGAGCTTCGTCGGGCGGTGACGGAGGACCCGGCCGACGCCGTGATCGTCGGCGCGCCGGTGGTGTACGACGACACGCTCGGCCGCGCGCTCGACGTCGCGGCGCTGCCGGTCGTGTTCACACAGCCGCTCGGTGGCGATCCCAGGCCCCATCCGGGCGGGCGCTGGGCGTTCGCGCTCGCGCCGTCGCTCGCGCAGATCGCGACGTGGCAGATCGACGACGCGCTCCGGCGCTCCGTGCTCGTCCCGTCGCTCGTGCTCACGGATGGCCGCGACCGGATCGAGCCGATGGCGAGCGCGCTCGCGGCCGAGCTCGAGCGGCGTCGGCTCGATCCCCTGCCGGTCATTCGCCTGGAGACCGACGGGAGCATCCCGCCCGTCGTGCGGTCGAGCCTGTCGGTCCTGCAGAGCGTCCACTGCCTCGCGCCGGTGTCGGTGTGCAGTGCCGTCGCGCGCGAAGCGCGGTCGCGCGGGTCCTCGACGATGGTCTATCTCCCCTACCTCACGACGCCCAGCGAGGTGCGGGACGACCGCGACCTGTCCGCACGCGCGATCTGGCCGTCGAGCCGGACGCTCATCCCGCTCACCACGCTTCGCGACCCGTGGGAGCACGAGCGCGCCGGATTCCTGAAGCGCTTCGGCGAGCGCGGGAACGCGTGGCCGGGCGTCCATGCCGCGACCGCGTACGACGCGTTGTCGCTCCTCGCCGCTGCCGCGGATCCGCGCGCGATCGACGACCGCGCCGCCCTGCGCGACGCGCTCGAACGGATCACCATGCCGCTCATCGCGAGCACGTACGCGTTCTCGGCGGACCGTCATCTCGGGGCGGACCCGGAAGATCTCGCGTACGTCCACTGGAACGGGTCGGTCGCGTTCGCGCCGACCTTCGGCACCGTCGCGCCGACGCCGACCCCCTCGCCGACGCCGACCCCCTCGCCGACGCATCCCGCATCGCCATCTCCGAGCGCAGTGCCGTGAGCAGCGAGCTCGACCGGCTCGTCTACGACTGGAACGGCGACGGCCGCGCCGCGCGCGCGGCGTACCGGGCCGTCGAGCTCAACGACGAGACGCTACGCGACGGGCTCCAGGGGCCATCGGTGCGGAATCCGCCGCTCGAGGTGAAGAAGCGGCTGCTCCACCTCATGGACGAGCTCGGGATCGACTCCGCCGACATCGGATTGCCGGGTGCATCCGATCGCGCGCGCAAAGAGATCGTCGAGCTCGCGCGCGAGACGACGAAGCTGAGGAAGCTGCGTCCGAACCAGGCCGTGCGCACGCATCCGCTCGACGTCGGGGGTGCGATCCGCGCGGCGGCCGAGGCGGGCGTGGCCATCGAGACATGCGCGTTCATCGGATCGTCGCCGATCCGCCGCTATGCCGAGGACTGGTCGCTCGACACGATGCTGAAGAACGTCGAGACGTCGGTGAGCAGCCTCGTGAAGGAGCGGCTGCCGGTGATGTTCGTCACGGAGGACACCACGCGAGCGGATCCCGAGACGCTCCTGAAGCTGTACGAGACGGCCATCGGCGCCGGCGCGACGCGCATCTGCTTCTCGGACACGGTGGGGCACGCGACGCCCGACGGCGTGCGCAACCTCCTCGCGTTCGCGCGCGACGAGGTGGTCCGCGGCCGCGCGGTGAAGATCGACTATCACGGCCACAACGACCGCGGTCTCGGCACCGTGAACGCCATGGCCGCCACGGAGATCGCCGACCGCGTCCACGGATGCGCGCTCGGGATCGGCGAGCGCGTCGGGAACTCGTCGATGGACCAGCTGCTCATCAACCTCTATCTCGAGGGCGTCATCGACCGCGACCTCTCGCCGCTCGTCGAGTACGTGGATCTCGTCTCCGAGCACTGCGG
>DASWDY010000238.1:0-4700 GCA_036395035.1 Candidatus Limnocylindria bacterium
GCCCTTCGCGGGCCACATCTCCGTCGAGACGATGACGCTCGAGGACCTCGGCGGCAGCCGCACGCTGGTGCGCGTACGCGCTGTCTACCCGAGCAAGGAGGCCGCTGACGCGATGGTCAAGGGCGGTATGGAAGAGGGCGCGCGCGAGACGTACGACCGCCTCGAGGAAGTCATCGCCACGCAGAAGCGGGCCGCTTAGGCGATGGCGACCCCGCGGACGTAGGTCCGCGTCACGTTCCACTCCCTATCGAGGAGGATCGCGTCGGCGTCGTAGCCCGGCGCGATCCTCCCTTTTCTGGCGGCGACGGTCGGTCCGAGAACGGAAGCGGGCGTGGACGTGGCCATCTGGATGAGCGCCGCCGGCGGGAGCCGGGTGAGCCAGCCGCGCGCGTTGCGCAGGCACTCATCGAGGCTCACGGCGGTCCCGGCGAGCGTGCCGTCCGCGCGCCGCACCACCCGACCATCGGAGATCACCTCCTGATCGCCGAGCCGCGTCGGCCCCGGCGGCTCCCCCATCGCCGCGAGCCCGTCGGTGACGAGGCAGACGCGGTCGACCCCCGCAGCTCGGACGATGAGCTCGACCGTCAGCGGGTGCAGATGGATGCCGTCGGCGATGAGCTCGAGCGTCGCGCCGCTCGCGACGAGCGCGCCGATGAGACCGGGTTCGCGCTGGTGGAGCCGCGGCATGGCGTTGAAGACGTGGGTGCCATGACGGGCACCGGCGGCGATCGCCGCGCGAGCCTGATCCGCGTCCGCGGCCGAATGCCCGAGGCTCACGACGACGCCGGCCGCGGCGAGCTGCCGGACCGCGTCGATGCCGCCGGGGAGCTCGGGCGCGAGCGTCACGATCGCGGGCGCTCCGAGACGGATCCAGCGCGCTACCTCGTCGGAGTTGGGATGGCGCAGCGTGGCCGGATCCTGGAACCCACGGTGGACCGGTTCGAGGAACGGCCCCTCGAGGTTCGCCCCCAGCGACTCCGCGCCGCCATCGTGCGCTTTCGGACCGTACGCCGGGAGGAGCCTCGGATAGGCATCCGCGCGCGAGCTGCTCACCGTCGGGCAGAACGCGGTCACGCCGCGCCGCGCGAGCGAACGAGCGACGGACGCGACCGCCTGGGCCGGATCGCTCGCGGACGTGAGGTCGACGCCGCCCGCTCCGTGGATGTGCAGGTCGATAAGGCCCGGCGCGATCCAGCCGTCTTCGACCACGACGTCGCCGGGGCGTGGCGACGAGCCCGGCTCGACAGCGACGATCTTCCCATCGTCGATCGTGACGCGGCAGCGCTCGAGCTCGCGGCCGCCGTCGAGCGCGGTGCCGTACAGGGCGAGGTCCACGGCGCGATCCTACGCAGGAACGAGCGATCGGGTGGATAGTGCTGCGTCACGAACGAGCGACATGCGTCGATCCGGCCCGCGGAGCCGCGCGATGCGCGCGCGATCGCGACCTGTCATGTCCGCACCTGGCAGGTGACGTATCGCGGACAGCTGCCGGACGACTTCCTCGACGAGCTCGCCTCGACCATCGAGCAGCGCACGCGGTTCTGGGATCGGGTCATCCGCGCCGGACCCGAACGCGGCCAGCACCAGCTCGTCGCGGTCGATGACGACGTGGTGGTCGGGTTCGTGACGTTCGGCCCGCCCGACGCGGCATCCGTCCCCGGCGCGGGCGAGCTGTACGCGATCTACCTCGACCCGAGCCACTGGGGTCGCGGCTATGGCCGCGCGCTCATGCACGCTGCCGAGCGCGGGCTCGCGGAGGCCGGCTTCGCCGAGGCATATCTCTGGGTGCTCGGGTCGAATGCGCGTGCCCGGCGCTTCTACGAGATCGCCGGCTGGAAGCCGGACGGCGGGACGAAGGTGGAGCGCCGCGGCGACGTCGAGCTGCGCGAGGTCCGCTACCGGCGCGCCCTTCGCTAGTCCTCGGGCCCTTCCAGCCTCGCGAGACGCTCCGACTCATCCTTCAGCATCAGCGCGCTCGTCAGCTCCTCAAGGTCGCCGTCCAGGATCTTCGCGATGTTCGAGAGGTTGTAGCCCAGCCGCTTGTCGGTGATGCGGTCCTGCGGGAAGTTGTAGGTCCGCATCTTCTCGGCGCGCTCGGCGCGGCCGATCTGCGCGCGGCGCGCGTCGCCCATCTCGGTGTCGCGGCGCTCCTGCTCGGCCGCGAGGATCCGCGCGCGCAGCACGGACATCGCCTTGGCCTTGTTCTTCAGCTGCGAGCGCTCGTCCTGGCACGTCGCGACGATCCCCGTCGGGATGTGCGTGATGCGGACCGCCGAGTCGGTCGTGTTCACGCCCTGGCCGCCGTGGCCGCCCGCGCGGTAGATGTCGATGCGCAGGTCGCTCTCGTCGATCTCGAGGTCGACGTCCTCCGCCTCGGGCAGCACGGCCACGGATGCCGTGGACGTGTGGATCCGGCCCTGCGCCTCCGTCGTCGGGACCCGCTGCACACGGTGCACGCCGGACTCGAACTTCAGCCGGCTGTACGCGCCCTTGCCGTCGATGCGGAAGATGACCTCCTTGAAGCCGCCCTTCTCGCTCTCGCTCTGGGAGAGGATCTCGGTCTTCCAGCGCTTGCGCTCGGCATAGCGCGCGTACATGCGGTAGAGATCGAGCCCGAACAGGGCGGCCTCTTCCCCGCCCTCGCCGCCGCGGACCTCCATGATCACGCTCTTGTCGTCCAGCGGGTCCCGCGGGATGAGCTGCGTCCGGAGCTCGCCGGAGATCCGCTCGAGGTCGCGCTCCGCGGCGGCGAGCTCTTCGCGAGCGAGCTCGCGCATCTCCGTGTCGTCGCTCTCGACGAGCTCGAGCGCCTGGTCACGCGCGGCCTCCGTGCGCCGCAGCTGGGCGATGGTCGTCATCACCGAGCCGAGCTGGGCGTACTCCTGCCCGAGCTCGCGCATCTTCCGCCGGTCCGTGACGACGGCCGGGTCGGACATGAGACGGCCGATCTCCTCGTAGCGCTCCTCGATCTGCGCGAGCCGGTCGCGCAGCCCGGGGCCGAGCACGACGGTCATGCCGATGCCTCCGTTTCCGCGTCCCCGGCGAGCGCTTCCTGGAGCGAGGCGATCGCGACCTCGATCATCGACGCGTCGGGCCGGCGCGTCGTGATCCCCTGCAGCAGCAGGCCGGGCCACACGACCGCGCGCATCACGGGGTTCGTCTCGTGCGCCGCCCCGAACTTGAGGATCTCGTACGAGATCGCCGCGACCGGGATGACGAGCAGGAGGCGTGCGACGAGGTCGACGACGATGTTCGTGCGCGGCATGAACGTGAACAGCACGACGGCCACGACGACGACGAGCAGCAGGAACGCGGTCCCGCAGCGCGGGTGCGCCGTCGGGTACGGCTCGACGTTCGCGGGCTCGAGCGCGTCGCCGTGCTCGAACGCGTGGATCGTCATGTGCTCGGCGCCGTGGTACGAGAACACGCGGCGGATCTCGGGCAGGAACGAGATCCCCCAGATGTACAGGAGGAGCAGGCCGACGCGGATGAGGCCCTCGATGATGTTGAGGACGGTCGCGGTCGCGCGCTCGTGGAGCAGCTGCGTCGTCGCGTACGGGATGCCGACGAAGATGAGGAGCGCGAGCCCGACGGACACGGCCATGATCCCCGCCGTCCCCGCGGTACCCGGCTTCTCGCCGCCGAGCGCCTCGGTCTGCACGTCGGCGGAGCGCATGAGCATCTTCGTGCCATAGACGAGCGATTCCGAGAGGACGACGATCCCACGGACCAGCGGCGATCGCGCGAAGCGCGAGCGCTGCAGCGGCGAGCGGATCGCCTCGCGGTAGCGGTAGATGTCGCCGTCGGGCTTGCGGCACGCGAGCGCGAGCGTGCGCTGCCCGCGGATGAGCACGCCCTCGATCACCGCCTGCCCGCCGTAGGCGGGCTTCGGGTTCACTTCGATCCGTCCCGGCGCGGGACTTGGTGGCACGTGCCGCAGCGGGCTTCGTACGACTCCTGCGCGCCGACGAGGATGACCGGGTCGTCGTAGTAGGCGGGCACGCCGTTCACGACGCGCTGCGTACGCGTACCGGGCTCGCCGCAGACGACGCAGATCGCCTGCAGCTTGTCGACGCGCTCCGCGAGCGCGAGGAGCGCCGGCACCGGCCCGAACGGCTCGCCGCGGAAGTCGAGGTCGAGGCCCGCGCAGATGACGCGGCGCCCGTCGCGCGCGAGCGTGCGGCAGACGTCGACGATGCCGCCGTCGAAGAACTGGACCTCGTCGATCGCGACGACCGTCGTGGCCGGCTCGAGGCGCGAGAGGATGTCGGCGCTCGAACGCACCGGATGCGCGAGGAAGGAGTCGCCGTCGTGCGAGCGGACGTGCTCGGCGCCGTAGCGATCGTCGATGGCCGGCTTGAAGACCTGCACCGCGCGGCGAGCGATGACCGAGCGCTTCACGCGGCGGATGAGCTCCTCGCTCTTGCCGCTGAACATGCTCCCGACGATCAGCTCCAGGGAGCCGGGAAGCGCACGCGCCGCCATGGGGCGGCTCCTGTTCAATCTCGGGCCGTTCGGCCCGAGACACGCTCAGGGCTGATCGACTCGCTCCTCGCGGCGAAGCCGCTCGTCGCTCGGCCCGAGCTAGCCGCGGGTCGCGGCCGGCTGCTCCGCCTTCGCGGGGGTCTTCCCGTAGCGCTTCTGGAAGCGGTCGACGCGGCCCTGCGTGTCGATGAGGTGCTGCTTGCCGGTGAAGAACG
>DASWDY010000239.1:0-14583 GCA_036395035.1 Candidatus Limnocylindria bacterium
GACGATGCCGAACCTGAGCACTGTGCGCATTGGACCCCTTCCTCCCTATGACCCAGCGGTCTATCCGCGGATCCCTGTCCGTGCGACGCCTTCGATGAAGTAGCGCTGCGCGATGAGATAGACCACGAGGGTCGGCAGGATCACGAACGCCGCCCCCGCCATCAAGAGATGGTACTGCGACCCTCCTTCACTGGTGAACTGCATGAGCTGGACTTGGATGGGTCGGATCTCCGGCTTCGTCGTCGCGATGAGCGGCCACAGGAACGCATTCCATGCGGCGAGGAAGCTCACGAGCGCGACGGTGATGAGCCCGGGCCGAACGAGCGGCAGCGCCACGTGCCACAGGAAGGTGAGGTGTCCCGCGCCGTCGATCCGCGCGGAGTCCTGGAGCTCCTGCGGGACCGAGAGGAAGAACTGCCGCAGCAGGAAGACGGAGAACACCGAGACCAGGAACGGCGCGATCTGCACGGTGTACGGACCGAAGAGGCAGAGGCGGGTACACGTGTCGTACCACCCCAGGAGCCGGTTGCTGATGAGCACGAAGTTCGGGATGAGGGTGGCCTCGCCGGGGATGAAGATCGTGGCGAGCAGGATGGCGAAGAGGACGCTCCGGCCACGGAAGCGCATCCGCGCGAACGCATAGCCGGCGAGCACGGCGACCACCAGCTCGCCGAGCGTCGTGACGGTCGCGATGACGATCGTGTTGACGAACGCGTTCCCCCAGAGCGTGTGGGGGTACTGCCACGCGTCGGCCCAGTTCTCGAGATGCCAGGAGCTCGGCCAGAACACGGGCGGCGTGCGCGCAGCCTCCGGCAGCTCTTTGAGCGAGGTCGTGATCATCCAGTAGAAGGGGAACGCCATCACCAGCGCGCCGAAGATGAGGACCGCGTGCTTCGCGATGCCCGGCGCGGTCACCCTACCCATAGAAGACGCGCCTCCCGAGCACGCGGAACTGCACGAGCGTGATGCCGATGATGATGAGGACGAAGAGGAACGACATCGCCGCACCGAGCCCGATCCCGTTCACCGCGGTGCGCTCGAAGAACGTGCGGAAGATCAGCAGTGGCACGGTGCGCGTCGTGTCGAGCGGCCCGCCGTTGGTGAGCACGTAGATCTGGGAGAACGAGCGCATCGCACCGACGCTCGCGATGATCGCGATGAAGAAGATCGTCGGCGAGAGCAGCGGGAGCGTGATCCGCAGGAAGATGTCGCGCTCGCTGGCGCCGTCGATCCGGGCGGCCTCGTAGTACTCGCGCGAGATGTTCGTCAGGCCCGCGAGGAAGATCACCGTCTGGAATCCGATGAAGTGCCAGATCGTGAAGATCGAGACCGCGATGAGCGAGAGGCTCGGGCCGGCGAGCGATCCGGGCAGGGTCGCCCCGACGGCCGAGCCCACGAGCTCGAAGATCCCGCGCGGCTCGCGCAGCCATCCCTGCGCGCCGACCCCGACGAGCTCGAGCAGGTAATTGAGGAAGCCGAAGTTCGCGTCGAAGATCCACTCGAAGATCGTCGCCGCAGCGACGACCGACGTGATGTACGGCATGAAGTACACGACGCGGTACGCGCCGCGCCCGACCGTCCCCTGATAGAGCACGAACGCGACGACGAGGGCGATCGCCATCTCGACCGGGACGGTGAGGAGCACGTACCAGACGGTCACGCCGAGGGCGTTCACGAACTCGCCGAAGCGCGAGCCGGACGGGTCCAGGATCGCGGCGTAGTTCTCGAACCACGCCCAGCGCTCGTAGATGACGCCCCATTTCGTGAGGCTCATCACGAACGCCGCGATGCCGGGGAGGATGTGGAAGAGGCCGATGAGGACGAGCGCCGGAGCGACGAAGAGATACGCTTCGACGTGCTCGAGGACGATGCGACGGCGCCGCGCCGCGCCCCGCGCCTGAGCGGACGCGACCTCCGCAGCCACCGTCGGCGATGATAGGGGCGTGCCGATCTACGACTACCGCTGCGATCACTGCGGTCACGCCTTCAGCGCTGTCCAGTCCTTCAAGGACGATGCGCTGGCCGCGTGTCCGAGCTGCGGCAAGCACCCGCGCCGCCTGATCACCCTCCCGGCGATCGTGTTCAAGGGATCCGGCTGGTACAAGACCGACAGCCGCGGGCCCGCGCCGGCCGCGAAGGACGGCACGGCATCGAAGGAAGGCACCGAGTCCAAGGACGTCCCTGGGACGAAGGCCGGCAGCGGGGCGAAGGACGGATCCGGCGACGCCGCGGACAAGAAGCCGGCGCCCGCGAAGACGGGCGAGACGACCTCCTGAGCGCGCCGCGTGGATAGGCTCGAGCGGACCATCAGCCAGGTCCTCGAAGGCTGGACCGCCCGCCTCTTCCGGACGCGCCTCCAGCCGGTGCAGATCGCGAAGCGGCTCATCCGTGCGATGGAGTCGCACCAGACGATCTCGCTCGCGAAGACGTTCGTCCCGAACTCGTACGTCGTGTCCCTCTCGCCCGCCGACCACGCCCAGTTCGAGCCGTACCGCCGGAGCCTCGAGCGCGATCTCGCCGAAGCGCTCCTCGGCGCCGCGCGCGAGCGCAACTTCACGCTCCTCTCGTTCCCGACGATCGAGATCGAGGGCGACGACGACGTTGCCCGCGGCGACGTCCGCGTCTCGTGCGCGCTCGTCGACGCGTCCGGCGAGGAGGTCGACGAAGGATCCTCGGAGCTCGGCAAGGTCGCGGCGGGTCACACCATGATCCTCGATCGCGACGCGCTCCTGCGCGATCGTCCGCGCGCGCCGAAGGCCTTCATCGAGCTGCCCGCGGAGCGCCGGCGCCTCGCGCTCGCCGGCGAGCCCCTCACCATCGGGCGCGATCCCGAGAACGACCTCGTCCTCGACGATCGCCGCGTCTCGCGCCGTCACGCCGAGATCCGCCTGCGGCTCGGGCGGTACACGCTCTACGACCTGCAGAGCACGAACGGCACGTTCGTGAACGGGCGGCGCGTCGCCGAGGTCGTCCTGTCCGACGGCGACCGCATCGCCATCGGGGGCAGCGAGCTCGTGCTCCAGCAGGAGGCGGGGCAGGCGGGCTGATGGAGATCCCCTATCAGGTCGCCCTCTGGGGCGTGCGCATCGCGTTCCTCCTCGTGCTCTATCTGTTCCTCGTGCGCGCGTTCGCGTCGCTCTGGCGGTCGCTGCGCACCGAGACGGAGCTCGCGGCGCGCCCCGCGCTCGGGTACCTGATCGTCCAGCGCACGCACGCCCAGGGGCCACGCTCGGGCGAGCGCCTCCCGCTGCGCGCCATCAGCGCGATCGGCCGCGACGCGACGAACGACGTCGTCATCAACGACGAGGCCGCGTCGGCCCGGCACGCGCTCATCGAGCTCATGGACGGCTCGTGGTGGATCCAGGACGAGGGCAGCACGAACGGCACGCTGCTGAACGGCGCGCGCCTCGCGCGCCGCGAGCGCATCCGCGACGGCGACGTCGTCGAGATCGGCCGCATCGGGCTGCGCTTCGAAGGTTTCCAAGTACGCTCCGGAAGCGCGTAGCGTGACCTTGGGAGGCCAAGTACGTTGCGGAAGCGCGTCGCGGGACGATGGGAGACCGCTTCTGATCCGGGACCGCGGAACGTGATCGTCAGGCCGGCTTTCCGTGGGACCGAACTGGGTCACTTGGTGTGGGTCGCGCTCCTCGTCGGGCTCGGGTTCGCGGCGGTCGTCGGCGCGCAGGCCGAGCGCTTCACGCCGCTCGCGCTCGCGGTCCCCGCCGCCTTCGTCGTCGTCGCGGTCGCGCTCCATCTGTTCCTCGTCATCACGGGGTTCCGCGGCGACCAGCTCCTCCTGCCACTCGCGCTCGGGCTCACCGGGATCGGGCTCGTGCTCGTCCAGCGCCTCGCGCCGGCGCAGCTCCTCCTCCAGCAGCTGACATGGACGCTCGTCGCGGCGGGCGCGTTCGTCGCGGCGATCCTCATCCCCCGCGACCTCAGCCTCCTGTCGCGCTACAAGTACACGTGGGCCCTCCTCGGGATCGCGCTCCTCGCATCGCCGCTCATCCCCGGGTTCGGCCGGGAGATCAACGGCGCGCGGATCTGGGTCGGCTTCGGTGACCTCCTCAGCTTCCAGCCCGCCGAGATCGTGAAGGTCGTGCTGGCGGTCTTCTTCGCGGCGTACCTCGAGGAGCACCGCGAGCTGCTCGCGACGCCGCCGCGGCGCATCGGGCCGGTCCCGGTCCCGCCGCTCCCGTACCTCATCCCGATCGTCCTCATGTGGGCGCTCGCCATGGGCGTGATGATCCTGCAGAAGGACCTCGGCGCGACGCTCCTCTTCTTCGGGATCTTCCTCGCGATGCTGTTCCTCGCCACCGGCAGGGCCGCCTACTCGCTCGCGGGCGTCGTCATGCTCGTGGTGGGCGGCTGGGCCGCATCGCGCGTCTTCGAGCACGTGAACGCGCGGATCGTCACGTGGCTCGCGCCGTTCTCCGACGAGCTGCGCTTCGGAGCGGGGTACCAGCTCGTCCAGGGCCTCTTCGCGTTCGGGAACGCGGGGCTCCTCGGCGCCGGCCTCGGCAACGGCATGCCGGAGCGGATCCCCGTCGTGTGGAGCGACTTCGTCTTCGCCGCGTTCACGGAGGAGGTCGGCTTCGTCGGAGCCCTCGCGCTCCTCGCGCTCTATCTCGTGCTCGTCTTCCGCGGCATGACGATCGCGATGCGCGCGCCGACGCCGTTCCTGCAGCTCTTGGCCGGCGGGCTCTCGTTCGCGCTCGCGTTCCAGACGCTCGTCATCGTCGCCGGCAACGCGAAGCTCATCCCGCTGACGGGCGTGACGCTGCCGTTCCTGTCGTACGGCGGGAGCTCGCTGGTCACGAACTTCGTCATCGTGGCCATCCTGCTCCGGATCAGTGACGTGACGATGAGGGTCAGGGGTGGCTGACGCGATGACCAACGCCCCGCGAGGACGGATCGGAAGCGGTCTCCCAAAGGCGCGTCGCGCGCTTCCGGAACGTACCTGGTGATCGCGCCGATCGGCGGCAACGTCCGCGCGCTGACGCTGCTCATCGCGCTCGCGTTCCTCGCGACGTCGATCGGCGTCGGGTACTGGAGCCTCGTCGCGTCGGCGGACCTGTCGGGGGACGCGTTCAATCCGCGGCTGCTCGCGACGCTCCAAGACCGCCCGCGCGGGCGGATCCTCGCGGCGGACGGCACCGCCCTCGCCGAGAGCGTGCGCCAGGCGGACGGATCGCTGCGCCGGCGCTACGCGGATCGCTCGCTCGCGCAGGTCGTCGGGTACGCCTCGTTCAAGTACGGCGCTGCGGGCCTCGAGGCGGCATACGCCGAGTCCCTCATCGGCCGCGACGCCGCCGATCCGATCGGCCAGTGGCGCGCGCGCTACCTGCGCGAGCAGCCCGACCCGGGCAGCGTGCGCCTCGGCATCGTCCCGAGCGTGCAGCGCGCCGCCGTCGCGGCGCTCGGCGGGCGCCGCGGGGCCGTCGTCGTCCTCGATCCGCGGACGGGGGCCGTTCTCGCGTCGGTGAGCGAGCCCGGGTACGAGCCGAACCTCGTCGTCGACCCCGCACAGCAGGACATCGCGTGGCAGCAGGTGAACGGGAACACGGGCCGGCCGCTCCTCGACCGCGCGACGCAGGGCCTCTACCCGCCGGGTTCCACGTTCAAGCTCGTGACGACGGCGGCCGCCCTCGAGAGCGGCTGGGACCCGAAGGCGAAGGTCCGCGTGGACGATCCGTACAAGGCCGACGCGTCGTGGGGGAACTACGCCGTACGCTCGGCCTCCCAGGCGCACGGCGACTTCGACCTTTCGCTCGCGTTCCAGCGCTCCGAGAACATCTACTTCGCGAAGGCCGGCCTCGCGACCGGCGGCGCCCGCCTCGCCGAGTACGCCGCGCGGTTCGGGATCGGCAGCACGCCGAGGTGCGAGGTGAACGCGGCGAAGGGGCAGGTCTCGACCAACGGCCAGCTCGACCGGCCGATCCTCGTCGCGGACACTTCGTTCGGGCAGGGCGAGCTGCTCGTCTCGCCGCTCCAGATGGCGCTCGTCGCCGCGACCATCGCGCGCGGCGGCTCGCTGCCGACGCCGCACTACGCGACCGCGGTGCTCGACGCACGCGGCGATCCGCTGCGCCTCGTGGAGCCCGGCGCCGCGGGACAGGCGATCCGTCCGGACACGGCCGCGACGATCGCGGCGGCCATGGTCGCGGCGGTCGAAGCACCCGGCGCGTTCGCGTTCGGGGCGCGCATCCAGGGGGTCCACGTGGCCGGGAAGACCGGGACGGCCGAGACGCCGTCGGGCGCGGCGCATGGATGGTTCGTCGGATTCGCGCCGGCCGAGGTGCCGACCGCGGCCATCGCCGTGCTCATCGAGAACAGCCCGAGGGGCGGCGAGGACGCGGCCCCGGTGGGCGGCGCCGTGCTGCGTGCGGCGCTCGGACGTTGAACCTAACGACCAAGTCGGCACGTACCATGAGCACAGGGCGATCGGCCCATGGGAGTACGTAGGGTGGACGGTTCGGAGCTCAGCGGGCGCGTCGAAGGCGTCGTCGCGAACGTCGAAAAGGTCATCTTTGGCAAGCACCACGAGGTCGAGCTTGCCATCGTGGCGCTGCTCTGCCGCGGGCACATCCTCATCGAGGACGTGCCCGGGACGGGCAAGACCGTGCTCGCGAAATCCCTGTCGCGCTCCCTCGGGTGCTCCTTCCGGCGCATCCAGTTCACGCCGGACCTCCTGCCATCGGACGTGACGGGTGTCGCGATCTTCGACCAGCGGACGAACACGTTCGAATTCCGGCCAGGGCCGGTGATGAGCCAGATCGTCCTGGCCGACGAGATCAACCGGGCCACGCCGAAGACGCAGTCGGCGCTCCTCGAGGCCATGGAGGAGCACCAGGTCACCGTCGACGGCGTGACCTATCGGCTGCCCGACCCGTTCCTCGTCATGGCGACGCAGAACCCGATCGAGTACGAGGGCACGTTCCCGCTCCCCGAGGCGCAGCTCGACCGCTTCTTCCTGCGCCTCCAGCTCGGCTACCCGACCGAGGATCAGGAGATCGCGATCCTCGATGCGCAGCGCGTCCAGCATCCCATCGAGACGCTCGGGCAGGTCCTCGCGGCCGACGACCTCATCGATGCGCAGGCTCGCGTGCGTGACATCCACCTTGCGCCCGCGGTGAAGCGCTACATCGTGAGCGTCGTCGCCGCGACGCGGTCGCATCCGGACGTGTACCTCGGAGCGTCGCCGCGAGGGTCGCTCGCGCTCACGCGCGCGTCACAGGCGTACGCGGCCATCCGCGGCCGCGACTTCGTTCTCCCCGACGACGTGAAGGCGCTCGCCGCGCCGACGCTGTCGCACCGTCTCATCCTCCAGCCGCAGGCCCGCCTGAAGGACCTGGCGACGACGACCGTCATCGCCGAGGTCCTCGCGAGCGTGCCGGTGGAGATGTCGACCGCGGCCGCGCGGGCCTAGGCGCCATGCGGCCCTGGCACTTCGGCGTCCTCTGGCTTGCGCTCTTCGTCACCGCGGTCGCGAGCGGCATCGACCTGCTGTCGTACCTCGCGTACCTCGTGCTGTTCGTCGGCGCGGCGATGTGGATCGTCTCGCGCCAGACGCTCGAGGGCCTCTCGGTGCAGCGCCAGATCGGCCAGGCCTATGCGCATCTCGGCGACACCATCGAGCTGCGCTATGAGCTGCGGAACGAGCACCGCTTCGGGAAGCTGTGGCTCGAGGTCTTCGAGGAATCGAACTGGCCGGAGCACCTGCCGGGCCGCGTCCTGTCGATCGCGGGCCAGAGGGACCGCAAGTGGAAGGTGCTCGTGAAGGCGCTGCGGCGCGGGCGGTTCCACCTCGGGCCGATCGTGCTGCGGTCGGGCGACCCGTTCGGCCTCTTCGCCACGGAGACGCGCGTGGACGCGCCGGCGCTCATCCTCGTGTACCCGAAGGTGCTGCCGCTCCCGCACTGGCAGCTGCCGGGGTCGATGCTCGAAGGCGGCGTGCTCACGGGCCAGCGGTCGCTCCAGGCGACGAGCATGGTCATGGGCGTCCGCGAGTACCGCCCCGGCGACGCGTTCAACCGCATCCACTGGCGGTCGACCGCGCGCTTGCGGCAGCTCCACGTGAAGGAGTTCGAGCTCGACAAGACCGCCGACCTCTGGATCTACCTCGACCTCGACCGCCACTGGCACCGCGGTGATGGGGAGAACGCGACGATCGAGCGCGCGGTGACGGTCATCGCGTCCGTAGTCGCGAAGGCCCTCCACGAGCACCGGAACGTCGGGCTCGTCACCAGCGGCCGCCGGGCCGAGATCATGCAACCGGACCGCGGCACGAAGCAGCTCGGGAAGGTCATGCAGTTCCTCGCCGAGGTGCAGGCCGGCGGCGACCACGGCATCGCCGAGACGCTCATCGAGACGACGCCGCGGATCCGCCGCGGCTCGTCGTGCCTCATCGTCACGCCCTCGCTCGACCGCCAATGGGTGCGGCCCGCGGCGACGCTGCGCGAGTCGGCCATCTCGACCCAGGCCGTGATCGTCGGGTCGCCCATCCCGGGGGACGAGCGCGACCGCGCGCGGCGCAACGCGATCCTCGGCGAGCTCGCGGTCGCCGGGATCGCCTCGGCGTACCTGCCGGCCGATGCGCGCATCGAGGATCTCTTCCGCGAGATCGCGGCGGCCGCATGAACGCCACCCTGCGCGCGCTCTTCCCACCGATCGACCTGCGGCGCCTGCGGTTCCGCGGCGGCTGGTCGGGCCTGCCGATCTTCGCGATCATGACGCTCGTCTACCCGCTCTCGCTGCAGCAGGCCGACTGGGTCGAGCTCTCGCAGCACCTCACCTGGGTCGCGCTCATCGGTCTCGTCCTCGGCACGCTCGTCGGGAACGGTCCCCTGCGGCCGCTGCGCGCGGCGCTCCTCGGATCCGCGCTCGGCGCGCTGATCGTGACGATGTTCACGATCTCCGCTGTCGACGAGGGTCCGTTCCGCGAGCGCGCGATCTCGCTCGGCATCGACGTGAACACGTGGCTCACGCAGGTGCTCGCGGGCGAAGCCGCGCGCGGGCAGATCGTGTTCACGCTGTTCCTCGGCGCGAGCGTGTGGGCGGCGGCGTTCGTCGGCGCGTTCACCCTCGCCCGCAGCGGGCGTGTGTGGGAGGCGCTCCTCATCAACGGCCTCTGCCTCACGCTGAACGTCTCGCTCGCGCTGACGCCGCTGCTCCTCGACCTCGTCGTGTTCACGCTCTGCGCGCTCGTCCTGATGGTCCGTCTGCACATCGTCGCGCTCCAGGAGCGCTGGGACCGCCGGAACATCCAGCCCACCGGCGAGATGGACTGGCGGGTGCTGCGCGGCGGCCTCACGTGGACTGCTGTCCTCGTGATCATGGCGCTCGTCACGCCGCGCGTCGGCGCCGCCGAGGCGCTCGACACCGCCTTCAACGTCTTCGAGGGCCCGTACCAGCGCGTCGAGACGGAGTGGCAGCGCTTCTTCGCGGGCGTGTCCGGCCCGAGCCGCCTCCGCGGGGTCACGTTCTCCGACGCCATCCGCCTCGGGCAGTCGCCGAACCTCGGCGAGAGCGTCGTCATGACCGTCGACGCGCCGCAGGGGCGGTTCTGGCGCGCGATCACGTACGACTTCTACACGGGGCAGGGCTGGCGCACGACCGAGGTCGACCGCGTCGACAAGGTCACGGCCGAGCGCTTCCAGCAGCGCGAGCGGCTCGACGCGACGTTCGAGATGCAGGAGCCCTTCGGCAACATGCTCTTCGCGGCGAACGAGCCGGTGAAGGCGAGCGTGCCGGTGCAGTTCCTCACGGGCGACGACCGCTCGTTCTCGAGCCGCGTGCGCGCGCTCGAACAGCGCAACTCGGGGAGCTACACGGTCACGTCGGTCGTCTCGACCGCGGACAAGGGATCGCTGCGGCGGTCGCCGGCGCAGTACAGCGACGCGATCAAGCGCGCCTACCTGCAGATGCCGAGCACGCTCCCGCAGCGGGTGCGCGAGCTCGCCCGCAAGGTCGTCGAAGGCCGCGACAACCCATACGACAAGGCCGAGGCCATCGAGTCGTTCCTGCGGACGAACTACCGCTACGCGCCCGTGGTGCGGCCGCCGCCTCCGGGGCGCGACCCGATCGACTGGTTCCTCTTCGACCTCAAGGAGGACTTCTGCGAGTACTTCGCGGCGTCGATGGTGATGATGGCGCGCGAGGTCGGCATCCCGGCGCGCTTCGTCGAAGGCTTCACGAGCGGGACGTTCGATCCGACGACCGGGCGCTACATCGTGAAGCAGATCAATGCGCACGCGTGGGTCGAGGTGTACTTCACGGGCTTCGGCTGGATCGAGTTCGAGCCGACGCCATCCGAGACGCCCTTCTTCCGCTCGGAGGACGCGACCGACCCGAACCTGAACCCGGAGAACGGGACGCCGAACGATGGCGACCTGCTCCTCGACCCGAGCCAGCGGCTCCTCGACAAGGACCTCGCGCTCGACGAGGGCGCGACAGGGGACGGCTCCGCGGTCGCGACGAGGCCGGTCGACCCGACGCCGCTCGTCGCCGCGCTCGGCCTCGCGCTGCTGGCGCTGCTCGCGTTCGTCGTGCGGTTCGAGTGGCGATTCCGCGGGCAGTCGCCGGTGGAGGCGTCGTGGGGCAAGGCGCGCCTGCTCGCGTCGTACATCGGCCATCCGTCGCGCCCGTCCGAGACGACGTACGAGTTCGCGGACGCGCTCGGCGCGGCCGTGCCCGACGTCCGCCAGCCGATCCGCGTGATCGCTGACGCGCGCGTGCGCGAACGCTACGCGCCCGCGGGCGCGAGCGACGAGGCGCGCGAGCAGGCCGAGGACGCGTGGTGGAGCGTGGCGCGCGAGCTGATCGCGCTGGTGCCGCAGCGCGTGCTCGACACGATCACGAGGCTCATCCCGAAGCTGTAGCGGGGTAGATCAGCGCTCGGGCGGGTGACTCATCCAGCGATCGAGCGCGTCCGCGCGCATGCGAAGGAGCACGGGCTCGACCTCGACGTGCGCCGCTTTCCCGCGGGGACCCACACGGCAGCGGACGCGGCGCGCGCGATCGGGTGCGAGGTCGCGCAGATCGTGAAGTCGCTCGTCTTCCTCGCCGCGGGCGATCCGGTCGTCGTGCTCGTAACGGGCAGCGACCGCGTGGACGAGTCGAAGCTCGCGGCGGTGCTCGGGGTCTACTCCGCGCGGCGCGCGACGGCGAACGAGGTGCGCGCGACGACCGGCTTCGTCGTCGGTGGCGTGCCGCCGTTCGGCCACCGCGTGCCCCTGCCGGTGGTGGTCGACGACGCGCTGCTGGGGCATGAGGTCGTGTGGGCGGCGGCGGGCCTGCCGGACGCGGTCTTCCCGATCTCGCCGGCGGATCTGGTGCGGCTCAGCGCTGCGACCGAGGCGGACGTCCGTGTCTAGCGGTCGTCTTCCTCTTCTTCGTCCTCTTCCTCCTCGTCGGAGTCGTACTCGTCCGAGTAGAACCCGAGCTCCTCGCCGCGGTAGACGGTGACGAGGAAGTCCTCGCGCTCGGGGTCGTGCGTCTGCACGAGCTCCTCATCGAGCTGATCGATGAGCTGCTGGACCTCGTCATCGGTGAGCTCGACCTCGAGGAGGAGCGTCCCGTGGACCTCGAAGCGCGCGTAGTGCAGGTCGATCCGGCCGATGCGCCGCGCGCCGCCGTAGACGATGAAGACCTCGCTCGCTTCGGTGCGGACCTGGCGCTCGAAGCGCGCGGCTTCCATGGAGCAGCGAATATACGCGGCGGTGCATCCCCTCCGCATCGGGCTGAAGCTCCCTCCGCAGGTCCACCCGATCGAGGTCCATCGCGACGTGTGGCGGATCGCCGACGAGGCGGGATTCGACGGGCTGTGGGGCTTCGACCATCTCGTCTCGCTCGGTGCTGATCCGACGCGGATCGTCTTCGAGGGCTGGGCGATGCTCGCCGCGATGGCCGAGGCCACGAAGCGCGTGCGCATCGGCCTCATGGTCGCGGGCAACCTCTACCGCCACCCGGCCCAGCACGCGAAGCTCGCGGCGACGATCGATCACCTCTCTGGCGGCCGCCTCGAGTTCGGGATCGGCGCGGCGTGGAACGAGCCGGAATTCCGGATGTTCGGGCTGCCGTTCCCGAGCGTCGCGGATCGCATCCGGATGCTGAACGAGGCCTGCGCCGTGACCAAGCTGCTGTGGACGGAAGAGCGCGCGACGTACGCCGGGAAGTTCTACCGGCTCGAGGGCGCGATCGCGGTGCCGAAGCCGGTGCAGCGCCCGCACCCGCCGATCTGGATCGGCGGCTCCGGCCCGAAGCGGACGCTGCGCGTCGTCGCCCGGCACGCCGACGTCTGGAACTCGAACGCGGACGAGCACGCGACGCTCGACCTCGTGAAGGTGCTCGAGGAGCACTGCCGCGCCGTCGGCCGCGACCCGGCGGCGATCCGCCGCTCAGCGCAGATGCGCTGGCAGGGCGCGGACGCGACGCTGCGGCAGATCGAGACCTACCGCCGCGCGGGGTTCAGCGAGATGGTCGTCATGGTCCACGGCGACGAGCCGCGGCGCCTCGCCGAGGAGGCCGCCGCGGCGCTGTCGCGGATGCGCGTCCTCGGCTAGCGCGCGACGGGAGCGCGGGGCGTCGCCGCGCGCGCGGCGGGCTTGGCCTTCGGCGGCGGCTGCGTCGCCTCGTCGTACGCGCGGAGGCACGCGGCGATCGCCTGGCCCGGCTCGACCGGCTGGTGCAGGTCGCGCATCGTCAGCTCGAGCGCGCTGAGGAACGAGACCATGTCCTGCAGCGTGACGAAGCCCATGTGGCCGATGCGGCCGATCTGCCCCTCGAGGCGGCCCTGGCCGCCGGCGATGACGGTGTCGTAGCTCTCGCGCAGGATCCGTATGAGGTTGCGCGCGTCGACGCGGGTCGGCGAGCGGAACGAGGTCACGGTCGGCGACGCGTGCGCCTCGTCGGCGAAGAGCTGCAGCCCGAGCGCCTGGACGCCGCGGCGCGTCGCGTACGCGAGGTCGCGGTGGCGCTGGCAGATCGAGGCGATGCCCTCCTCGGCCATGAGCTTCAGCGACTCCTGCAGCGCGATGAACACGGTCACCGCGGGCGTCGACGGGGTCTGTGCCTTCTCGAGCGACGCCTTGGCCTGCTGCAGGTCGAAGTACGCCTTCGGCAGGTCGGAGCGGTCGTACGCCTTCCACGCGCGCGGGCCCATCGTCACGATCGCGACGCCGGGCGGCGCGCCCCACGACTTCTGCGACGCGCTCACGAGCACGTCGATGCCCCAGTCGTCGACCTCGACCTCGGTCGCGCCGGCGCCCGAGATGCTGTCGACGATGAAGAGCTTGCCGCTCTCGCGGACGACCTCGGCGATGTCCTTCAGGGGGTTGAGGACGCCCGTGGACGTCTCGTTGTGCGTGAGGAGCACGGCCTTCGCCGCGTCCTTGCCCTTCTCCTTCGCGAGCTCGTCGCGGACGAGGTCGGGGTCGACCGCGCGGCCCCACGTGACGTCGACGCGACGCGCGTCCACGCCGTACGACTTCGCGATCGAGTGGAAGCGCTCGCCGAAGGCGCCGTTGCTGAAGACGAGCACGCGGTCGCCGCGCGACAGCGTGTTCGCGACGGCGGCCTCCATGGCGCCGCTACCCGAGGACGTCAGCAGGAGCACGTCGCCCTGCGTCCGGAGGAAGTCCTGGAGCGCGCGGGTCAGCGCCGCGAGCAGCGACGCGAATTCGGGGCCGCGGTGGTTGATGAGCGGCCGCGACGACGCGGCGAGGACGGACTGCGGCACGAAGGTCGGTCCCGGCAGGCGCAGGTTCTGTGGGCGATACATGAGCTGGCGCTCTCCTTGGCCGTGATGTGAGCCTCTCACGACCGCTCCCCACGAAGATCCGGAGGCCCTGTGCTGACGCGTATGATGCCCGACCCAGTTGGCCCGAACAATGGCCCGGCGGATGCCGCCACTTATCGCCCCATCCATACTGTCCGCGGACTTCGCGCGCCTCGGCGACGCCGTGCAGGCGGCCGAGCGCGCGGGCGCGGACTGGGTCCATGTGGACGTGATGGATGGGCACTACGTCCCGAACCTCACGTTCGGGCCAAAGATGGTCGCGGATCTTCACGCCGCGACACGCCTGCCGCTCGACGTCCACCTGATGATCGAGCGGCCCGATCGCTGGATCGGCCACTACGCCGACGCGGGCGCGACGTACCTCACGATCCACGTGGAGACCGCGCCGGATGTCGCGGGCACGCTCGCGGAGATCCGGAGGCGGGGGATGCGCCCCGGCGTCACGTGCCATCCGGACACACCGCTCGAGCGGATGCTCGCGTTCGTCGGCGGCGTCGACCTCGCGCTCGTGATGAGCGTGCGTCCGGGGTTCGGCGGGCAGTCGTTCCTCCCCGGGTCGCTCGAGCGGATCGCCGCGGCCCGGCGCGCGATCGACGATCGCGGCGCGACGTGCGAGCTCGAAGTGGACGGCGGTGTGAAGCCCGAGAACGCGCGGGCCGTGTCCGACGCCGGCGCGACGGTGATCGTCGCGGGCTCCGCGGTGTACCTCGATCCCGACGGCCCCTCAGCCGCGATCGCGAAGTTCAGAAAAGCGCTGATATAGCTCCGCATCACGGGTCGGTCAG
>DASWDY010000240.1:0-3031 GCA_036395035.1 Candidatus Limnocylindria bacterium
GTGGTGTGGCCCCTCGGCGGAGGGTCAGATGCCCCATGCTGGCTATGATCGCGGCGTGGTGAAGATGGCGTCGCGCCTGTCGTTCGGCACGTCGTACGTCGACTGGCAGCAGCGCATCGACACCGACCGCATGCGCCGCGAACGCGCCGACAAGGCGCGCGCGGTCCTGCGCGGGCGCGGCGTCCCCGCGATCCTCGCGGCGCGCCCCGAGAACACGAGGTATCTCGCGAGCGTGCGCGGCCCCGAGTTCAACCCGCAGCTCTGGTACGTCCTCTTCTTCGCCGAGGGCGATCCCGTCGTGTTCCATCACGCCGGCTGGATCCAGGACTATCCGGAGCACGCGCCGTGGGTGAAGGAATGGCGCCTCGCGCGCGCATGGCTGGCGGGTGGGATCGGCGCGGAAGCGGCTGACGCCGAGGCGAAGCTGTTCGCACAGGGCATCCACCGCGAGCTCGAAGCGCGCGGGCTGGCGACGGAGAGGCTTGCCGTCGTCGGGTTCGACGGCCGCGCCCAGGCCGCGCTGCGCGAGCGCGGCATCACGACGATCGACGGCTGGCCGCTCATGCTCGAGGCGACGAAGACGAAAACGGTCGACGAGATCAACTGCTTGAAGATGGCGTTCGCCATCGCCGACGCCGCGTGGTACGCGGCGTGGGCCGCGCTCAAGCCGGGGGCGCGTGACGTCCAGGCGTCGTACGCCGCGATCGCGGCCGCGTACGAGGCGGGCGCGGACGAGGTCCCGGCGATGCACTTCCGCACGGGCCCGGCGAGCTTCGACCGCGCCTTCGAGCGGACGGGACGGATCCTCCAGGTCGGCGATCTCGCGTACGGCGCGTTCTGCAGCATGGGCTACCTCGGCTACAAGACCTGCTACTACCGCACGTTCTCGGTCGGACGCGAGCCCGAGAAGAAGGTCGCGGACTGGTACGCACGGCTCGTCGAGCGCCTCGACCGCGTCATCGACGCGATCGAGCCGGGTGCGACGACGGCGGACGCCGCGAAGCACTTCCCACCCGCGAGCACCTGGGGTTACGACGAGGAGGCCCAGGTGCTGACGCTCGAGATCGGGCACGGCATCGGCCTGCACGCGTACGGCTACCCGATCATCAACCGCCAGTGGTCGCTCGACCATCCGCAGACGTTCGAGGAGGGCATGACGATCGCGATCGAGGGCCGCGAGGGCGAGCGCGGGATCGGCGGGGTGCGCCTCGAGGACGCTGTCGTCGTCACGAAGGACGGCGCCGAGCTCATCGACCACTGGCCGCGCGACCGGGTCCTCGTCGCGCCGCGCTCGTGATCGACGGCGAGCGCGCGCGTCGGCTGCGCGACCGCTACGCGATCGTCGGCATCGGGCAGAGCGCGATCGGAAAGGTCCCCGACCGCAGCGCGCTCGGCCTGCTCGTGGACGCGATGGTCGACGCGATCGAGGACGCGGGGCTGCGCAAGGACGACGTCGACGCCATCGTCTGCCGCGGGCCCGACGAGGTGTACACGCACCACCAGCGCATCGGGCAGCTCCTCGGGATCGACGCGGCATTCAGCACCACCGTCGACAACGGCGGGGCCAGCCAGATCCTCTCGGTGATCCTCGCGGTCCTCGCGATCGACGCCGGGCTGTGCGAGGTGGCGGTGTGCGGGTACGGGCGCGACAGCTGGTCGCGCACGCACCGCTCGGAAGCGCAGCGCGAGCGCGTGTCGCTCGTGCCTGAGGAGCAGGCGGCGTCGGAGTTCGGCCCCGAGTTCGGCCTCTTCGGCGCGACCGCGCAGCACGCGTTCGGCGCGCGGCGGCACATGGAGCGCTACGGCACGACGCAGGAGCAGCTCGGCGCGGTCGCGCTCGCGTTCCGCGACCACGCGACGCGCAACCCCGCCGCGTACATCCGCGAGCCGCTCACGATGGACGAGTACCTCGGCGCGCGGCGCATCGTCGAGCCGTTCGGCCTCTACGACTGCAGCGTGCCGGTCGATGGCGCGGGCGCGGTCGTCGTGACGAGCGTCGAGCGCGCGAAGGACCTGCGGCGGCGGCCCGTGACGATCAGCGGGTTCGGCACCTTCAACAACCTGCGCGGCTGGTCCGCCGACGACCACATGACCTCGACCGCGGCGGGCCCGAGCGGCGCGAAGGCGTACGCGATGGCCGGCCTCGGCCCCGACGACGTCGACTGCGCGCAGCTCTACGACTGCTACACGTACATGGCGCTGGTGCAGCTCGAGGACTACGGCTTCTGCGCCAAGGGCGAGGGCGGTCCGTTCGCCGCATCGGGCGCGCTCTGTCGCGGCGGCCGTCTCCCGACGAACACATCAGGCGGACAGCTCTCGGAAGGGCACGTCGAGGGGATGCTCCAGATCGTCGAGGCCGCGCGGCAGCTGCGCGGCGACCTCCCTCCCGAGCGTCAGGTCGCGGGCGCGGACGTCGCGCTCGTCAGCGGGCACGGCGGCCACACCGTGTGCCACAGCTCGCTCCTGCTGTCGCGGACATGACCGCCGCTCCACCGCTCCCCCGCCCGAGCCTCGAGTCCGGGCCGTTCTGGGAGGCGGTGCACCGCGGCGAGCTGCGCATCCAGCGGTGCGCACGCGACGGCGCGTTCTTCTTCCCGCCGTCGCCGCGCTGTCCGCGCGACTGGTCGACGGAGTGGTCGTGGGAGCGCACGAGCGGACGCGGCACGGTCTTCTCGTTCGTCACGTTCCAGCGCTCCTACCACCCCGCGTTCCGCGATCAGCTCCCGTACGTCGTGGCGATCGTGGAGCTCGAGGAGGGCGTGCGCCTCGTCACGCGCCTCACGGGCGTCGCGCCCGCGGAGGTGCGCGTGGGGATGCCGGTCGAGGTCGCGTTCACGCCCGTGACGGACGAGGTGACGCTTCCCCTCTTCCGCCCGCGTTAGCCGCCGGCGGCGTCCTCCAGCGTCGACAGCCCCATCGCGCGCAATAGCGGGAGGTTGGTGATCCCGAGATAGCGGACGCGCTTGTCCGGATCGTCGTTGAAGTGCTGGTGCCACTTGTCGATCGGGACCGAGATGACGTCACCCTCGGC